>JBCAXK010000087.1:0-505 GCA_038534095.1 Chlamydiota bacterium | reverse complement strand
CATTTTTTCTTTTGTTCTATCCAGGATGCCTTTGCTTTGGTTCCCTTTCTCACCTCCACTTTTCCCCTGTTTTTTTCCAGGGTTCTCCAGCTGCTCATTCCTAGCTCTACGTCAGAAAAATACAGTTGAACATCTTCAAAAAGTCCCCCTTGGTTCCCTTTTAATGCCATAAAGTATTCTCCACCTTGGTCAATAATTGCGGCTGCAATTTCTGTTTGGGTCATCATGGCATCGACTGTGATGACGGTTTTTTCTAAGTGCAATTTTTTTAATAATTTGGGGGCTGCAGAGATTTCATTTGTTTTAGAATCAATCGACAACTGCCCCGCAAACTTTTGTTCCGTACAATCCCATGCATTAAGAATATGGAGCTTTTGCTCTCCAACCTTCCAAGAAAACCCTCGAAGAGCTTTACCATCTAAAGCGATCACCCTTTGATGATGACCATTTTTCTCTCGAAGTTTTTCAAGCCATCGAATAATAGAAGATTCAAAATCTTCAGGAT
>JBCAXK010000086.1:0-525 GCA_038534095.1 Chlamydiota bacterium | reverse complement strand
CCGGCTTACCTCAAAGATCATTTATAAAGCGATGAAAAAGGATTCCCTTTTTACAAACCGCGAAAAAATAGAGATAGATTGTAACAAAATTATTGGCGAACTTGACGATCTCACAAAAAAATTTCTTCAGGATTATAAAGCCGAAACTAAACCAGCGACAACTACACCACCAGATAAGACAGACGATAATACAATAGATTATAAGACAGCAAAGTTCATGGCTTACTTCTGGGTCAATGACACTTTTAAGCACAGGGAAGAACAAGCAACCATGGAATGCGCCTACAGCCTTCTACTGACTTGCGCTGCTACGATAGGAGCCATTACCCCTCTTGCTTGCCTTTCAGGTACTGTTGCTATCTGTGTTGCTATCCCTTTAGGAATCCTAGCTACAGCCTTTGCCGCGATAACTTACAAACATCTTTGTCTAGCTATCACTGCTAAAAATCACCGGCTTACCTCAAAGATCATTTATAAAGCGATGAAAAAGGATTCCCCTTTTACAAACTGCGGTTTGTAAAAGGG
>JBCAXK010000085.1:0-595 GCA_038534095.1 Chlamydiota bacterium | reverse complement strand
CAAATAGAATGGCATTGATGATCGATTGGTTAGAAAAACCGTAAAGACGAAAAGAGCCGCGTATTTCTTTCTATGATGAGAGCGAGCTTTTTTTGGGCAAGTTCTCGAATAACCGATGGAAACCATTTTCCATCAAGATCCATTCCTACTGCAACTTAGTACTGAAAAGAAGCTTTGAGAGCTACTTGGTTAGTAGAATAATCTTGACCAAACTCCCCTTGATAGATAAGAGAAAAGGTAGCAAAGTCTCCTAGGTACTCTACACCTCCTTCTGGAGAGATCAATGAGATGCTTTTATCAAACGTGCACACGTCGAGAACCTCACTACTTGCGCTAAAATCTACAAACTTGGAAAGGTAGTTTCCGTTTTGTAGGGGCGTTTTATACACCCAGCTAGCGCCGGTAAAAAACTGCCAGCGGGTTCCCGTTAGAGCAAAATCGGTTTTCAATCTACCCCCCAGTTCCGATCTAAGATAATGATCATCCCTTGCAAAAAGCTCTAAATCCAAAGAGTTTGCTCCCTCTTCTACATACTTTCCCTGATGAAGATAATCGTAGCCAAACGATCCAAAGAGTTCAAAGAAACGGATATAGT
>JBCAXK010000084.1:0-602 GCA_038534095.1 Chlamydiota bacterium | reverse complement strand
AAGAGGTGAAATTTACCCCATCAGACACCGTCAGTGTATGGGCTCCGTTTAACGTAAAGTCGCGCGCTAAACGGAATGAAGAGGTCGCCGCAAAATTGCTCCCATCGGCTAAATTGATCGGGCTGCCATCTCCTAAAGCACCGGTAGATAGGGTTCCTCCTTGCAGGTCAATTGGCGCTGTATAGCTTGCTCCAGAAGTAGGCCCTAAGGTTAGGGTGCCATCGCCTTCTTTGGTCAAGGCGCCTGTTCCTGTAAGAGCGCCGTCGACAGCAAAGGCATGTCCGCTATCTACCGGTGGTTTAGGAGATGGCAGCCCGATCAATTTAGCCGATGGCACGACATTTGATGCGAACACTTCGTTTACTTCAGCAAGGGATTTTACCTTGAATGGAACAAATACGTTTACTACTTCTGACGGGGTGACTTTCACCTCTGGGGGAACATTTACAGGGGGCTCTTCTATTGTGAAAGAGGGTCCTGGTACAGTGAGCCTCACAAATCCCGATACTCTATACACAGGAGATGTTCTTGTAAGTGATGGCACCTTCGAGGTCGTTTCGGGAGCCTCGATGATGGATGCTACCTTTTCTGTAGGTCCAAAT
>JBCAXK010000083.1:714-817 GCA_038534095.1 Chlamydiota bacterium | reverse complement strand
CGGGCTCTGCTCTGCAGAGTCCCTCCGGGGGATAAAACATTTTCAAGGTCAAAAAACTGTCTGTAAATTGAAACCCCCTCCTACACCAAAATAAAACATAAGT
>JBCAXK010000083.1:371-615 GCA_038534095.1 Chlamydiota bacterium | reverse complement strand
TAAAAACAATTGGACCCCTTTCGGGCTCTGCTCTGCAGAGTCCCTCCGGGGGATAAAACATTTTCAAGGTCAAAAAACCGCCTGTAAATTGAAACCCCTTCCTACACAAAAAAACATAAGTAAAAACAATTGGACCCCTTTCGGGCTCTGCTCTGCAGAGTCCCTCCGGGGGATAAAACATTTTCAAGGTCAAAAAACTGTCTGTAAATTGAAACCCCCTCCTACACCAAAATAAAACATAAGT
>JBCAXK010000083.1:0-271 GCA_038534095.1 Chlamydiota bacterium | reverse complement strand
AAAAACAATTGGACCCCTTTCGGGCTCTGCTCTGCAGAGTCCCTCCGGGGGATAAAACATTTTCAAGGTCAAAAAACCGCCTGTAAATTGAAACCCCTTCCTACACAAAAAAACATAAGTAAAAACAATTGGACCCCTTTCGGGCTCTGCTCTGCAGAGTCCCTCCGGGGGATAAAACATTTTCAAGGTCAAAAAACTGTCTGTAAATTGAAACCCCTTCCTACACAAAAAAACATAAGTAAAAACAATTGGACCCCTTTCGGGCTCTGCT
>JBCAXK010000082.1:0-947 GCA_038534095.1 Chlamydiota bacterium | reverse complement strand
TGCACGCTATACCTAAATGAATTGTGCTGCTTTGTTGAGAAGTGTCTCGTCACTTCTATGCCGTCTATGATTTTCAATTGCTGCTCATCAGTTCGCTGATAGAACTTGAATTGCTTTAGCATCCAATCAACCATCTTGCCGTGCTCAACGTCAGCCAAAATAATAGGAAGCGCGTGGTCTCGTTTCATCCTAGCGTAAGCGGTCTTAACATCCTCTCCTTGCTGTTCAGCAACCTGCTTAGCCCAAACCCAAACCTGAGCATTGGCAGAAAGTGATCGACGGTCTGTTATCTTCCAGTTAAGCGGCTTTTCGTTGTGGTCAAAGTGGTCATGAACCTGACTAACGAATAACTGCAAGTCCTCCACCAGCGTATTAGACCTTATTAGTCCTTCTTTTGCCATCTCTCCACCTCTTCAATAAATACTCAATGCCACACCAAACAAAAACAATCGCCGTCCATAGTGCTATGTATTCCATCTCTCTATCTCCTAAGCTTCGTAAATCTTTGACTGGTATCTTTCGTTTAGCTTTTCAAAACCGTCTGACTTTTGCACTTCCATCATAAAGGCTGCGTATATAACACCTTTATCTCTGGTAAGTAATAGGGCAAAAAGCCTTTTTAAATACGCCCTGATTAATTTCCATTTCCATCGCTTAAAGTCATTTTCACACTTGAAAGCAACATCTCTAATTCTATGTTCTTCTTTCTCTGTCATCTCTCTATCTCCTATAGGGTTAAACTACTCAGACTCTTTTGGAGTCCAATGTCTGTTATGTTCAGGTAGCGACTTGATAACGCCTCCAACCATTTGCATGTACGCCGGATGAAACTTTGTCTCATGGTCAGCGAATCGCGGATCGTGTCCAAAAATACCAAAGTAAGTATTGCTTTCCTCTCGGTACAATCTCAGGCCAATGAACGCTTGCATCTCATGGCGAATACGCGA
>JBCAXK010000081.1:0-1095 GCA_038534095.1 Chlamydiota bacterium | reverse complement strand
CTATCTCTATTTTTTCGCGGTTTGTAAAAGGGGAATCCTTTTTCATCGCTTTATAAATGATCTTTGAGGTAAGCCGGTGCTCTTTAGCAGTGATAGCTAGACAAAGATGTTTGTAAGCTGTTGCGGCAAAGCCCATAGCTAGGATTCCTAAAGGGGTAGCAACACAGATAGCAACGGTACCTGAAAGGCAAGCAAGAGAGGTGATCGCTCCTATCGTAGCAACGCCAGTCAGTAGAAGACTGTAGGCACATTCCATGGTTGCTTTTTCTTCCTTGTGCTTCAAAGTTTCATTGATCCGGAAGTAAGCCATGAACTCCGATGTCTTACAATCTGCTGTCTTATCTTCTGGCTTATCTGGTGGCACGGTTGCCAATGGCACAGTTGCCGTTGGTGTAGTTACCGGTGGTATAGTTGCCATAGTATCGAAAATTCCTCATACATTTGGGGGATTCTAATAATAAAAAATTAGAATTTAACAAGAGTACATAGGAATAAAAATTCCTAGAAATACCTGTTTCAGAAATAATTATAACATAGGCTACAAAAAATCTACAGAAACGTGTCAGGTGCAAGTAAAAGCACAATAGAAAAAATTTGACCGCACAATCATCCGACATCTGCTAGTTACCTCTCTTAGTTGTATCTATCATTTTTCGTCTTGCGTCAAAGAAGTATCGATTCTTAAGGGGGTTACAAAGGTATTTTCCGTTTTGAGCGATTTTTCTACGCTCTTCTACGCTGAGCACTCCTATGGGAGAAATGGTAGCAATCGCCGATGAGGAAGCTCTGTATCTTTTGGATTTTGCCTCTGATCCTAAATTAGAGAGTAAGATGCGCAAGCTCCAGAAAGAGACAAACCAAACGATTTCTCTTGGGAAAACAGCAATCTTAGATCAGATTGCAGAGGAGCTAAAGAACTGCTTTCTCTCCAAGGGATCCCCATTTTCCACTCCGTTTGTTTTTATCGGAACGCCTTGTTGATCGATGGTTCTTTTAGAGCCCCCACTCACGATACGTGTCGACGTCTGTTTTCTCTAATCCGTTCCATCATTACTTGGGAAATTGGGGGGCTTATTCATTCAGGAAATTGAACGG
>JBCAXK010000080.1:0-1643 GCA_038534095.1 Chlamydiota bacterium | reverse complement strand
GGCCTGAGAAAAAACGTAAAATCGAAGAAGCAATATCAAATACAATGAAAATGTCCACTTTTTTCTCAAAACAAGGTCCAACTAGTCAGAATAAGGACAATTCCGTACCAACAACTTCAGCAATCGAGTCAAATTCTACTGAAGTATCACTGGAAGAGCAACAACAGCCGGTCGACTTTATAGCATCTGATGTTGAAGAGAAGAGCGACAAATGCGTTATTACAGAAAACCTTACCTCAGTGAATCCTGTAAATTCAGAGTCTGCAAGTGCAAGCAGAAAGGAAAAGCCCAAATTCGATTTTGATATCTCTCGAAAGTATCCTACAACTAGGGGCCATTTTACCGAGACTATCAACGATGCAGCGTTAAAAAGGGAGATTTTGATGCATGGACCCTGCAGACCATCGGGCCCTTATGAATATAAAGATTCCTCAGGAAATTTTGTTACAAACTTCTGTTCAAGATACTACCACGAGTTCGTAGAATACATCGAGGTCCCTAGAGAGTGGTTGTGCTATTCAAATGAAATGAGGAAGCCTTACTGTGAGGTTTGCTGGCTTTTTGCAGATCGATTGAAACAAAACCATGATCAAAGGGTATGGATCAATGGAGTATCTGGTTCAACACACAATATGCTTGAGAAGATAAGAAGACACGAAAAATCGTCTATTCACATCGAGGCATCTGCTGTCTATATCAGGTGGAAATCTCGAAAGATTTTGGATGAAGAAAATGAGAGAGAAATACGCAGACAATCCAGCTTTTGGTTCAAAGTTCTTGAGAGAATCGTATCCATCATCCTGACACTTGCAACTCTAACATTGGCTTTCAGGGGGCATAGGGAAGAAGTGTTTGATGGTACTTGTGAAGGTGGCAATTTTTTAGGGTTGGTGGCACTGGTTGCTCAGTATGACGAAGTCCTATCCGAAGTCATTGCCCTCCCAGCAAGAGCTACAAAATATCTAAGTGCTAAAATTCAAAATTAATTAATTGGTCTCCTTGGAAAGGCAGTAACTTCGTCTTTAGTTGCAAAGATAAACACTGCTCCTTTTTGGTCTGTAATTTTGGATTCAACAAGCGATATAATGCGAGTTGATCAACTAAGTGTTGTTGTTAGATGGGTGCAGGTTAAGGACGAGGAATGTACTGTAGTTGAAAGTTTTTTGGGGTTTGTCAAGAAAGTGGATTCAAAGGCTGAAGGTATAGCATCGACAGCTAAAAACTTTTTCGAAGGTGTTGGTTTATCTTTTTCGCAGATTCGAGGTCAGGGATATGATGGAGCTAATGTCATGAGTGGCATTCATGCAGGTGTACAAAGATTGATTAAAGATATGGTGGATAACCCAGTGCCTTTCGTTCACTGTGGTTGTCTTAACTTGAATTTAGTTATAAAGGACTCGGTGGATTCTGTTTCTGAGAACGAGAAATTTTTTGCCGTTCTTCGGGAAGTATTTAGCTTCTTCGGGTCATCTTTGAACAGATGGAGAGAGCTTAAAGTCCATTCCGATCCCGGATCTCTAACGCTAAAGAAACTGTGTGTGACAAGATGGGCATCACGCATCGATTCCGTTCGTGCTGCTCGTGACAGATATCCCCATATCATGAGGGTTCTTACAAAACTTTCGTTAACATCGAAAAATGAA
>JBCAXK010000079.1:0-2129 GCA_038534095.1 Chlamydiota bacterium | reverse complement strand
AATTGCGCTTCCCGTTTGGGATACGATGTTCTGTACGCTCCATCCCTTGCATAAAGAAGAGGGAAACGCTGGAAACCATTTTGAGGGAGCAGACGTTTCCTTTTTCATCAGTTCGCTATTTTGAACAAATGTAGGTGTGGAAGAAATTGATCGTAATCCAGACATATAAACCCCTTTTTAAAACACATTAAATTTTGTGTAAATATTATACAGAATAATTACATATATTAACATCCTGTAATATTTATTTAAAATAAATCAAGAAAAGCTTTTATATGTTTGTTTGTTATTTAGAATCTATTTGTAGAAGGGTAAGAAACAGTTAAATACTTTTTAACAAAAAGAATTTTTTTCTAAGGAGTCTCCTTAATTTTTACCATCAAGCAGTTTTTGATGTTTCTGGGAATTGCATAAAGGGTTCTTTTTTCAGAAGAGAGATTTGATAAATCATTCGAAGAATTTTCAGCGATCCAATATGGGAACCAGTGCAAATCATTATGAAAAAGCATGGCTGCGAAGATTAAGCAAAGGATCGAGCAATTATCGAAGCCATTTTGTGGAAATTGCGCAAGAGAGCCCCTTGGGAAGAATTCCCCTCAGAACTTTGCGCTTTAAAAGCAGCGTATCATCGGTTGAATCGGAGGAAAAAAGTGGCGTGGGAGTTTTTTTTGATCTACGAGGAGAAATCGATTCAAAATCGGCATCTACCGAAAGAAGTTGTCCCAAAAGAATTTGTTTCTGCGCTTCATCAGGATGCGAGCGGAGCTCGGCATGGAGCAAGCAGAGAGGGTTGGACCTTCACGGGCAACCAAGCCTATATCAAAAGCGGGCATGGAAACCTGGTTGATTTTGAAATCACCAGGGCTCAAGGTCGGTGAAGCAAAAATTGCTAATAGCATCGTCAAAAAAATAAAACATGCTAAACATGATTCAGAATCTAGTTGCAATCGGGCGAAAGAAGCTGGAATGATTCCTCGAAAATTGAGCAGCAAAAAACCATACAGAATTTGAATCTCATGGATACAAACTTAGCCACTTCATCGAAAATGGATTTGCAAGCCTCAAACGCTTTCGTGATATTGCCACTCAATTTGAACAATTCGCAAAAAACTTTAAGGGTAGAAACTACCTTGCCTGCTCAATGATTTGGCGTAAATTGCAATGAGGACACGCCCTAAAGTAGAAGCTACAGATTCTATTTTCTTACAGTTTTGCGCTAAAGAATCAATTGAGTATAGGAGGGCTGAGATACCTTTCTAGCTTGTAAATCTCTAGATTGGTTGCAATCCCTAAGGCTGTGAGGCCAATTATCCCAATCAAACTATTTCGTCCAAAAAGGGACGGACTATTGTTAAAGGCACCTAAGTTATCGGTAGCGTCAGAAGATATTTTTGTGGTAAGAGGTGTTGGAGCCGGTGTTTCTTTTTCTGCAGCATCGGCCAAAGAGTAGATGATAAGAGCTCCAAGGGCGACAAAGGTGATAGAGTAGTCTACAGTGGAAAAATTAGAGATTGGTAATTTACTTTGTTTTGCAGTTTTTACTAGCGGATGATTTTTTTGAGAGGGAGCTTTGCCCTTAGCAGTTTCTAAACGAGTTTTCGAAAGAGGAGCGCTATTTTCAGAGGCGCTTGATGGGGTTTCTTGCGTCACTTGTCTCTGGAGCGGAGATGATTTAGAAGAGGTAACGTCTTGTTGTTCTCTGGGCGAATTTTTTGCAAGCGCGCTCCTTTCTTGAGGAGCTACTTTGTTCTGAACTCTTTCTTTCTCCTCTTCTGTTTCAGCAGTATTGTTGCGGACTCGTTGAGGTGATCCAGGTAAAAAAGACTTTTGTGCTACTTCGGCAGACTTTGACTGCGTATCAGGCGTAGCGTTTTCCTCGTTTGGCGTATGAGGAATTTCTGTAATAGTAGGAGATGTAGGTATAGAAGTGGTAAGAGGAGGAGTGACATGGATGCGCGTACTATGGGTATTTGTCGTCTTAGTAGGCTTTTTCCCCAAGCAGCTAGAGAAACACGTTGTGACAAGGGCTGCGATGTAGCAGGCTAATGAAGAAATTGCGCTTCCCGTTTGGGATACGATGTTCTGTACGCTCCATCCTTTGCATAAAGAAGAGGGAAACGCTGGAAACC
>JBCAXK010000078.1:0-2143 GCA_038534095.1 Chlamydiota bacterium | reverse complement strand
CTCCTCCTATTTTACGCCCCTTCTGGCCTTCCCATAAGAACAGAGACCCTCGACCTAACCGGCTTCTCGTTAGAAAGATTTGCTTGGGACAAATCAGGAAAACTCATGAACTACAACTCTACGTCTCAGAAAAAAACTTTTGGGTATCTTCCTGGAGGCACCCTTCACTACGCAGGAGAGGAAATCTACGAGTTTTCCTCAAAAAACCGTCTCTGTCTACAAGGACCCCACTTGCAAATAGACATAGAAAACATAGACTCCTTTGGTAGACCTATGAGCGTCATGATCAAGGGAGAGCTGATAGAGGAAGAGTATAATAACGCAGGAGAACTCACCCGCCAAGGGGAAAAAACGCTTGAGTGGGATCCCTGGGGAAAACTGATCAACGTCTCTTCTCACGACTTTACTTGGCAAGCAGTCTACGATCCTTTTGGAAGAAGAATTCAAACAAACTACACGCAAAACTCCGAAGAGACGATCACAACCACTTTCTACGATCCCGAAAAGGAGTTTGAAGAAATTGGAGTGAAAATCGGGAGTAAGGTCTACTGGAAATTCTACGGTCCTAGTGCTTGCGACGCTGTTTCTTGCGGATCAGATTACTTCATTCTCAAATACAATAGCCTCGGTCAACTAGAAGCACTCATCACCTCAAAGGATATGACTCCTGTCGAAACGCTTCCTACCGCTTACGGTCCAATCGTTGATGTTCAATCTCCCAAAGATTTACGCTCTTTTGCTCTTGCTCTGTCCTGGCGCTCAAAAGCTCAGGATCCTACAGGGTTCATTTGGATGGGAGCTCGCTACTATGACCCAAAAACCGCAAAGTTCCTTAAGCCCGATCCCTTGGGTCATCCAATCTGCATAGGCCTCTACTCCTACGCCTTAGGAGATCCGATCAATTACACCGATCCTGATGGAAGATTTGCCTCTCAAGCCTACAACAGCATTAAGTCTGTAATTCTAGAGGATTTCCATCCTTCAAGGTATAGACAACTGGCTATTGCCGCGAATAATAATTATTATGCAAAACTTGCAGATGATGGTTTATCTAAGTCAACAACATTTACAGTAGGGTCTCGTCGATCAGAATTTTACAGCAATATTATCTTCATCAACGGGATCAATAATACCGAAGAAGATGCTAGG
Organism: Chlamydiota bacterium; assembly: GCA_038534095.1. Taxonomy (GTDB): domain Bacteria; phylum Chlamydiota; class Chlamydiia; order Chlamydiales; family SM23-39; genus JBCAXK01. The sequence continues at coordinate 994 of JBCAXK010000078.1, read as the reverse complement.
GAAAGTGCTAATTATCTCAGTAATCTTGGAGAAGGCGTTAAAATATCTGTAGTATATAACCCCATGAGTTACAAAAATCACCGGATTGTTTCAGGCTGCCTGGATGTGCTGGAAGGAGCTAGGGTAAGCCTGGGTCCCGATGGATACGCAGGCCCATTTCTCGAACGTGCTGTGCAGCAATCTTTGCAGAGCGACCCTGAAAAATACCTCTTAATCATAGCCCATAGCAAGGGCAATATAGACGCATACAATGTGCTTTCACGTTTGGATAAACAGGCAAAACAAAAAGTTATTTTTAGTGCCGTTGCACCAGCAAAAATTATTCCAGATTATTTATGTAAAAAATCTTTTAACTACACTAGCACGCGTGACTTTGTGAGTTATTTAGATATCTACGGTATGTTGGAATACGGGAACGAGTTACAGGTACTAAAAGCACATGAAAACGCCCCTACCTTTGACCACGCGCTTTCTAGTCCCACTTTTCAAGAGTGTTTAACAGAGATCATCAATGGGCAAGTTGAAACAAGGTCAATACGATGAAGTTCTTATACTATTATGGCATCATCTTTTTCCTCCTTTTGTTGTTTTTTGGCCGCTACGATCCAAGGAGCGAAGAGTCGAAATTGGTCGACGCTATTGAGAGGAGAGTGGCTAAAAGATTGCGGAAAGAATATGGCCTTTATCTAGCCGTTACAGGAGCGAAGATGATGTTTGATATTGAATTATTGCGCCTATATTTTGATTGTTATCATTCTGCCGATTTACCTACGTCTAGAAAGCTCGTCGTGAAAGCTGCAGATATCTTTTTGGAGGAAATCAACAAAACGGAAGCCATCCGCACCTATCTTGCTGATGACCCGTTTACAACCGAAAATATCGAATTAATGATCTTTTTTACTCAGAACAGTCAATCCAAAGAGAAACGAGATAGCATTTGTGTTGCTACCGTAAACAAGGGCGGGGTCGCGTATGGGATCACAACTCCAGATCA
>JBCAXK010000077.1:0-2453 GCA_038534095.1 Chlamydiota bacterium | reverse complement strand
ACAGTCACAGGCCCTTCTAATGTGTTTGGAATTTCTAAATAAGGCACAAACCGATCAATCGATTCTAAATAGGTATTGATGTTCGCTACAAGTCGATTGATTTGCAAAATTTTCTGATCAGGAGCGCCGTCATCAGACATTTCAGGAAAGTTATTGAGCAGCGAGGTGATGTTGGGTCCGATGTCTAAAATCAAGGTTTTTAACTGTTCAAAATACTTGCCTACTAAAGATCCGAGTTGTGCGCAGGCACGTTTTTTTGCCCCTTCAAGTATTTCATCGAGTTCTGTGATTTCTTTGTTCTCTTTTTTAGAGGTTCCTAATAGTCGAACTAGGTTTTCCATGAGAGTAAGCTCGGTCAATCTTGTCATCGCTTTACTCCAATCAGACTCCACCTGCTCGATAGCAGGTTCATCTTTTTCGGTGTTTTTTAAATAGTCTGTGACATTGGTAACTAGGTTGAAGCAAAGAGTATTGAGATTTCCTGGGTCAGAAACGAGGAGGAGGAGCTGCGTGAACAGAGAAAAGATGTTTTGCTCCTGCTGTTGATTGACAATGAGAGTGATCAAGTCTTCACAACGTAAAGCTAACCCTTGTAGTTGAATGTCGGGCGCTTCTTCCGACTTGCGACGGATATCTTTTAGCCAGCTCGGTGTTTTTGATTTGAGAGCCGCTTTTGAAAAGCGTCTATCCCAAGAGTTAATGAATGAAGACATGCTTTGGGCAATAGTGTTGAGCAGCAAGCGGTGTTCTTGTTTTAGATAAGTCGTCGGGGACGTTTGGCCACTTTCTCGGCGCACATTTTTATGTTTTAGGTAATTCTCTCTTTTTTCAGCCAAGTTTTGAATGAGCCTTGTCAATGTTTGTAATAGGGCGCTTTGAGCTGGAGTGGTTTTTGCTTTATTGACTCCGATCTCCAATCCTTGTTCCACAAGTCCTGGTAATACCCACACTCTAAAAATGTAACGCAATATGGACATAGGGATGTATTCGAGCAGTCTCATTAAAAAACCAATGATTCTTTTGAAAAGTTGTGGACTGTTGTTCCATTTCGACCAGAAAGAAAACTCGGGTAAAAATTTTGCAATAGCATTGGAGAGTTTTTTGATCAGCTCTTTTCTCGGCGTTCCTTTAATGGTTTGTAAACGCTTTTGCACAAAAGCATCAAAGTCCCCATGGGTATCGGTAGCCGTTTTAAACTGTTCCAAGTTTTCTAAGGTTTGTAGGTAATGGTCTTTAACTCCTTCGAGTACCTTGGTTATGCACAGATCAATTTGATCAATCGCCTCTGCTTTTTCTGCAGAAGATTCTTTGCTAAGTTTTTTTCCTTTGCTGACTTCGAGTCGCATTTGACGCGCTTTATCAATATTGTTGAAGAATTCTTCAATGGTGATTTTGCAAATAGGGGCTGCAAAGTGGAAAATGGTCCAAGCGACACAATAGCGCCAAGCATACAAGATATACTGCCCTGTTTTCGCAAGAAGGGAGCCTGTGAATTTTGGATATTTTTCAAAGACTTCAATTTGATACGCTTCCCAAAGAGAAATACCGGGCATGTCTGGGGTAGTAGAGCGATCGATGGCATTGATCGTGCTCAATATTTTCGATTCACTAAGGACCGTTCCGGTGAATGAATTCGCTAAGACCACGATCGCTCTTCTCGATACAAGATCTGTAAAAGTCTGCCATAATGGAGTGAAGTTGAGATTTTTTTCCGTAATAGCGCTCTCGGGCGATGTATCGAGCTTCTTCGCAAGTTGTGCCATCGATTGTTTGTAATGTTTAGGCGCTGTAACACGATTGATGAGAGGCGTAGGCGGATCGGCAGGGCGAGGAGGTCTATTTTCTACTGGGGGATCGGCCGGCGGATTGGCATTAAAAGCACTAGATGTTCGAGATGCTAGATTATTGACTCCCGAGCCCATAGACGGTAACGAGCCTGTTACGAATCTGTAAACCCCCTGTATTCCGGTGAAAATAGAATGAATCCTCATTGATTTAAAATATACTTTTTTGCAAGAATTATGAATATTTTTATATCGATAGTATTATAATCAAATACAAAAAATATTTCAAACATTAAAGGTGTTCAATGAAAGAGATGGATGATTTACTAGAAATCACGACAACCTTAATCGAGCCGGGAGGTTGCCCTTGGGACGCTCAACAAACACTACGTTCTTTGCAAAAATATTTTTTAGAAGAGGTTCATGAAGTGGTCGAAGCGATCGATCGAGATGATGCAAAAAATATGTCTGAAGAGCTCGGTGATGTATTTTATTTGATTCTTTTTGCTGCGAAAATTGCAGAAAAACAACAATTATTTTCTATTCAAGATGTGATTTCTGAGCAAAAAGAAAAATTGATTCGGCGACATCCTCATGTGTTTTCAAAAGAGAAATCTGACTCATCCCTTTCTATTGAGGAGTTAGAAGCGAAATGGGATGCGATCAAAA
>JBCAXK010000076.1:0-2494 GCA_038534095.1 Chlamydiota bacterium | reverse complement strand
GAAAAATTGAAAGTAGGCTAGAATTTTTGAAAACAAATAATAATGAGGCACATATGAATGAACCAAGTACAATAAGCCCGCAAGATGTGGCTGCAAGATTTCAGAACTTTTTTTCCGAATCTAACAAGTTCATGGAAGATGATCGGTATCCAAAACCGTATTCTACAGCCTGTAAGAAGTATCTAGATAGTATCCCTAAGTATCTAAACCAGTTACAAAAAGCGATTAAGGACCATGAGGAAGTCGTCTGCACCATAAAGGAAATCCAAGAAGACGCTTTTAAAGTGTATCGTTCAACCAAAGGTAACTATCAAGAAGGTCTTACTGGTTATACCGAGTCGAGTATACGTCTGGTAAAGGCATTGACTGCTGTTGAATTGGAAGCAGCAAAATCGCAAGATCGGGTTGAAGGCTTAGAATCCTTTTTGGAAGCGACAAAAGAGACTACAGAATTTCAAACGCTCTTCGCAAGAACACAACCGGGTGAGAAAAAAACGTCTTCCGCAAAAGAGACTGAAAGAAAAGTATCCTCCTAAACTTGAGATCCTCAGCGCTTCGTAAGAAGCGCAACTGCGGTTTTGTAAACTGTAAAAAAAGCTCGAAAAAGAGCAAGAAGATCTTGAATTTGTAGTAAGAGATAATCGCCCACCAAAATAATCCAACGGGCCCCTTTTCAAGCGCAAGGTTTTGAAAAGGCCCTCCTTATTTTTTGATCAAAATACTTTTGGGAAAAATCGTAACTTGGCATTGTCAGGTTATGGAAGATCATCATATAAAGGGATCAATTTTTTCGATACTTGCTGCCTTAAGTACCGCTCTTATGGCAACATTTGTCAAGTTTGCTGTCGGTTCCTCAGTATTTACCCTCCTTTTTTTTCGTAATATCATTAGCCTGTTTCTTATTCTTCCCCTGTTTTTTCGATCGGGCCTTTCTTTAAAAACACGTAAGCCATTACTCCATTTTTTTCGAGCCATTATGGGGTTTTCGGGGATCTGTTGCTATTTCTACTCTGTACAACATCTTCAGCTAACGCAAGCGATGCTTTTGAGCAATACTCTTCCTTTATATATCCCATTTGTGGCGTATTTTTGGCTAAAAACTCCTATTACCAAAACAAGGTTACTATCGGTATTCATCGGATTCATTGGAGTTGTTATGTTACTACAGCCTGGGTATGGCCTGTTTAAGACAGCTGCAATTTTTGTTGGGTTATTTGGGGCTATATGCACTGCTGTCTCTTTTGTGAGCGTAAAACAGCTCATCAGAACAGAAAAAGCGGAACGTATTCTTTTCTACTATTTTGCCTACTCTATTGTTTTCTCGGTTTTTCCGATGTTGCTTTCTGCTTCTCCGCAGCCCTCTGGCGTCACATGGATCTACATTGCTTTTATTGGCATTTTTGCGGTTCTTTACCAGTTCCTTTTCACGCAGGCCAATGCTGTTTTAGCAGCAACGAAGGTAGCTGCTTTGCGCTATATGGCGGTGATTTTTGGAGCGTTGATCGATTGGATCGTTTGGGGACATCAGCTGTATCCCTTTGAGGCTTTCGGAGGCGTTTTGATCATCATAGGAGGACTTTTGGCTCTATTAGATCGGAAAATCCCTCTTCGCCTTGGGAAAAGGCCCCCTAAGTAGAAAAGTTGGTATTCTAAAAGCCGCCGCCGCAGCGTTTATTGGAGCGTCGCTCTTTTGAGAAGTTGGTATTTTTTTGGGAATTTCTTAAAAATGGGACTTGCTTTTAAGGAAGTCAATCATAGGGCTCATATCGATAAGGCCTTAAGCGCTTCTAAGCAAAATAAAACATCCAATGAGCGGAGAAGGAAAGTTCTAGAGCAGGTTCTTCTTGCATTAGGACGAAGAAGTGGTTTGTAAAACCAGGCGTTGCTTTTTTCCTGTATTCTGGCCCAGTGAAGAGTCACTAAGAGTAGGCGGCTTCTTTCTTTTCCAAAGAGAAGATAAATTGTTATACTTTTGTGTGCGATAGATTGTACGTGGGAGCTTTTCTTTGAAGAGATCTAACAACTCTTCTTCTTGTTGTTTTTTCTCACTTTCAGAAGTAATGATTTCATCAAGGCCACCGGTTTTAGGCAAAGAAGCATGATTAGATGATGAGAGTTTTGTTTCGGTATTGTTAGATAGCGCAGGTTTTTTTGAACTAACCTTGTTGCTTTGTCGTTCATCAGACGAGCTAGGCAAGCAGTTCTTCACGATATTGATTGACAAGGTCTTGATCTTATTTAGCATGTTTAGAACGGCCGTTTTTGCGCTGAAGATAGTTTTGGCTTTGTGCACAGAGCTTTTTTGATGACCTGCGAGCTCTTGATCAACTGGTTTGTTAGCTGACGTAATTTGCGGAAGAGGTTGTTCAGTATATAGAGAGGGTATTTTCAAAGTAATCGCTCCTAATAAAAAAGATCTAAAATATTATTTGGTTTTTAGGCAATCGTGTTAAGAATGTTTTTTACCTAGGTTGTAATGAAAAATGCTGGCAAT
>JBCAXK010000075.1:0-2697 GCA_038534095.1 Chlamydiota bacterium | reverse complement strand
TTTTTATGCCCAATTGGTTGAGAGAATAGTCCTGACCAAACTCTCCTTGATAAAACAGAGAGAATGAGAGGAAGTCGCCTAAATATTCTAACCCAGCCTCTGGGGAAATGAAACTAAGAGAGTTATTGAAGGTGTTTACCTCAAGAAGTTCGTTGCTATCACCAAAATCACGAAATTTAGAGAGGTAACTTCCTGTTTGTAGAGGCCTTTTATGCACCCAACTACCACCAACAAAAACGTTCCAACGTTCCTCTTGAGGATAAAAGTCTGTTTTTAGCCGTCCACCAAGCTCTGAGCGGAGGTAGTGATCGTCACGCGCAAATAGCCTAAGATCCAAGGAATCTGCTCCCGATTCAACATATCCCCCCTGGTGTAGATAGTTGTAAGAACAAGAACCAAAGAGCTCAACAAACCTGAAGTAGTTAAAAACGAGTCCTAAGTCTGAAGTGATGAATCCGCCAACATGATCAGAGGTCGCTGTGCGGTTAACCCCTGTAAATCGCACATTCCGTTTACTATCGTAGATATTGGCTCCACCTAATAAGCTCGTATTGAGCAGACCACCAGGTAGACAAAATGCGCCTCGAATCCCTGCCAGGAGCTGTTGCGCATTCGCCTCTCCCGCGCTCTCTTTCCAAGATAGATACGAATAGTCATAGCCTAAAAACGTACCGAGTAAAATGGATTCTTGTGGTAGCATCCGATCGATCCCGACTAAAAAACCCCCTGAGCTACTTTTGTATCCACGAAGCTCATCGATTTCACCCACATTTCCAAAAAGCCCAAAAGGGGCAATCCATAAGTAGTTTGAAGAGTGCCTTAAGCCATGCTCATTCGCAGCACATCGGCGTAATTCGGTAACGCTCAATTGTTTCTGCGCTACATCTAGGATAAATGCGGTGGTATCTACATTGAGCAAGGGATACGCGCCGTAAAGGGCTGGATGCATTTGATTGAGCGCGTTTCTCAGAGAAGCATCGTCCAACTTATCAGCAAGTTCAATCACATTGAACAGATCTTCATCCCCGCTAAGATCTAGCGCATCGATGTAGTCTCTCACCCGCAGCGGGTTGCCTGTACCTACATTTCTCCCAGCAAGGATGTTGGTAGCATTGATGACTAAACGAGCGATCGTATTGTTCTCTTCAAGCGTGAGCGTAAAAGGAGTTTCCCCTATCAACTCTTGCGCAGACCATAATTGGTCGATCCCCCCACTAGCAATTAAAATATCGAAGGTAGTTCCTTTAGGCGCCGTGCCTTGCGGCTCTAAGACACGGAGCACGGCCCCTGTTGAAATCGTTGCCATCCCTGTGACCAAAATTTGATCACTTGCCCTACTATTGATCTCCACTTCATAGATAGAGCCTGCTGCTTGAATATAGTCTGTCAAAACTGTAATCACCCCTATCGAATCTCCGGGAGCAATCAATCCATTCGAAAGTGTGAGGCTTGTGTAGGTTCCGTTACCAGTGATTCTTCCTCCATTGTTCGTGGTTGCTCCAAAATTTCCGCTTCCTGTAAGAAGGGATCCATCAGAAACCAAAAAAGTAGCGGTAGTCATAGAAGCGCCTGCATCGAGGCGAAACGATCCATTGTTCACAAAAACGTTCCCTGCGTACCCCGCGTTGGCATTTGTGAACACAAGGTTCCCTGAGCCTTCTTTGACTAGAAACATTCCTGGTCCTGTAAATGTTCCCCCGGCTGTGAACGTGTCTCCTCTGCTGACAAGGAACGTATTTGTCCCATTCAACGTGAAATCTCGATTCAAATTGGTCAAGGAAGAAAGCGCTTCAAAAGCTGTACCATCGGCTAAATTGATCGCTCCACCTTCACCCAAACTTCCAACAGCAAGTGTTCCCTCTTGAAGATCAATGGTCCCTGAAAAAGTATTGCTCTCCGCTTCGTTCAAAGAAAGCGTACCCATACCCGTTTTTGTAAAAGCTCCCCCTCCTGCAAAAAATCCATTTTGATTGAATAGAAAGGTTCCTGTATCGATAGTCCCTCCGTTTGTTCCAATAACTAACGTACGTGGTTGGTTTAAGCCAGCAGTTGCCTCAAGGGTTCCTCCATCGAGCGTAAGATTTCCTGATCCCAATTGCTCTCCAGAACTGATCGATAAGGTGCCCGCCTGAACGTCCGTCGGGAAAAGAGTCTGACTGCCGTTGAGCGTGTTTGTTAAGATAAGCGTTCCTGTTCCGATTTTTGTCAACCTTCCAGGCCCGCTCACAATGCCCTGCTGCGTCACCGTGAAAGTCCCTGTGTCAATTGTGCCACTATTTGGGCCAAAAACTACTGTACGAGGTTGGGTTAAGTCGGCACTTGCCTCAAGGGTTCCTCCATTTAGCGTAAGATTTCCTGATCCCAATTGCTCTCCAGAACTGATCGATAAGGTGCCCGCCTCAACAGTTGTTGGAAAGAGCGTCTGACTGCCATTGAGCGTATTTGTTAAAATGAGCTTTCCCGTTCCACTCTTTGTCAACCCTCCAGGGCCGCTCACAATGCCCTGCTGCGTGACCGTGAAAGCCCCTGTGTCAATGATGCCTCCGCTCCCTGTAAGGACTAACGTATGAGGCTGCGTTAAATTGGCGGTCCCCTCAAGCGTTCCTCCATTTAGCGTAAGATTCCCCGATCCCAATTGATCTCCAGAACTGATCGATAAGGTGCCCGCCTCAACAGTTGTTGGAAAGAGCGTCTGAC
>JBCAXK010000074.1:0-2937 GCA_038534095.1 Chlamydiota bacterium | reverse complement strand
AGATTTCAAAGGAGGGCTCCCCTCTCCCGTATTGTCGTTGTTTTCTAGTTGTTTTTCGCCTTTTTTCGCACAAAAAGAAGTAAAAGGATAACTAGCCACATAAGTACATGTTTTTGCTACTGATGTCATTCCATAAGCGATTTTATTCCGAAAGCAATACAACATGATCAGTGACACGCCTCCTGAAATGAGCATGATCTTTTTGTCTCCAAAGAACGTTTCATTAGAGGAATTTGGATCTATGTGCGTTATATTTGGCAGTTGCGCTGTTTGTCCTATCAGCCGATTTGGTACAAAATCTAAAAGCTTCCCGTTTAGAGAAATCCCAGAAGAAGCGACGTATCCTCCTAACAATGAAGTCCACGAAGAAGCCGTATTCAAGCTTGAACTACCAAAATCTACTACGGTTTGATACCAGCTACGATCATTGCTTGTGTGCGTTACGTCCACTCTAAAGTCTCCTTCCTCAATGGTTTTCTTTTGATCGGAAAGCTTTGTAGCAATAAGGAGCGCAATGTCTGCAGCACACTTATCTACCTGTTTTTTAAGCTGCTCGGTTGCTGTGCTTTTATAACCTGCTGCAGCCTTTTCTATATCTTTTTTTACTCCATTTGCAACGTTTTTAGCATGTGTATGCACATTTTGTTCTAATCTTTTGAATTGTTTGGCCCCATTATTTTGCAAGTCTGTCACAAGATTATTCATTGTGTGATTTAAATTTTCGGTTGCGCGAGTGATCTTTTTTAGTTGAGATTGCTTGAAGTCATTTAGCTTTTGCTCAATTTCCTGAATGCTTTCTTTTTGCATTTTATATATGTGCTTTTTTTGTGAACGATGTATGTTCGTAAATTGCGTTTTTGCATAATTCTGCAATTCAGAAAATAAAGAATGTATGGCGTACATCATTGAAGCGAGATAAACTCCTGAAAAACCTAACAACGCTATATTGGCATTTTGCACCCCTTGCATCAAGCTTGCACGAGAAGGCATCCGGCTACGATCAGTCGTCTTAGTAAAAGGAACCAGCGCTTTTATCTGTCCTTGTTTAGGTTTTGGAGAATTTACAAATGTATTTGGAGGTGTTGTTGCTGTAGTATCTGGTTGCTTATGTGCCTCCGCTTTTTTTTGATGTTTCATAGATACTGATTCTACTTGCGGAGAATTAGAAGGATTCTTTGTTTGCCCAGGCTTTCGTTGCTTATTCACCTCAGTCTGCTTTGTATTTTTAGTAGATAATAGTTGTACTTTCGGAGGATTAGAAGGCTGCTTTTTTTCTGCATTTTTCTGATTCTTCGCTTCAGAACTCTTAGATACCGATTTAGGGGCCTCCTGATTCACCGATCCTTGACTAGAAGAAGCTCCTTCTACTTTCGATGTCCTTGGATTCGTTTTTTGCGCATCAGTCTTGAGGACTTGTGGATCTTTAGGAATACATAGCTTTGTCACCACAAAAGCAATCGCATTCCCCAAAAAAGGAATGCATAAGAGAACCGTTCGAACCGGTTCCCATTTCCCCCAAAGGTTCCCTTGAGGAATCGGGAAGGTTTTTTCAAGACAACTGCGCAGAGAACAGGATTTAGAAAAAATACAAGAAAGCATGTTTTGTAAACTTGTATTTACAACAATAGAAACTGTGCTGTAGATAGGGATATTTCTACGGTAAGTAATTTCAGGTTTTGAAGATGACGAAACTAAAGACATAAAAAAACTCTTATTGAATATGATTGATTTAATGATATTTTAATTATAATTAAGTAAAAATTCAATAAAAAACAACCTGAACATATACTAAAACTTTGTTTATTCTTTCTTTTGAAATACTATTTCTGTGCGATAGATTTTTACTACGAGAACTTTATCGTTAAAAATTTTCCAATGAATAGATAATGGAAAAATTTTTATTCATCACATGTAATAGATGCCTTAAAAATTCTATTGTCACACAAATAGGCTACATACAAAACAGTTTATGAAAATATTTCCCTGAAAGACCCTCTTTATAAAAAAAATTCCTAAATAAGGATTTTTTTCTTGGGTATTTTTTGACGCTTCTTTCATGATATAAATATGGATCTTTCTGATTTAGATTTTGAAACTTCGATTGATGAAGCGATATCCGCCGCTTCTTTCCTAAAAAATCCAGAATCTATTCTTTTTATCAAGGAAGCAGCTTCGCGGATCGCAACCTGCTTTGAACAAAAGGGCAAACTCTTAATTGCAGGCAATGGGGGCAGTCTTTGTGACGCTATGCATTTTGCAGAAGAGTTTACAGGTCAATTCCGTGCAAGAAGAACCCCCCTTCCAGCAATAGCTCTTTCTGATCCCGCCCACATGAGCTGTACAGCAAATGATATGGGATTTTCTGAGGTGTTTAGAAGACTTGTCGAGGCGTATGGTAAGGAAAATGACTTGCTGATTGTTCTAAGCACAAGCGGCCTATCTAAAAACCTGATCCTAGCTCATGAACAAGCCAAAAAGATGGGACTATCCACAATTGCATTTTTAGGGAAAACAGGAGGAGCCTTAAAATCTCAAGCAGATTTAGAATGGATTGTTACAGGCTTTCGATACTCCGACCGAATTCAAGAAGTCCATATGGCGGCAGCCCACATCATTATTGAAATGGTAGAAAAAATGCTTTTTGTTAAAGAGTATTTAACTATTTCCTGAAATTCCTATAAATAAATCTATAAAAACTTTAATTAGTTTATTTTTAAATAAATATTATATCTTACTAATATACGTATAAATACTATATAATATTCCTAATAAATCAATCGATTTTTTAAAAAGGGGTTTATATGTTTGGATTACCATCAATTTCTTTAACAACTACATCTGTTCAAAATAGCGGACTGATGAAAAAGGAAACGTCTGCTCCCTCAAAATGGTTTCCAGCGTTTCCCTCTTCTTTATGCAAAGGATGGAGCGTACAGA
>JBCAXK010000073.1:0-3256 GCA_038534095.1 Chlamydiota bacterium | reverse complement strand
AATGCCACACCAAACAAAAACAATCGCCGTCCATAGAGCTATGTATTCCATCTCTCTATCTCCTATAGGGTTAAACTAATTAGTATATTTCACTTTTGTTGTATCTTTTCTGAACTTCACCGTCACACTCTCCCATCACATAGTTGAATGGATGTTTACTTCCCATTGGTAGGTATTGGTTTGACTGAACATGAAAATCTAAACCTATCTTTCCCTCCCATCCTTCACCATTTCTTTGCTTGTCTAGTATCAAAACAGCACCGGGCATTTCTGCGTATTCCTTTTCCTTCTCTGTTACCGGATCGCCAGCTTCTATTGCTTGCAGAGCTCTCTCTCTAATCTTGTTTCGCCAAATAATAAACACATTGTCCGCAAGGTCAGTTACCGCACCAGTTCCTTTTACATCCATTTTACCAGTTGGCTTTTCTTCGTTATCACCCTTTCTTGAGTGCGTAACAAGAATTACGTGAGCGTTGTGCTTGTTCTTGAAATCGCAAAGCTTATCCATGAAATCCTTTTGTCCGTCATAATCAGTCTCACCAATTCCGCATTTCATTAGAGAATCTATAATAAAGAACTGAATCCCATACCTTCGATTTGCATAGCTAAATATCTCAAGTAATCGATCTGATTTTGCTGTCCCAGTTAAACTAAATAGCCAGAGCTTTTCGTTGAACAAGTCAAACGATGCTTCTATCTCTTTTACTGGCGGCATTGGTGCGCATGTTGCTTGTCTAACAAGTCTTTTTAAAAGCACTCCTGGCTTAAGCTCCATCGACGCAACGCAGCATCTTGCTCCCTGCTTAATTGCCTCAAGCATCAAATGGCCAACAACTTGAGACTTACCGTGACCGTTTACGCCATTGACCAAACTTATTTCGGACTCTCTAAATTGGAAGTTGTTATTTAGTGAATCCCAAGGACTTTGGAATAACCCTGATTCAGTCTTGTAGAATGCATCAATTGTGTCCTGAAGGAATGCGCTTGCGCTTGCTAGCTCTTCAGGGTCTAAAAATCTAGCGGTCTCCAAACTATTCCAAATCTCATCTTCAGTTACTCCATTCATTAAACACTCATTAGCATCTTTGAATGGAAGTTCTGCTATCCTGCATCTTTCTATGCCAAGTCTTGTTGCAATCTCTCCAGCAGCTTTCTGGCCTGCCTCGTCGGAATCCATACATATTATGATTTCATCAAACCTATCCATATTATGAAACTCACAATCAATCCATTGCTGCTTTGCTCCGGTTCCACCTCCGAATGGTACGCTTAGTGCTGGTATCCCATATTCATAGAAACTCATCGCATCAATTTCGCCCTCACAGATAATGCATGCTCTGATATCTTTGGGAAAAGCTTGCCAACCAAAAAGGCATGGTTCACAGTCCTTCGATGCGCCTATGATTTTCTTTCCGTTATTTCTTTCGATCCCGATTGACTTGATAAACAAGCAATCATCACCTCTAAGGTAAGGAAAAGCCATTCCGGGAACTTCCCTTTTATTTTCGTGATCCCAAACTACGCACTGAGCAAGTTTGTATTCCTTAACTGTTTTCTCGCTTATCTTTCTTGTTTTTAGGAATCAAGGATGACGAACAGTATTTTAACAAGCCTAAAAAACAATACGCAAAGCCTGATAGAAAGAATCTAAGAAAAGGCGAGGCTCACATTGAGTACCTAAAAACAAGAAAGATAAGCGAGAAAACAGTTAAGGAATACAAACTTGCTCAGTGCGTAGTTTGGGATCACGAAAATAAAAGGGAAGTTCCCGGAATGGCTTTTCCTTACCTTAGAGGTGATGATTGCTTGTTTATCAAGTCAATCGGGATCGAAAGAAATAACGGAAAGAAAATCATAGGCGCATCGAAGGACTGTGAACCATGCCTTTTTGGTTGGCAAGCTTTTCCCAAAGATATCAGAGCATGCATTATCTGTGAGGGCGAAATTGATGCGATGAGTTTCTATGAATATGGGATACCAGCACTAAGCGTACCATTCGGAGGTGGAACCGGAGCAAAGCAGCAATGGATTGATTGTGAGTTTCATAATATGGATAGGTTTGATGAAATCATAATATGTATGGATTCCGACGAGGCAGGCCAGAAAGCTGCTGGAGAGATTGCAACAAGACTTGGCATAGAAAGATGCAGGATAGCAGAACTTCCATTCAAAGATGCTAATGAGTGTTTAATGAATGGAGTAACTGAAGATGAGATTTGGAATAGTTTGGAGACCGCTAGATTTTTAGACCCTGAAGAGCTAGCAAGCGCAAGCGCATTCCTTCAGGACACAATTGATGCATTCTACAAGACTGAATCAGGGTTATTCCAAAGTCCTTGGGATTCACTAAATAACAACTTCCAATTTAGAGAGTCCGAAATAAGTTTGGTCAATGGCGTAAACGGTCACGGTAAGTCTCAAGTTGTTGGCCATTTGATGCTTGAGGCAATTAAGCAGGGAGCAAGATGCTGCGTTGCGTCGATGGAGCTTAAGCCAGGAGTGCTTTTAAAAAGACTTGTTAGACAAGCAACATGCGCACCAATGCCGCCAGTAAAAGAGATAGAAGCATCGTTTGACTTGTTCAACGAAAAGCTCTGGCTATTTAGTTTAACTGGGACAGCAAAATCAGATCGATTACTTGAGATATTTAGCTATGCAAATCGAAGGTATGGGATTCAGTTCTTTATTATAGATTCTCTAATGAAATGCGGAATTGGTGAGACTGATTATGACGGACAAAAGGATTTCATGGATAAGCTTTGCGATTTCAAGAACAAGCACAACGCTCACGTAATTCTTGTTACGCACTCAAGAAAGGGTGATAACGAAGAAAAGCCAACTGGTAAAATGGATGTAAAAGGAACTGGTGCGGTAACTGACCTTGCGGACAATGTGTTTATTATTTGGCGAAACAAGATTAGAGAGAGAGCTCTGCAAGCAATAGAAGCTGGCGATCCGGTAACAGAGAAGGAAAAGGAATACGCAGAAATGCCCGGTGCTGTTTTGATACTAGACAAGCAAAGAAATGGTGAAGGATGGGAGGGAAAGATAGGTTTAGATTTTCATGTTCAGTCAAACCAATACCTACCAATGGGAAGTAAACATCCATTCAACTATGTGATGGGAGAGTGTGACGGTGAAGTTCAGAAAAGATACAACAAAAGTGAAATATACTAATTAGTTTAACCCTATAGGAGATAGAGAGATGGAATACATAGCTCTATGGACGGCGATTGTTTTTGTTTGGTGTGGCATT
>JBCAXK010000072.1:0-3422 GCA_038534095.1 Chlamydiota bacterium | reverse complement strand
CTCAAGTAGGGTTTTTCTTCCACTAAAAGTCTGCTGTTCATTACCATCTAATAGCGTAAGAAGATGCTTTTGTGTGGAAACAGCTTGTTCGATCATCCACTCACCGTACTTCTTAGGAAACTCGCCATTTTGCGCATCAAATGTCTTATCACCGTATCGCGCTAGGATCATGAGTAGCTTACCTTTATAAATACTACTTTCTAACATCGATGTTATCGCAGACTGTAGTAGCGTTTCTCCTGTATTCGTCTGATCATTTTTGTGATGATCTAACAATGCTAGTGGATTGCATTCCTTATTCCCAAATTGATGATCTAACAATGCTAATTGATGCGCTCTCATCAACATAGTTACGATAGACGGACAAGCTGTATAAAGCATTTTTTTAGTGCATGGATATTTTAAGATTTCCTGCAAATAGAAGTCCGCTACCACCGGTTTGTTCTTAAATATTGGAGATGTTAACGCTATATTAAACCCGTTTTCTAAAAAACCTTGTCCGAAAACCCTTGCTGTTGCGTTCTTATCTTTTTCGCTCGCTTCATTTGCTTTACCGTTATAATAGCTACACAACTCTTTTGCTAATGTTATGTTACCACTTTCCAACGCTTCTCCGATTGTCCAATGCTCAATAGGGATCGAAGAAATCTTGCGAGTAGCGCAGCTTCTAACCCAAACCTTTACGAGCTCATTCTTGCCTTGTCGAATCGCTGCGCGAATCATGCTTTCATCAGCCAAGGATTTTTTTTCGCCGACAGCCTTTGTTGGATCGTTCGATCCTTGTGCTATTTTTCCCTGGGCTCGATACACCTCGTTCATACACCAATCGGTGATCGTTCCTGAGTCGGGATTGTCTGGATGGGGCTCACAAGGCTGCAAAACCGAAGATAATTCTTTATAGTCACTGTTATAGACTAAGCCGCGCAGAAGAAAATGGTATGCCTTCCATTTATTTGTATGCTTTTGTCCTCGATCCCAAGGAACTTGGCCATACACAGACAACCATCGATCTCTTTTAGGATGCTTGGCTAAATACATTTTGCTAAGAACAAGCGTTGTTAATCGATTATTTGGCTTCCCTGGCCAGCGCATTTTTTGGATTTTTCCCTGAAACGTCTTTAAATCAGATGGGCGCTCGGAACAAATCTTTATGACCCTGCGCATCTGGTCCTGAACTTCTTTCTTTATATGCAGCTGCGTCTTAAGTTTCTTGCTAAAATGATCAGAAACACTCTTAATCAGCGCAGCGTTTGCAGATGTGAGTACGGGGGACATGCGTTCGAAAATCCTGAGTTATTATTGAGGAATGGGTTAGAAAAATGTACGTTCTCTTACTAATATCAGTAAAAGGTTTTGTAAGGTCTATATAGAAATCTCTCCTGTCAAAAAATCAACATACACTTTTAATAAATTTTTGTTTTATAAAAACACTTGGAAAAAGTATTCATAATATAGCGGTTTTTTGCTAGAAAAAATCGTTCAACGAACACTCCAAACCTTTGATGATGGCATGATGAAAACATAGGCCTCTTTTGTAGAGGCGCCGCTCAAGAAGCTGGAAAGCGCTTTTCTGTAAAGGCCAATCCAACGTAAGCGTATCCAAGACACTATCAGGCGCAATAGCGATAGGTTTTTGTCATGAACATAGTGCTTACGCCCATAGCCCCACTTGATAACGAGCATTAGAACATACTCAGACAACATAACGAGCACTTGATGACTACGCGTCTCTTGCTCATATTTTACCCAAGAAATGTACTGCTTTTTCATCAAATACTCTAGGAAGAATCCTGGCTACGAACCGCTTCCTGAGGAAGAAGTCTTTCCGCTTATGCTCTTCTTTTCTATTCGTTTGCGCTTAGTGTTTGGTATCTCTTTTTGATCTCCAAGATCTTTTCGCTTGCCTCTTCTATCCCCTAGGGATTGTTTTTCTTCTACCTCAGTATTTGAAGGGGTAAGTTTGTCGTTGGATTCAGTCACGTTTTGCGCGCCGATCCAATCTAAGGTTCCTTGCTGATTCTCTCCCGCTAGATAGAGTTGATAACGTACTACATTCTCATGAAATGTGGCAATAACAGGACAATTTTCATAGGAAACATGTGTTTTAGGTTTTAGCAAGTAAGATTCATACCAAGTCTGCTGATTATCGGGCAGATTCCGTACGCTTTTTAAATTTTCAGGGGAGCACCTGATGATTTCGTTCTGAAGAAATGTCTCTAGACCGACTAAAGAGACTTTGTCTCCTATCTTGTAAAAAATAGAATGTAAAGACAAAAAGGAGAGCTGAATGGATTGCAATCTAGCCACAATGTAATAGAGACGAGCTCGATCATCAAAGGAATAGAGACGCTTTCGCGCCCAGTCGCTCATACCGAAATAAAGATTTTTTGGATGCAAAAATTCATCCTTCTTACCAGAAAGATTGAAAAGAGATTCCCGGAGTTTTTGGATGTCTTCCTGATATGCTACGACATCTCTAGAAGAAAAAAATTCTTCATTAGCAGACTGCATGTAAAGCGTAATCATCTCATGAACTATGGTTATAGGATTCTTATTTCGATGGTTTTTCAACCAGTTGAGCAAGCTCTCTCGATCATAACGCTTTCCTGCAGGGATGCGCTGCGAACAGCTTCTATATTGTTCGGTACAACGATTGTCCAGCTCTTCATTGCAGTTTTTTTTCGCAAGAGGAATCACAGAAGCAATCAGCTCTCGCTGCTGCGCAATAGCCTCCCCCCCATCTTTTGTGATGAGAGATAACAAAGAGAGATTTTTCTCATATGTTTGTAGCAGTGTTTTTGCCCTTTCAGTAGAGCCTAGTCCCACCAAGCGCTGAAGAAGATTCTTTACTTCCAATCCACTCTGACACAAAGTATGCGCAAAACCCTGTAAACCCTTTTCAGTGAAACCCTCGAGTAAATCTTCTAAATCTTCTTTTCCGAGAGCTCTAGCTTCCTCTGTAACAATTTGTAGTAAGCTGTTCTTGCGCGCATCTTGTAAATTTTCATTACCTTTTAAAATCTGTGGAAAAACATTTGCTTTCTTTTTCAAGCAATACTGCACAATAAATCTTGGATAGGTACATGAAACATTGGAGCCTTTTAGGCTAACACAGGTCTTTGCATATTTTTTCAATGCTTCAATCACAAATTTTATCGCGCCGTTAGCTACCGCCTGCTGCGTTGCAAGAACTAGGAAGGTATTCTCTAAACCAAAGGTCTCGTCTTCATTGCCATTTAAAAACTCGATCCAATCCTTTTTGTATCTGCAAATAAAACCCATAAAGGCAACCGCATATGGGTAAGATCTTGTTTCATGATCGAAAGCGTTTCGTAGATTTATCTCGGGATAAGGATCTTGCTTGTATTCATCGAACAATCTTTTTACAAAGATCCTTTTATCGAATTTTATAGCGCATAGCA
>JBCAXK010000071.1:0-3483 GCA_038534095.1 Chlamydiota bacterium | reverse complement strand
TAAGAGTTATGCCAGGAAAGCCTCATAGCCCTTTTCCTTATCAGCACAAACCATATGTTGTCCAAATGAAAGAAGGAAAAGCTCTTGATAAGTTTGGAAATAAGCTCGGAAATAACAAGCTTCCAGAAGCTCATATCCCATTAAATGAATTCATATATAGGAGTTGATAGAATTTTATGTTAACAAATGAAGCAAAAAAACAAATATTAACTAGTATTTTAGAAACTATTGAGTGCATTTCTGACAAATCATATCAGAAAAGAGTTTGGATAGAAGCCAAAGGTCCAGAAGTTGATGACTTTGATGAAACTTGTTGTCATTTTTTTGATTTGGGAGAATGTATATTCGACAAGTATGAAGAATATAACCTTACTGAGCAGCAACAGAAAATATTAGATGAATTTCGAGAGAAGTTCGAATCTTTTAATGATGGAGATGATAGGCCATATCTTGAAGCAGATTTCATAGACACGCCTGAATGGGAGGGAATCATGAAGTTGGCCAAAGACGTATTGAAAGAGTTCGATTATAAAAAACAGCTCTAGACTTGTAATAGACAAGACTTGACCGTGCAGTCATCTGCTATCTGATGCTTGGATCTGTCATGTTCTTTTTGTCCAACAGTTTAGCTTGTGCAAGTGGTTTGGACTCTTCAAAAGTCTGCATATGGGTTTTTCCATAACAATACCTCCCACTATGAGTATGTTCAGAAACACTCTTGCAAATAGCCCCTTTGCTCTTCTTCACAAACAAAGCCTTTAGATATTTCGGGTGGATTGTGTTGTAAAAACCCTCGAAGGATTTTCGAAAATAGGCAAGGTTTTCGAGAAAAAACGTTATACATCCTGATGAAAATATAGAACTTTTCCCTTACTCAAAGGGTTTTTTAGATAATTTTCTTGAAAGATTTACAATGAGCAGTTGATTGTATACTCTACAAATTAGCGTAGAGGTAATGATTGTGCTCTTACTTTTCCTTTTGTTTGCCGCGCAACCTTTGTGGTCTTTGTTCACTCCAGAGGAGTACCTCAGGAGAATTCATGCGCATTTGATGATTGAAGATCCGAAATCTGCTTTAGTCGAAGCAAAAGAGGCGTTTCATCTTTTCCCTGAATCACCCTCTTTGCACCGCGCCTATATTCTTGCTTTAGCAAGAGCTGAGCATTTTACAGACGCGATGGCGATGTATGATACGCTCGATGAAGAGAGCTTACCCCTTTTAGAGGAAATTTCTTGGAGTATTTTAGAAAAAGGGCAAAAATCTCCCCAATATTCGATCCGTCTCCATGCCCTTATTGGTGCTTATTTTGCGCAAGACCGGAAATCGGTCAAAATGATCTTAGGCACTTTGCAAGATACGAACGCCATTTTGCGATCGATTGCTATTCAACTTGCGAGTCAATGTCGCGATTCGGTTTTACAAAAACAGCTTGAGCAGCTTTTGTATACAGAAAAAAATTGGCTTGTGCGTTCCCAGCTTATTGCTGCTGTAGGAGAGATGCGCATAAAGAGCGCTCTACCCTATTTAGAAGAGCTCTTAGAAAGTCGAACATCGACCTTTGAAGAGAAGGAACTGGCGATGAAGTCTCTTGCGCAGATCCATGAGAATATCGATGAAAAGAAATTACAAAGTCTTGCGAGTAGTCGTAAAGCATTGATCCGCCAGCTTGCTTGTGTTTTTGCAGAAAAATCGAAAGATGCCGAAGTGGCTTCTGTGGTTTTTCCGTTGCTGCAAGACGCAAACGCTGCTGTCCGGATTGCAGCCATTCGAGCTTTATTGGCGCTACAAGAGGTTAGCTGCTCTGTCGCTGAAGCAAAAAACCGGTTAGAACCTTTGCTAAATGACGTAGATCCTGCTGTCGCAATTACAGGCGCCTGGGCAGTTACTCTGTTAGATAAAAAGCGGGGCCTTCCCTATTTGGAAGAGGCTCTTTTATCCTCCTCCAAAATCAAAAGACACCTAGCAAGCGCTGCGATTGCAGCTTTAGGCGATCGGGGATTAGGCCTGGCTAAGCGGTACTTAAGTGGCTCCTTTGATCCCTATGTTAGGCTCCATTTAGCCCTTTGCTTGATTGGGCAAAGGCAATCTCTACCCGCAGCTACCGAAGCGCTCTACACGTTTTTCATGAACAAGACCGATCTTTTGCAGTATGGGCAATATGGAAACACTCCCTTCTTTCTTTTCCAAACATCGGACGTTCCTTTCTTGCCGCAGATTCCGAACTATCCTGTTGTAATGGACGAGGTAGCTCAGTTAAAACTGCTCTCCTATCTGGCTATTTTACAAGAGAGTCGGGCGCACCAGGCAGTGGAAAAGTTTTTAAAAAAAACGACTTGGGGGATCAGCGGTCTTGCTTCCCGTTTGCTGATCCAAGAAGGTGGAGAAGACTCTTCAGAATTGATTGCCGAATTGCTAAGCAGCAAAGATTCCTCCATTCAGCTGCAAGCAGCTCTGATTCTTGCCTATTTAAGTAAAGATCCTAGGGCAGAGTCTGTATTGAAAGAGCTCTATTTTACAGAAAGTCATCAGCATAAAAAGCAGATCTTAGAAGCTTTGGGGCAGATAGCGAAGCCTTCGAGTGCTTCTTTTTTCTTGCAAGCATTACACGAACCCTTTGAAATTCTTCGGATACTAGCTGCTTCTGGATTAATACGTTCCATTCGCCGGTAAGCTCTTTGTTTATCTTCAGGGAGTTTTTCTCCGTTTTTTGAGGAGGGACTTTTGTGTTGATCAGCGTAGAGGTCGCTTTGAAAATAGCTTTAGGCCGACTTGATATCTAGTTCGAAATGTTCACCAAGTTTTGCTTCTTCAGCGTGCGTTTCGAATCGCACTTTTGGGGCGTCGCTTTTGCATTGCTTCCAGAATTTTTTCACGAGCGCCAGGTAAGGTAATCCAACAAGGACTTTTAGAATCTGATCTGCGCAAACTGTGTCTTTGCGATGCCATTTTCGAGGATTTAAAAAAACGAGTTTCGGAAAATGCCGTTTTGCTTCTCGAAGAGAGCTCTGATACAGTGTGACGAGCAATCCTTTTGTCAGTCTATCGACTTTTACCGAAGTAAAAAATAGGTATTCTTCTGCTCTCGTTCTATCATCCATCGATACGCACTGATCAAATATGGTGGATGCAGAATGGATCCTATCGATAATAGAAAGAAAGGAAGAGCAAAGAGAAATTTTTTGATTGCGTTGGTGTAGGTATAAGCGCGAATATGTTTCCAGATACCAACCAGTCGATTCTTGAACGACTTCTTCTTGTAAGGAATGTGCTTTTTGCTCCATTCGCAAACAGGTAATAAAAACATTGCGAGTTAAGGGGGGCTTGCTGAAGTTGCAATGAATAATCTGCCAGTGACATTTGTTGGTACAAGCAGCGTAAATAATCACTTTATTAAACGTTTTTTTTTCTGCATATTTTGCAATAAGAGGATCTAAGAGATGGCGTAAACAGTTCGAAAAGAGTTCTTCAGGAATGGTGTGGAT
>JBCAXK010000070.1:0-3743 GCA_038534095.1 Chlamydiota bacterium | reverse complement strand
GCCGAAGAGCGCTCAACACTTCCTATACGCTTCGCTCTATTTCGACAGCTCTTTTCTTCTACATGTAGTGAAAAACACATTTTCCATCCCCATAAAAATCATAAGGTGGCTTATAGCTATTCCCCGATCCATTTAAGAAATCTTTGAAAACTTGTTACAACTGGAATAATAGAAAAAATGGGGGCGGTTGAACGCATTCAGAACTTTTGACTGGCAAAAACTTGAGCAAGTGCTAAACAGAATCTCCTTCAGTTCGCATCTTTTAATGGCATGAAAAGCTCAGGGTCTATATCAATAGGGAGCTGCTGATTATTGGTGTTTAGTGTGCATAAAAATATGCATAATCTGTAAGGACATCTTGCAAAGATTCAGATCAGTTATGGAAAAAATACGGAAAACAGTCCCTGCCATTTAGAAATAGAGAGGACTAGAAGAAATTCCAAAATTGACATTTTGCAATTTCCATGAGAAAATAGCGCGCTATGAATCATAACATAGAAGTAAACACTTTAACAAAACAGTTTAGAGCGCGCAAGCAAAATATAATGGCCATTAAGGCCATTTCTTTTGCAATTAACAAGGGTGAGCGGGTTGCTTTTATTGGGCCTAACGGTGCAGGAAAGTCAACGACGATTAAAATCCTAACAGGTATTCTCCATCCTACCTCAGGAGAAGTCCGAGTACTAGGAATGGTTCCCTGGAGAGAGCGACGTACTCTCGGTTTTGAAATTGGCACTGTTTTTGGGCAGAGGAGCCAGCTTTGGTATCACCTGCCTCCGCAAGATGCCTTTGACTTGCTTTCAAAAATTTACGAACTCCATCGAGAGGACTATCAAAAGCAACTAAAACATCTCATCGATATGTTTGAGATTGGTGATTTTTTACATCGTCCTGTTCGAAAGCTTTCGCTAGGACAGCGAATGCGATGTGAGCTTGTCGCTTCTTTGTTGCATAGTCCGAGAATTCTGTTTTTAGATGAGCCTACAGTTGGTTTAGATGTGACAGCAAAACTCAAGATCCGTAACTTGCTCAATCAAATCTCAAACGAGCAAGGAACGACACTTTTCCTTACTTCTCACGACACTGCAGATATTGAACAGGTATGTGAACGAGTCATCGTGCTTGATAGTGGGAAAGTTTTGCGGGACTGCCCTTTGGGCAGGTTGCGCTCTGAGTATGTCAAGCGCAAAATTGTGACACTCACGAGTGATCAGAAGGAGCTATCGCTTGGTTTGTCGGGGATTGAGGTACTTGAAAATGGCAATTATATTTTCAAATGTGAAGTCGATCTTAAGTCTACTCCAATCGATCAAGTTATACATGCTGCGCTAAAAAAATGCTCAATTAAAGATGTCACGATTGAGGACCCTACAATGGAAGAAATTATCAGAAACATCTATGAGTAAATATCTAAAAGTTTTTTCTCTTTCATGCCATCACACATGGCGCAATAAAAAGGCG
Organism: Chlamydiota bacterium; assembly: GCA_038534095.1. Lineage (GTDB taxonomy): Bacteria > Chlamydiota > Chlamydiia > Chlamydiales > SM23-39 > JBCAXK01. The sequence continues at coordinate 2,282 of JBCAXK010000070.1, read as the reverse complement.
CTCATTGGATTATCACTTTTTTTGATTATCTGCTTAGTCATCTTCGCCAATCTATGGGAGGTGATTGCAAGACGTGGAGGATTAACAACTATGGATCCTCAAGAACTACTTTGGTACATTGCTCTTAATCAATGGATACTAGTTGCTATTCCTCGCACTGAGAGAGCGATCGAAAGAGACTTCCGCACTGGAAAACTTACCTATTTAATCCCTCGTCCAATGTCCTATTTAGGATACGTCTTTGCAGAAGGATGTGGTCAAGCGTTCGTTTATATGGCAGTGCTTGGTGTGATTTCGTATATTTTTACTTGGGGTTTTGTCGGGTCTATTACCATTTCAGGATGGGGACTTGTTGTTGTTTTTGTCAGTGGGCTTTTTGCACTTATTTTAGGGATTATCCTTAAGATGATTATTGGCTTGCTCACTTTTTGGATGCATGACGTAGATCCAGTGGCATGGATCTTTGAAAAATCTCTATTTGCACTCGGTGGTTTGCTCCTTCCTTTGAGTGCCTATCCGCCCGCATGGCAAGCGGTGGCAAAATACACCCCATTTTCAGTGATTCTGGGTGGTAGAAGTGCCTTAGCCCTTCATTACAATGCGGTGATTGCCTTTGAGCTTTTAGCTCAGCTACTGTTGTGGATCATTCTAGGAGGCATTATAGCTAGACTCCTCTATCTTCGTGGTTTGAAAATTATGTCTATTGGAGGAGGCTAGTGATGCGCTTTTTCTTTTCTTTAGTCGCAACAAGTATCCGAGCCTCTGTGAGTCTTAAGCTAGCCTTTTTTATCGAGCTAGCACTTAACATAGGCAACAATTTAATTTTTTTCCTCATTTGGTGGATCTTCTTCGATAAATTCGATACTGTAGGAAATTGGAATTTTGACGATGTCCTGGTCATGATGGCTATTGTAAGAGGAGGATACGGACTTGCAAGGATATGTTGTGGAGGAAGCAAAGTCCTCGCAGAAAAGATCACTACAGGTGGCTTAGACCCCTATATGACCCAACCTAAAAACCTCCTCCTTCATCTATTAGGGTCTCAGTCACAATCCAAGGGATGGGGGCATATTCTCTCAGCAGTTATCTTATTTTTCTTAGCTGATTTGCATCTTACGCAGCTGCCCATGATTCTTGTAGGTGTTCTTTGTGGGGGACTTCTCTTTACTGCGATTGCAACAATTGCTCATAGCCTCTGTTTTTGGTTTGGTGGTGTAGGTGAAGTATCAAAAAAATATCTCGATTCGATTTTTCTCTTCGTTCACTACCCAGTCAATATCTATTCGGGTTTAATGCAGGTATTCATGTTCACGATTCTTCCAGCTGGGGTAATCGGTTATCTTCCCGTTGAAGTCGTCAAGAGATTTTCATGGAGCATGCTTTTCGCTTTAGTAGGAGCTACCGGAATTTTTGTAGCTCTAGCGTTCTTTATATTTTACCGAGGTTTGCGTCGTTATGAGTCTGGGAACCTTTTCTTAACCTAAAAATATATTCTCCTGGCTTACAGATCAATAGAAGGGTGAGAACATTCGCTGATAACGAGAAGCAAGAACTCTTCGCTAGAGTCCCCATTTTTTCTTAAATCCCTCGGGTAGGGCTCGCATATCATTTAATACCGTATTCAGATTAGACGTGCACATGTTTGGGATATGACAACAAATAACAATGACGTAACGAGCATCACGATTGTGAGGTAATACTGCATGTGGAGCAGGTTGAATAGGTACTTCTAAGGATGGCATCAGTGCTCCAGCTATCAGGATACCACTAACCTGTGACGAGCTACTGGGAGCTGCTCTAATCGGTCTTTTCAAGTTGCCCAATGTAAAATTTTCCGGTGCAGCGACGATCAGGCATTCTTTATGAGGATCATCATCGCTTGGAAAAATTAATGATAAAACTGAGATATCATGATGAAGGGGAAGACAAAAATTGCCGGTGTTATCATACCGTGTGATCCGAATGCTTAAAGGGATGCGCTGCTTACCTTTTTGATAATAGAAAATCTTCTCAATATTGGGATAACTTTGAGCGATTTCTTTACTAAAGAAGTATAATATACTTCTTCTACAGCCATTAATTTATCAAACAAATATTCTAGCTCTGGAATAGCTGCTAACTCTTCACTATATTTCTCTCTAACCCACTCATAAAAAAAGTCGATTGATACAAGGCATTAACTGCAAACTATCGAGAGAATATTGTGACTGGGTCAGAGAGAAATATAGTGAAGAGTTAGCAGCTATTCCAGAGCTAGAATATTTGTTTGATAAATTAATGGC
>JBCAXK010000069.1:0-4172 GCA_038534095.1 Chlamydiota bacterium | reverse complement strand
CATCGGCTCATAAACAGAAATGCCTCTTCAAGGCTCTCTACCTCCTGATAATCCTGCAAGTACGCTTCAAGAGTTTTTCATCAAAAGCCGCTCAGTATCCTTTTTGTCTACCGATTTTTCCCAGGTAGAAACGGCGGCTTTTGCCCCCTTTCTTGAAGAGTACTTGCAGGATTATCAGGAGGTAGAGAGCCTTGAAGAGGCATTTCTGTTTATGAGCCGATGGCAAATTTTAGCGACCCATGTTGAGGGTAAGATGGGCGTAGAATTTTTCAATGAACTTCTTTTACGTCGGGCGATTGCTCTTGGAAAACAAGCTTTGTACCTTCCGATCATCTGGACAAAAAATGACTATGTAAAACACTTGTACAATGGGATGGCAGGCATTTGGATACGTTACAAAAACTCCCCAGAAAAAGACCAAATCGTGTTTCCTGGGGAAGAAGCTCCGCAACATCTTTTGGGGAAAATTTCTCCGAAAAAGGCCCCCTATAGTTTAGGATTTTGTTTGTCTGTCCACAAAAGTCAAGGAAGTGAGTTTGATCGTGTTCTTCTTTCTTTAGGCGAAGGGAGTGAAGTATTTGGGAAAAAACTGCTGTATAGCGCGGCGACCCGGGCGAAAAAAAAATTGCATATTTTGGGTCTCAAAAGCACCTTCACCAAAACCCTTGCAGAAGACCACTGGAGGGATTCGCAAATAGGAAAAAGGTTACTCGATTTCCAAGGTTGAGGTGCAATAGGGACACTTGGTCGCGCGCAGAGAAATTTCTGAAGCGCAAAAAGGGCAAGTACGTTTTTTTTCTGATTTTTGAGGTTGAGTATACCGATTTTTTAGCGCGTTGAATCCTTTCACAAAAAGAAAGACGCTAAAGGCAATGATGAAAAAATCGATGATGCTATTCAAAAATTCCCCATACTCAATCACGAGATCATCACGAATTTTCCAGGAAAATCCACGTAAGCGGATTCCTCCTACTAAAAATCCTAAAAGAGGATTGAAAAGCACATTGACAAGGGAGTCTACAATCTTGACAAAAGAAGAGCCTACGATGATCCCAACAGCCATGTCCACTACATTTCCCCGGTTGATGAACTCTCTAAACTCGTCAGAAATGCTCATGGACAACGGGCCAAGATTAAGATGGGATGCGAGATGCGTAGCGGGACTTTAAACGGGCTGCCTTATTTTTTTTAAAAATGCCCTTTTTTACCGCTTTGTCCATCATGCTATAAATAGCAAAGAGCTTGGTTTGGAGCTCACTCACAGCGCTTTTTGCCTCGAGAGCTTGCTCAAAACGGGTGACAGTTGTTCTCGTTTTGGCTTTAAAAGACCGGTTTTGGATATTTTTTTTACTATTTTGTTGATCCCGCTTCTTAGCTGTAGCGAGCTTTGTTTTTTTTGGTTGTTCTTCGTTGCTCATCCATTCCTCTTTTGAACATTCCCCTTTGACACGTAAAAATGTATATGAAGCGCGCTCAAAGGGTTCTATTTTTTCTTGAAAACTCCCCTAGTATAAGAAGATTGGGAAAAGAGCGCAAGGGGCCTTCCAAAGCGGTTTTGAAGCGCAAGAAAAAACCCGCATCTTGCCTCTCTTCTAAAACAGTCAAGTAAAAACTTTTTTATGCAAGAAGGGTTTCCTTGTAGCAGCGCTCAAAAGATCTCATGTAAGGAGGAACTTTTTGAAGAAAAGGGGGCGTGATTTCCTGCGCAAGTGGCGTCTTTTTCTTTCTTCACGCGAAAAAGGTATCTCGCAGCCTCTTCGAAAATAGATGTTTGGAAAGAGTTGCCGTTAGGTAATGAACGCGCAAGCGCGTTTGTAGCTGCTAAAAAATACCGGGGTAAGAAGGAGATTTTTTCAGCGAGCTTTTCTTCTTTCCTTTTGTTTGTAAAAAATTCACGAACCTTGCGCAGACATAGTTGGGAAAAATAGAGGCTTACACTTTTATTTACTAGGAGGTTTCTTAAATCTCTTTTACTTTAATTCGTTCCATTGCAATAATTATTGGTACTGAACATGATAAAAAATGCTTCCCATCACAATTTCATTTCCCTTTTTAGATCGCGCTTCTTAGAAAAGCTCAATTTGTTACCGCTATACGCTTTCCGACAAACTGCTTACATGGTCTAGTTGATGATGGTTGCAAGAAAATTCTTACAATTTAAGAAGATTTTTCTTCAAGAAAAACTCTTAAAACCTGTATGTAGATAGGTAGGGCCTTGTCAATTAATGCATTATTAAACAGTTTTTTGTCCACAATAGTTGTAGAAAACGGTCGCTTATTTAGCCTCTCGACCTGTTTTTTTCTCTCTCTATTTTTTCGATAGGAATTTATGAATACATCACATGATCTCAATACGCTTTTTAACCCTCAGCATCAGCAGAAAGTAGAAGAGCTTGTTGCTGTTGCAAAAGACCAGGGTTACATCACCTACGAAGAAATCAATGAAATTCTTCCGATGAGTTTTGATTCTCCTGAGCAGATTGATCAGGTTCTTATCTACCTAAGTGGTATGGATATCCAGGTTCTGAATCAGTCTGAAGTGGAACGGCAAAAAGAGCGAAAAAAAGAGGCCAAAGAACTAGAAGGCCTTCCTAAGCGTTCCGAAGGCTCCTCGGATGATCCGGTTCGGATGTACCTCAAGGAAATGGGTTCTGTTCCCCTATTGACCAGGGAAGAAGAAGTAGAGATTTCGAAAAGAATTGAAAAAGCGCAAATTCAAGTACAAAAAATCATCATGCGTTTTCGCTACTCTATTCGGGAAGCGATTTCCATCGCTAACCAGCTCATCACGAGTAAAGAGCGTTTTGACAAGGTAGTTGTAGAAAAAGAGATTCCCGATAAGCAGCGTTATCTAGATCTTCTTCCGAAACTATGTGACCTCATGCGTAAAGAAGATCTCCATTTGGAGAGCTTGCTTCTAGAACTCATGCAAGGAAATGTGACGGCCAAACAACGGATGCAGCTACTAGAAAAAATTGAGAAATCTCGTATCCGATCGCAAGCATATCTTCGCAGATTTTCCTGCAAACACAATATTACCGAAGATTTTGGTGAGGTCATTCTTGCTGCTTATGATCGATTTTTGCAACTAGAGCAGGAAATTAAAGAGCTAGCTCCCCGCTCGGAAAAAAATAAATTTGCCTTAAGCAAGCTTTCTGCGGCCAAGAGGAAGCTTTTCAAAAGAGAGCTTGCTGCAGGAAGAACGTTAGAAGATTTTAAGAAAGACGTTCGCATGTTGCAAAGGTGGATGGATAAGAGCCAAGAAGCCAAAAGGGAAATGGTCGAATCCAACCTTCGTCTTGTGATCTCGATTGCAAAGAAGTACACCAACAGGGGCCTCTCCTTTCTTGATCTCATTCAAGAAGGCAATATGGGCTTAATGAAAGCCGTAGAAAAGTTTGAGTACCGTAGAGGTTACAAGTTTTCTACTTACGCTACCTGGTGGATCCGGCAAGCTGTTACAAGAGCGATTGCAGATCAAGCGAGAACGATCCGAGTGCCTGTTCATATGATCGAAACCATCAACAAAGTGCTTCGGGGCGCGAAAAAACTGATGATGGAGACAGGAAGAGAGCCTACGCCGGAAGAACTAGCAGAAGAGCTAGGGATTACTCCGGAGAAAGTGCGAGAAATTTATAAAATTGCGCAACATCCGATTTCTCTGCAAGCGGAAGTGGGTGATGGTGGAGAAAGCCAGTTTGGAGATTTTCTCGAAGATACAGGGATTGAATCTCCTGCTGAGGCAACGGGGTACTCCATTTTGAAGGATAAGATCAATGAAGTCCTAGAAACCCTTACAGAAAGGGAAAGAACGGTACTGATCGAGCGTTTTGGCCTTCTCGATGGCAAGCCAAAAACATTGGAAGAGGTAGGTATTCGCTTTAAAGTCACAAGAGAAAGGGTGCGACAAATTGAAGCAAAAGCCCTTAGAAAAATGCGCCATCCAACAAGAGCAAAACAGCTTCAGGCCTTTTTAGATCTGCTCGAAACAGAATAAGGACAAACGCGGAGTTGCTTTTAGCGCCCTAGCTACATGCACCTAAAAAAAATCGCATTTGCGCTGAGCAGTTTTTTTATCCCCGTTGCAAAAACTTTCTTGAAAGCATCGGCCGAGTTTTCCCTATGATCACGATCTTTTTATCTCTATAGAAATTTTTCATCAAAATCTCATT
>JBCAXK010000068.1:0-4594 GCA_038534095.1 Chlamydiota bacterium | reverse complement strand
TTTGTTGATTGGACTATATCAGCCGACGAATGGTTGCATTGTGGTAAATGGTCGGCCACTAACCGATTACTGTCTAGAAGATTGGCGAAGGCATATTGGTGTTGTGAGTCAAGATACGTTTATTTTTAATGACAGTATTTTAGAGAATTTGCGCTACGGTCGGCCGGAAGCCACTTTGGAGAAGGTGGTTGAGTGCACAAAGGCGGCTCAGGCCCATAAGTTCATTTCGGCGTTGCCGAAGGGGTATGACACTGTTGTGGGTGAGCGAGGATATCGGCTCTCTGGTGGGCAACGGCAGCGATTAGCACTGGCGCAGGCATTGATTAAACAACCAGAAATTCTCATTCTAGATGAGGCAACCAGCGCCCTAGATAGTGAGTCAGAGAAGCTGATCCAAGAGGCTTTGAATCAATTCAAGCAGAATCGCACGATTATTGTGGTGGCGCATCGGTTATCGACGATTGCGAGTGCCGATAAAATTTTGGTGCTCGAGCAGGGAGGCATTGTTGAGCAGGGTACCCATAAGGTGTTGCTATCACAGAAAGGGCGCTATATGCGCTACTGGCAGCTTCAGAGTAGTCAAGCAGTTGCTTAGATCCAATACGATTAATTCGACTTAAAATGAAATCTCCAAAACCAAATTTTCTCATCATTGGGTCTGCTAAATGTGGCACAACTGCCCTGGCTTCTATTCTAGATTCTCATCCAGATTGTTGTATGAGTCGCCCAAAAGAAGTCGATTTTTTTCAGGATACTTTTTACTATCAGCCAAATCGTAACTATGAAAAAGGCTGGGAATGGTATCAACAAGCCTTTTCCCATTATGCTGGAGAGCCTGTTGTGGGTGAAGCTAGCCCGGCTTACTCTGAATGCTCTCGCTCTCCAAACACGGCAAAGCGAATTCACGCATTTAATCGCGATATAAAGATTATCTATCTGGTTCGCGATCCGCTACAGCGTCAGATATCTGCTTGGAAGATGCACTATGCCCTCGCTAAGGAGAAATTTTCGTCATTGCGACAGCACCGTCAGTGGGCTCTTGAGGGCTTTGACTACTGGATGCGAATGCAGCAAAACGTCAAGCAGTGGGATGAGTGTAGATATAGCTATCAACTTTCAGCATATGAGGCGCTCTTTCCCGCTGAAAACATCTGCGTTTCTTTTCTGGAGGATTGGCAGCAATCAAAGGACTCAGAAGTAGAGCGTATCATGAATTTTTTAAGTCTTGCGCCTGAACGCTGGCCGAAGCATATTCAGGAAAACGCAAACCGAGGTGTTGACCGAACAATCGATCGCCCTTGGCTGAAGAAAATTCGTACGCATGCTCTTACTCAATCTGTGGTTAGTCAATTTCCTTTATCCTTACGAAGTTGGGCAAGAGGAAATATCGCTCGGGCTAAGGTGAGTGTTCCCGAAGCTGACATTTCAGAAGTCGTCAAAAGAGATTTTTTAGATCATGTCTCTGAAGATAATTATGCTTTTTTAAGACGATATTCTAAAGACTTATCAATTTGGAAAAGCCTAGCGCAGGCAGAACTTGTATCGAGATCGTAAGTTTTTGAGGCACAGTTTTCTGCAACCTTAAAATCTGTTGAGTCGGCGTATTGATCATTTAAGTCAATCTAATCTAGTGTAGATGAAATCTCAAAAGCCAAATTTTCTAATTATTGGGGCTGCTAAGTGCGGCACTACCGCCCTGTCCTGTATTTTAGCGACTCATCCAGATTGTTGCATGAGTCGTCCCAAAGAGATGGACTTCTTCCAAGATACTGTAGATTTTGAACCTAACCAAAACTATGAAAAGGGCTGGGAATGGTATCAAAAAGCCTTCGAACACTATGCTGGAGAGCCCATTGTAGGTGAAGCGAGTCCAGCCTACTCAGATCGTTCTCGTTGCCCAGATACGGCAAAACGAATTCATAAATTTAATCCTGATATGAAGATCGTATATATGGTTCGTGATCCATTACAGCGACAGATATCCTATTGGAAGATGCAATATGCCTTCGGTCGAGAGAAATCTTTTCTTTGGCGAAGAGAGTATCAGTGGGCGCTTAAGGGTTTTGACTACTGGATGCAGAAGCAAAGAGAGGTAAATCAGTGGGATGAGTGTCGATATGGCTATCAGCTTGCGGCTTATCAAGCACTTTTTCCTTCTGAAAATATCTGTGTATCGTTTCTAGAAGATTGGACGCAGTGCAAAGAAGTCGAAGTAAAACGCATCATGAGGTTTTTAGGGCTTGATCCTGAACTCTGGTCAAAGGATGCACAAGAAAACGAAAATCGAGGAGTCGATAGAACCATTGATCGACCTTGGCTACTGAAAATTCGGACGCATCCTTTTATCCAATTTGGCGTCAAAAAATTTCCTTTGTCTTGGCGAAGCTGGGCAAGAGTGAGCCTCGGGAGAACTAAGGTCAATATTCCAGCCGTCGAAATTTCAAAAGATGTTGAAGCAGATTTTTTAGATCACGTCATTCAAGATACTTATGATTTTTTGGAACAGAATTCTAAAAAAATGTCAACTTGGAAAAGTGTAGAGAGGAAAGATTTAATTGTGAGAACTTAAATTTTCTACCACGCTTTCTGTTTATTTATGCTGCACTAATATTCTGAATCTATAAAGTCATTACTCATGATCCAAAAAAATATTAAAGACCATATCTATGGCTTCAATAGAGCTTTTAATTTTGGATTAGGGCAGCCGTCCTTTTTCTCTATTCGTGGATTTCCCAAATCTGGAACGAACTGGCTTTCCAATTTGATGAATTTACACCCTGCCGTTTTCTCATCTGGAGAATGGGGATTTACTCACTTGGCGGAGGCTAGGGAGCACATTCTCAAAATAGCTGGTTGGTCTGTTTTGAATGGGCCATACATGCAAGGCCACTTAGATGCTGACTTTGAAAGCATGATTGCGAAGTTGATGATTAAGCATGCTTCGTCAAAATGTTCTTTTCGAAGAATAAAGTATCTTGGAGATAAGACGCCCGGATTTGCATATCCGCCTGTTATTAAAAAGTCGAAATGTTTATACATTGTGCGTGATGTTCGTGATGTCACTGTTAGCCGTGCTTATCATCTTCTTCGTGTTAATAGACGATATGTGCTCAACAGATTCCCTGTTATGTCGAAGAAACAGGAAGAGTATGGTGGAAATCTTCAATACTTTAAGGATCATCCTGGACAACTGCTTGATGATTTAGATTGGGTTCGTGACACCACACAGGAGTGGGTAAAGCATATAGGACAAGTTTTAGAAGCAAAGAATAATGGTTTTGCAGAATGCTTTCCTGATTATGAGGTAAAGATTGTCCATTATGAAAAATTACACGCAAACGTGAAAGCTGAGAGAGATGATTGCTACCGCTTCCTGGGTTTAGAACCCAACAAAGCCCTACCTTTAGATTCAGGCCCGGTGAAAACCTCACCGGGATTCTCCTCTGAGGATCCTCAAAAATTTTACCGGAAGGGAGTTGTAGGCGATTGGAACAACTATTTTAGTGAAGCTGTGGAAAACGTTGTTCTTGAGGAAGCAGGCAGTATCTTGAAAAAATTAAAATATATCAAGTGATTTTTTTATGCATTTTATATTTGCATTAAATATTTTTTCTTAGTCATGGCATAGTTTGTGCTTCTAAACTAGGTAGCCCTGATACGGCTAGGGCTCAAACCTTGCAAAAGTCCAGTCGTTAGCTGTCGAGAATACAATGAAATAGTCCTACACCAAAAAAACAGATTAATATCCCGTTTAAAGCGGTACATTTTCAGAAAAATTAGAAAGTATGACTGAGTTGTTTAAGAACATCGAGATGTGGTTTGCCAGAAATACTTATTATGATCGTGTAGGACCTAAGCCAACGGTTTTTATTGCAGGCTCAGCTCGTTCTGGAACTACCTGGATCGGCGATTTGATTGAATCAGGCGGATCTTTCCGAACCCTGTTTGAACCATTTCATTACAACCGCTCCAATCATGGCAAAGTATTTGTTCCTCACGAGTATATCTCCCAAAAGGGAGGTACAGAAGCTCAATTCCATGCTTTGGAAGCTGTATTCAATGGTCGTGTACAAGGTATTTGGGAGGATCAGTCTAACCGCTGCCTTTTTCCGAGTGCCCGGTTAATCAAAGATATCCACTCAAATCTTCGCCTTAAGTGGATAAAGATTCACTTTCCTGATGTGAAATTTCTGTATGTAATTCGCCATCCAATAAGCGTCGCACTTTCCCGGATAAAGCTGGGTTGGGAAGGGCCTAGGATATTAGATCTGTTAGAACAAAAGAGACTTATTGAGGACTTCCCAGAGATCAGAGAAGCTTCCAAATTAGTTGGATTCTTCCCTAATGAGCCGATCCTGTCCCACATTTTTCTTTGGTGTGTACAGCAAAAGGTAGCACTCACTCAGTTAGATGCTACAGATGTTATGGTTATAGCCTATGAGAACTTCTTGGCTGACCCCAAAAGCGAAACCGGAGAAGTTTACCGTTGGCTTGGCTTGAGTAAAAAAATCCCAAGAGAAAAGACCCTGCGAAAAAAATCCTGGACTAGCGGAAAGCAAAATTATACTCGTGAAGACAGCCTGAAAATGAGCGA
>JBCAXK010000067.1:0-5422 GCA_038534095.1 Chlamydiota bacterium | reverse complement strand
CCGGCTTACCTCAAAGATCATTTATAAAGCGATGAAAAAGGATTCCCTTTTTACAAACCGCGAAAAAATAGAGATAGCAACGGTACCTGAAAGGCAAGCAAGGGGGGTGATCGCTCCTATCGTAGCAACGCAAGTCAGTAGAAGACTGTAGGCGCATTCCATGGTGGCTTTTTCTTCCTTGTGTTTCAAAGTGTCATTGAGCCGGAAGTAAGCCATCAACTCTGATGTCTTATAATCTGCTGCCTTATTTTCTGGCTTATCTGGTAGCACAGTTGCCAATGGCGCAGTTGCCGTTGGTGTAGTTACCGGTGGTATAGCTGCCATAGTATCGAAAATTCCTCGTATGTTTGGGGGATTCTAATAATAAAACACTAGAATTCAACGAGAGTACATAGAAATAAAAATTCCTAGAAATGCCCGTTTCCGCAATAATTATAACATAGGCACACAAAAAATCTACAGAAACATGTCAGGTGCAACCAAAAGCACAATAGAAAAAATTTGACCGCGCAATCATTCGACATCTTCTACTTGCCTCTTTTAGATTGTATCTACCATTTTTCGTCTTGTGTCAAAGAAGTGTCGATTTTTAAGGGGGTTGCAAAAGTGTTTTTTACTAGCAATGCTATTGGCCATTGATTAGAGAGAGGCATTTCGCGTTTTTAACGGGTTTTCTACAGTTCTTTGCAGTTCTTCGATCCTGGTCCTTCTTTTTAAATCTTTTTTTAGAAGGTACCACGATAAGAGCTGGAGCTCTGACCTATATGGGAGCATTGTGCTTTTTCTCTACAAAACGTACACTTTTTGTAGAGAAAATCACTATTCATGATTGGAAAGGCGATGTATTTAAAGGCCGGAAAGGCATTTCTTCATTGTAAGAGCGGCGCTTGTAAGGGGGACGAGGCGATCCACTCTCTGCGCTCTTCTACCCTGAGCACTCCTATGGGAGAAATGGTAGCAATCGCCGATGAGGAAGCTCTGTATCTTTTGGATTTTGCCTCTGATCCTGGATTAGAGAGTAAGATGCGCAAGCTCCAGAAAGAGACAAACCAAACAATTTCTCCTGGGAAAACAGCAATCTTAGATCAGATTGAAGATGAGCTAAAGAACTACTTTCTTTCCAAGGGATCCCCATTTTCTACTCCGTTTGTTTTTATCGGCACGCCTTTTCAGCAGCAGGTATGGTCAGCTGTGAAACATGTTCCCCTAGGAGAAACGAGATCTTACGCTGAGATAGCAAAAAACATCGGGAATCCAAAAGCGGTTCGCGCGGTAGGGAGCGCGAATGGAGCAAACCTGCTCACCATTGTGATCCCTTGCCATAGGATCATTGGATCTCACGGCCAATTGGGAGGGTATGCAAGCGGCCTTTGCCGGAAAAAGCGGCTTTTAGACCATGAGGCAAAGCTTGTCTAAGAAGTTCAAGCGCTGCTTTGGAACGGGGAATCCTTTGTACGAGCAGTATCACGATAAGGAGTGGGGAGTGCCTGTTCATGATGATAGGAGGCTCTTTGAAATGCTCTCTTTGGAGGGGGCTCAAGCAGGATTGTCTTGGGAGACGATCTTGAAAAGAAGGGAAGGGTACCGAGTGCTCTTTTGTCATTTTGATCCTGAACGGATTGCGAAGATGACAGATAGTGATCTTGAAACCGTTCTCAAGGATGCTCGCATCATCAGAAACCGGGGTAAGGTACTGAGCGTGAGACAAAATGCGCTCTCTGTGTTATCTATTCAAAACGAGCATCGCTCTTTTTCTGCGTATCTTTGGAAGTTTGTGGGAGGAGCGCCAAAGATACACTATTTTAAAAAACATGAAGAAGTTCCCGCCTATTCAGAAGTCAGCGAGGCTTTGGCAAAAGACTTGAAAAAGAGGGGAATGGTTTTTGTCGGAAAAACGATTCTCTACGCCTTCATGCAAGCGGTCGGGATGGTCCATGATCACTTGATCGATTGTCCTTGTCATGTGCGCAATCAAGGATCCTCTGGATAGGGACTGCCTGAAAAAAGACATAAGCTCTCTTAGGGCCTGATCCGATAAGATAGGAGATGCAAGTACTATGAATTGCACATGTTCATTGACTTGTGCTCATATTGCATGAAGAGGTTGCTTGCGCAGTTCTTCACGGAAGAGCGGCATGCATCCTCCAAACCTCAGCTTCTTGAAACTCTCTTGGACGAGATTGCTGTGAGCAAAAGTGCTTATTGCCATAGTTGCTCTTTTTCCCTGCGCTCAGCATGCGCAGAAAATCAATAGCCCTGCAAGGAAGATATCTTACTTGCTCAGAAGTGAAATCCGAGCAAATTTCATGCGGCAGTCAAAACCCTCTTCAAACAAGCGCCTGCTGTTGATTACGGAGGGCCCGTGTTACGAGGGATCTTCCCAGGCCAGAAAAAATTCATGGAAAGATTTATAAACGGGAAGTCTATGTCTGTTGTTCCTTGAACTTGCTGCCTTAGGCCAAAGTCTAGCTCGAACTAAAAATGCGTATTGGAACGCGCTCCCAGAAGAGCCTCAAGGGTAAGATAATTTCGGAAATTCGGCCTGATTTTTCCAGGCGGCAGGCAGCTGTTATAGAATTTATTAAATGGGTATAGGGGCATTGGTCAGCCCAACATCCACTACGCGTTACTACTAGGTGTAATTTTCAAGGAAGAGGATTCTCAGGAAAACCCTGGATTCATTGCAGAAAATACGACCTTCTTGAGGAAGCTTGCGATGAATGCCATCAAAACTGTGGATCCAAGGCGCTGTGGACTCAAGGGGTGGTTTTTGAACGTAGGTGTATTAGGTGCTTACGAGGTAACTCACTTGAGGGATATCTTAGGCAAGATGTTCGCAGCCTGAAGCATGAAATCTTTTTTATGATAGGCCCCTGGCTATCAAGGAATATAAAAGAGTTCTCTTTTTTTTATTGAAAACACATAATTTTTTTGCTGTAATAATTAAGATTTCAATAACTTTCTAAAAGTGGAGGAGTTAATGAACTTTAATAATATTGGAAATAATCTTGCCTTTGGCGGTTGCCAAAGGCAAGAGTTAATGGGGAGAGAAACGAAACAAAATACAGATTGTACAAGCAGCTCAAATACAATGTTAATAGATAGGCGTCAGCAAGCGCAAACTATCTACGTAGTTCAAGAGGCAACTAAGCCTCTTTGGAAGCTTTATTCAGAATTAAAAACACAATTCGATGATGCAAAAAATCGTATTGCGCGTGTGAGCGATCTCAAAGAACAAAACGCACTATTTTCAAAAACAAAAGCATCTTTGTATCGTTTAGTTATCCTAGACAAGATTTGACCGTACAGTCGCCTGCTATTTAACGTTTAGCTTTTTTAGATTCAGTTTTGTCGAACATCTTAAGTTCGCGCAAGTGGTTTAGACTCTTTAAAAACCACATTCCACACCCTTTTGTTCGAGCGTAGATTTTTTCAAAAGGAATTCCGAGCATCGTAAGTATGTAAAGATGGTCAGGCTTGAGGTTCCATACAATCTCAACGCTCTGGCCAGCGTTTTTATTGAGTAGCGCGTGAACTCCCTCAAACATCTGGAAAACTCATTTCAAACTCGGTTTTTGCTTCAACGCATCTGTTTGACCTCGGTTGCCTCTGTGCTGTTTTTCCTGTTTCTTTGAGCTTACGAATCTGCCTTTGGGCCATTGCACACACAAGAAGGTAAAGGGACATCACCATAGCGCGCGCGCTGCTTTTGCTGCTAAGGCAACAAACAACCGATCATAGCCAAAATCGTAAAAATGATCTTCCGCCTGAACGAGCGTCATTGATCACATGATCACAATCTCTCTCTAGTAGCCTGTGTACCGGTCTACTTGCAAAGAATTGTGTTTCTGAATAAGAGGGCTATATGCAAACCCAAGTCCATTGATGACCAGAACATTTAGGCATTTACAGAAGCTCACGTCCATCTGAGGATCAGAAGGAATCAACTGGTCTACTCTTTCGCGCAGGTCCATCTCTTCACACACAATACTCACCATCGGTA
Source organism: Chlamydiota bacterium (assembly GCA_038534095.1). Taxonomy (GTDB): domain Bacteria; phylum Chlamydiota; class Chlamydiia; order Chlamydiales; family SM23-39; genus JBCAXK01. The sequence goes on along the minus strand of JBCAXK010000067.1, from coordinate 1,419 downwards.
GATGGTTGAAATTTTTGCGCTTCTACTCTTCTTCGATCACAGATCTTAGACAATCCAGAAAAGGACAAAAAGGATTCCTTCGATTTCATTCCCTTTAAAAAACAAAATTTCTTAGAGCCTTTGTGGAGGGGGCGGGCAATGTGGGATCTTACGTCTAGTCAGAAAATGGTGGCTATTGCTTTCGTAAATAATTTTCCAACAAATGGTTGCAGGAACTCAGTCCCTTATAATAGAATTCCTTTTCATCTGTTTTTGCTAACGCGCTGAAAAAGGGCATCTCTCGGTAGTTTTTTGGTGATGTTTAAAGGTCAGTTAGCAGAGAGATACCACTCAGTTGCATACCGCAAACTAGGAGAAAAGTTTGACACCAGTTCCTCAATATTATCCGCAGTACTCTCTATATGGACATTTTCACCGCCAAGGTCGTCTCCAGGGTGGTTTCAATGTTCAAAACGGTAGGCCTTTTTATCCATATCGAGGCCAAGTTTCTCATCTGCAGTTTCGAGCTAATCATATATATAGGCGCTGTCAGGGAGGAAATAGCGCCTTCCCATCAACACCACTTTCTGTATCACGTGTAGCGAAACAGACCTACTGTGAGGATAGTCACGCTTTAAGACTTTTAAACGGAAGTTGGAACAAGAAAACATACGCTTTGCAGGATAGTATTTTTGTACATCGATTCTGTTCGCCTCCATATTTCCATGGTGTATCAACAGTGCCTGTTAAAGGCCTAAGACGGATGAGTTATATACTCCAACTGTTCCAAAACTTGTCAACACAACCTCATTATACAGAAATGGCGAAAAAGGCCATTTTACGTGCAAGAGAATTGTTAAAAACCACTTTTTCCAAAGCAGAGGATAAGAGATTTTATAGCGTTGGCCTTAAAGTGATTTTTGAAGGATATTTTCATGATCAGGATTTGTTGGATAGAAAAGCATCCGAAACGCGCATTCCTTGTCAAACTTCTAAAGAACATCGAGTCGCGCTGATTCCAAATGGATTCGCAGTTATTTGGAATAGAAATCCTGAAAATATCGCCCAGAATTGTCCGAAGCAATTGATTGTACACCATGTTGCGCTAACCCCAGATTTTCGGTTAGACGCTGCCATAGAATGGTGTCGCTATGACTTCTTGCAGAGTCATTCTGCAAATGAAGTCACCTTTGTTGTTCAAGATGTTTTCTCGATAAGAAACTTTTTGAAGAAAGCAAAAACGATCAGTACAGCTGAGCAGACAGTCACTTACTCTGATGGAAGGAAGATAATGAATTGTGTAATGAAGTTTGGTAAATGCGCATATAAATTTAAAGATTTTTTTCAGAATTTGTGTGTTATAGAACAAACTTCATTACACAATTCATTATCTTCCTTCCATCAGAGTAAGTGACTGTCTGCTCAGCTGTACTGATCGTT
>JBCAXK010000066.1:0-5879 GCA_038534095.1 Chlamydiota bacterium | reverse complement strand
GCTCAATACAAGCCTACACATGGTTGTTTTCGCCTTTGCTGCCCTTCTTTTAAAAAGATTTTAAACGGGTTCTTAGATGCGAGCCACTTCTTTATCCGTTCTCCCTATCAGCTTTCTCATCATTTGTGCCTGTTTTTTGATCAAGAGGGACCTTCTTTTACGTCCTTGTGCGCACTTACTCTAGGAAGTTCTTCTTGCGGACAAGCCCATAAACAGAAAAGCTTTTTGAGTTTTTTACGTAGGCTATGCAAAAATTCTATGATGGATTTTTCTCAATCTAAAATAAAATCACTGATCTAGTTAAAGGAATTGTTATATGTGTACTTCGACCCGTCTATCCCAAGTTTTTCAAACGCTATGCAACTCCGTCCCTCACGCAATCTTCAAAACCAACGGGGTTTCGCGCTCCTTTGAAGAAAAAGACCATTCCCCAAGAAGCTCTGAGGCTACTAAAAACCGGGTTATGTACCTCTTCAAATTGGGCTGCTCTTCTGCTATAACAGCTACCCGCGGCCTATATGCAGCCTTACAAGAAAAACACGCCTTTCGTCCCCCAAAAGGATTTGCGCCATTAATTGATCGCTCTATCACCCAATTAAGCCCCTCTTATGAGCGTATCGGCGCTGATTTTATTAGAAATGGCGCGGAAAAATCGTGCTGTTTTTTCTTGATTGGAGAAGGTTCTATCAACAAACCTCCCGATTTTTACGCTTTAGCAAAACAGGATAGGGTTATCAATATTCTTTTTACCCAAAGGCCGACCATTAGCGCAGTAACTCCTAAAGAAGCCATGAAGATCTTACACAATGTTTTCGATATCTTAAGCTTTTTGAAAGCGCATAAACAAATCACAGCTGACGTCTGTCGTACGGTAGCTCAGCCACATTTATCTAATTTGATACAAGAAAACGAGAAGAATTTTACAATTGTCTCTGATAATAAGGGAATTGCAGCTAAAGAATTATACACACGATTAAAGAATAAGAGCAAAGATGGCTATTATTACGTACTAGAACAAAGCTCTCAAAACAATGAGGGTTTACGGGGACACCCTGTACATTTCATGCCATTTTTCACTCTGATAAAAACTAGGGATATAAAAAATTTTTCCCTACAATATCCGCTTATTTCCCCCTCAAAACTACCCGCTTTTCTTTCCCAAGAGCCTTCGAGTTTCCACGGATTGAAGTCACTCAATCCGATAGGATTTGATCGTTCTGACTCAAAAACTCCCGTTCCAACTGTTACGCGCACGGCAGATCCTAGAAAGTCACTACCTAATCCATTGCTTTCCAACATCAAGAATATTTATGAAAACAGTACTGAGACACATACGTTCCGAACAGACAACCTTGTGATTACAGTCTCTCGAACAAACAGAAATTCTGCTGAGTGCGTAGATGAAATCATCCCCGTAGTAACCGATGCTACCGGCTTTAAAGATGGTCCAGATCTCTCGAGCCTACCTGAACCAAACCTCGAAGAACAGAGGGGAACCCTTGAACGTTTTTTGCTTACAGAGGGAAAATTACAAAAAAAATCCCTGATACTGAAATCGTGGGCCATCATCAAATCAGACGATCGTATCGTAAAGATTTATCCCTATTTTCTTCCAAAAAAACATACGGTTTGTGAAAAAGTGGCTCTCTTAAACAAATGCATCAAAATAGCTAGCCAACTCTCAAAACGTCCTCAAAGCACACGCTACATACAACTCTGGGGACCTCACGACGTTCTGAAAAAGATCATAAGCAATTCTTTTAGAGTCCGAGCTCCTAGCCACTTAGAGTTGATTCATGAAAATCCATCATCTAAAAAAACTACCTATCTCTATCCACCTACCTATCTCTATCCTTTGCTCGCTTTTGAGGAATTCTTAAAAAGCCCTGATGAGTATTATTACGAACTTGACACAACAGGAACGAAAATCACTTCCATTGCAGCAATATTATTTCAAAATACCAAACATGGGTTTTTGCAAGAATTTACGCCAATCCATCCTCTTGAACCCTTACAGAAATCGGGCTCCCTATCTGAAGAAAGCTCCGAAATGGGCCCGGCAACTCTAGAAACAAAAACCCACCCTGGGAAGGAAAGTCAGGCTCCTTTTTATCTGTTTGATTTGCCGGTGTCAGGGAAAGTAACCAGCGAGGATACATCCATACGCTCCAGGGGCACAGAGAAAAAATCCTAAAAGAACTTGAGCAAAAACCGAAGGTTACGCTCTCAGAAACGGCGCTGCCTGCTCAAATGTAGCCTGCAAATCGAGGGTTGATTTCCCTCTGACTTTTTCAGGAAGGTCTGATCAATTCCTGTCATGATGCAGCAAACAAGCTCGATTTTTTATTAGAGTCTGGGATTCCCTATTATATTCTTATTCGCATCTGCTCTAGGAAGTTCTTCTTGCGCACAAGTCGATGCAAAAGGTTTTTGAGTTTTTAGGTAAGGTATGCAAAAATTGCATAATAACTTTTTTCTAACCCTTAAATAAAGAATTACTTAATTAGTAAAAAAGGACTTATTCCATGTCTTCTCTAACCAGCATATCGACCGCTTTGGAGGCTCTACGCAAGTGCGCCCCTCCTGTAACCTTCCAGTCTAAAAGTGCTTTGCAAAGCTCCGAGAAGAAAGGGGCTTGCGTAACTTCTAGCGAGGAGCGGAGCGTTTCGGTCTTCACATTGAACGGCAATTATCTTGCTGTAAACGCTGCGCGCAGCCTATACGTAGCTATGAAAGAGCGGCAAGAACTCCCTCACCTGAAAGGATTTAACACATTAAGACATATAACTATGGGAAAATTGAAGACTGCCCATGCGCGTAGGAATAAGGACCTCTCGCAACAAGTTTTCTGTTTAGTCTTGATGGTAGCAAGCGCTACCGGGAAAATTCCCGACTTTTACGCTTTAGCACGGCAACACCGCAAGGAAAATCGTATTATCCATCTTATAGTTACGCAAAAATCTCCTCTTAATCCTAGCGCGCCTGAAACAGCCCTCAACGTTTTGCGCAAATTTTTCGAGGTCTTAAGTCTTTTGCGAGAGGAGAAAAAAATCACGGCTCCTTTCTGTCATACAACGACTCACCCACATTTATCTACGTTGATAAAAAGAAATCGAGGGAATTATACAATTGTCCATAGTAGGCATGGCATGTCAAACCAATTATTCCAAACACACTTGAAGGAAGAAAGCAAGACTGACTATCACTATTTACTAGAAAAACTCGATAACAAGCACTCCTCGCATCCTGTAAAGCTTGCGCGGATTCTTGTTCTCATCAGACCTGCAAATGGGAAGCCCTTTCCACCCCACCTTATGCCTATTTCTAGATCGGAACAGCGTGTGTCTAGCGAGAAGAAATCTTCGAGGTCTAACAGACTCAAACAGAGCAATGCCATAGGAACTGGTTCTTTTTTCCCTGTATACCATACTCCTCATCAACACATTCCCTCGCAAGGCATTAAGAGCGCAAATACTTTAAGATTTGAGGAGGTGCTCAAGCAATTGGAGAAGATATATGAAGATAGCCAGAAGGATCATATGTTGCAAACGGAAACTCTGGTGATCGTAGTTTCTCGATTAGCCGCAAAGTCGCGTGACTGCGTAGACCAAATCATCCGCGGAGAAACAGGTTCTCAATGCGCTCCACATCCATCAAATCTGTGGAAAAATAGGATGAAAAAACATGGGGAGAAGTGTGATCACTTTTTATTCTTAGAAGGACCCTTACAGGAAAAAACGCTGCGACCTAAATCACTTGCTCTCCTCAAATCACAAGGTCGTATCATGAAAATCTACCCCTATTTTAAAGAAACTGATAGGAACGATTTCAAGCAAAGTCTTATCGTAAAAAAGTTCCTAGAACTCGCTGGATACCTCTCAAACAAGGATTCAAATAAGAGCCGGTACATACAAGTTTTCGCGAGTAATAGGCTCTTGAATAGTCTCCTCGATGGCTCTGTATGTCGATTGCCTAACCATGTAGATAATACATCGTTGCCTAAGCTTTTCGATGATTTCTTGACAACTTATCGATATTGTTGGGTAACAAATCCAATCACTGGAGAGATTACTTCGCTCGGAACTAAGTCAAAGCAGAGACCTAAGGAAAAATTTTTACAAGAATTTACGCCGATCCATCCTTTAGCTCCCTCACAGAAACTGACTCCCTCTTCTAGGGAGAATTCTGAAACACATGCATGCCTAGGAACAAAAGAGAGCTCTGCTGAGAGAAAGAATGCTCCTTTTTGCGTGTTTGATTTACCTGTACCAAGCCAAGAAACAACTGAGGATGCCGCAATAAGGTCAATGGACACAAAGAAAAAATCCTAAAAGAGCTTGCGCAAAAACTTAAGGCTACGGTCTGAGAAACAGCGCTACCTGCTCAAATTTGGCCTACAAACCGGTGGTGTATTTCCCTATTATTTTTTCAGGAAGGTCTGATCAATCAATTCCTTTTCATGATGCAGCGAACAAGCTCAATGTTTTATCACAGTCTCCTTTTCCCTACTTGCGCTCTTATTCGCGTCCCCATCTAGGAGGTTTTTCTTGTACGCAGGTTCACAAAAGCAAAAGCTTTTGAGTTTTTAGCGAACCTATGCAAAGATTGTATAGCTAATCTTTTCTACATTTCAAATAAAGAACTACTTAACTAGTAAAAAAGGGCTGATTCTATGTCTTCTCTAACCAGCGTACCGGCCGCTTGGCACGCTCTACACAATTGCGCCCCTCCTGTAATCTTCCAGAGTAAAGGTGGTTTCGAAAGCTCTGAAGAGAAAGGACGTTTCCGAGCAGGAGCTGGTCCTAGCGAGCAGAGGGTGTTTTCCACCTTCAAATTGCACGGCAATTTGCCTGCTATACACGCTACGCATGAGCTGTACAAAGGTCTGAGATACAATCGAAGACGTAAAATCTCAGAAAGATTTATAGAATCCGTGGATTGCGCCATAAAACAATTGAAGAAAGACCTCTCGCGTATAGTGCAAGGTAAAGAAGACTTGTTCTGTTTCTTCTTCATTACAGAAGGCTTTATTGGGAAAGTACCCGATTTTTACGCTATAGCGCGGCAACACCAAAACGAAAGTAGTTTTATTACTCTTATTTTTACCGAAAAACCTTCTTTGCAGCGCAATGTTTCTAACAAAGCCCTCGAGGTTTTAGAGAAATGTTTCAAGATCTTAAGCCTTTGGAAATTGTGCAGAAAAATCACAGCTTCTTGGTGTTATACAAAAATTCAGCCACATGTATCTGATTTAATAGAAAACAATGCGAAGAGTTATAACATCGTCTCTGTTGGAGAGTTGATGTCAGATAAAGCATTCCAAGCAGAGTTGGAGAAAAAGAACGAAAATGGCTATCACTACGCTTTAGAAAAAAGCTATCGAAAAGATCAAGGCGCATCAGGCTCTTCTACAAATCTGGATCGATTTCTTACTATGATTCGAGCTACAGATAGAGAAAAGTTTTTCCAGCAATTTACCCTTGTTTCTATATCGAAATTCTCCGAAAAAAACGATGACCCTTTTTCCTCTGTATTTGGTATTCCTTATCAAAACATTCCCTCGCAAGCCACTACGAGCTTAGAGATTCTAAGATTTAAGGAAGCGCTTCTGAAAGTGCAAGAGATATATCAAAATAGCATAGTGACTCTTACGCTTACAACAGATCGGCTTGTGATCACAGCCTCTCGATTAAAAAGAGAATCGAGTGGCCGCATAGACGAAATCATCCGCGACGAGAGGGGTTCTCAATGCCCTCCAGACCCATCAAGTCTGTCTAAAGATGGGGTAAAAAAACAGGATGAAAATGTTGGCTACTTTTTACTCATAGAAGGAGCCTTGCAGCAAGAAAAGCTGCGACCTAAATCATTTGCTCTCCTCA
>JBCAXK010000065.1:5219-6168 GCA_038534095.1 Chlamydiota bacterium | reverse complement strand
AGAAATCGTACATCCAACTCCGATTGTCATGAGAGAAAGAAATAGATCTGTTGCCATCAAAAAAGTCCCACTTATAACTTCGACTTTCAGAGAAGATAATTGGGGATTAACAACGAAAAAGTCGCAGATAAGCGTGCAGGCTGCTCCTAAAAGCGACCATAGTCGCCAGAATGTTATTGCGGAAAAAGCTAGAAATCCAAACAGCATAGAGAAAATAAAAAGAAAATTTGCTGCTTTAGATAAAATGGTGTCTGAATGTCTGGACATTATAAACAGGACTATGAAGAACCCCGTTTTTACAGGGAAAACTTGCGCTAATCTTGTTCACAAGGCCGGGTATGTGGCTCGTGAAGCAGAACACCTTAACATGATTGTGTTACAATCTTCGTTAACTCCTGATCAGAAAAAGACTCTAAGCATACATCTTCCGACAATTGCTGGTAATGCCCGTTCTATAAATTCTACCGATAATCCTACGAAGGAGACACTTAGCGCATTTAAGCACAAATTTCAAAGTATGCATAAACTAATTCCTTCAATGACTACTTTATCGGGCACTTTCAAGAACATTTCAGAAACAACTCGTGCAAACATGCTCGTTAGAGGAGCACAATCAACGGCTAGGACCTTGAATGCATCCGGAGTGCAAGCACTAGCAGAGGCAGAACGTGCCGAAGAAAAGCTACGAGCCGCAAATATTCACAAGCAGCCGGCCCCAAAACTCGAGCGCAAAAACGAGGACAAAACCCTCTCAAAACAGGGTAATCACTTGCCTGATGCGGAAAAAGCAGCTTCGCTGGTCAAGTCACCTCTAAAGCAATTGTTATCGACAAGAGAGGTTGTTAAAAGTATCTTAAATTTAGGCGGAGGAGAGGCAGAACGTGCCGAAGAAAAGCTACGAGCCGCAAATATTCACAAGCAGCCGGCCCCAAAACTCGAGCGCAAAAAG
>JBCAXK010000065.1:0-5122 GCA_038534095.1 Chlamydiota bacterium | reverse complement strand
AAGTCACCTCTAAAGCAATTGTTATCGACAAGAGAGGTTGTTAAAAGTATCTTAAATTTAGGCGGAGGAGAGGCAGAAAGTGCCGAAGAAAACCTAGAAGCCACTACAACAACAGTAGAAACGATCGCAAAACAGCAAATACATACCGCCACAGATACTCCGACAGTAAAAGCCGATTTTCAAAGCTCTCCAGGCGTAAATCGTGCATTAAATATTCACAAGCAGCTGGCCCCAAAACCCGAGCACAAAAACGAGGACAAAACCCTCTCAAAACAGGGTAATCAAAACTTGCTTGATGCGGAAAACGCAGCTTCGGCGGTTAAGCCACCTCTAAAGCAATTGTTATCGACAAGAGAGGTTGTTAAAAGCATCTTAAATGCAGGCGGAGGAGAGGCAGTAGCAGAGGCAGAACGTGCCGAACTACAAGACGCTAGAAAAAGAGTAGAAACGATCGCAAAACAGCAAATACATACGGCCACAGATACTCCGACAGTAAAAGCCGATTTTCAAAGCTCTCCAGGCGTAAATCGTGTATTAAATATTTACAAGCAGCCGGCCCCAAAACCCGAGCGCAAAAACGAGGGAAAAATCCTCTCAAAACAGGGTAATCAAGACTTGCCTGATGCGGAAAACCCCGCTTCGCTGGTTAAGCCACCTCTAAAGCAATTGTTATCGACAAACGAGATTGGCACTTGGGCACTTACCGCTAGCGATCCTTTTATCAGCGAGGATGATACTTGGGTTTTTGTCGATAAAAATCCCTTCTAGATGATACGCATAAAGCTGCGGAGAAAGATTATGGGCGCATATTATAGGAGAAAGAACCCCCTATGAAGATGTAGAGTAGCTCTTTGAAGCCTGCAAATGGCCAAAACGATGTTCTTGTATCGAGATTTGCGTAGGCTCATAGAAAATTGGTTCTTATCCTAGTGAACTTACTCGGCATCTATACATTTTTATCCGCAAAGCATCAGAGGAAGATGTTGTAAAAGGCATTCAGCAGCATTTGCCTATCGAAAATCGTTGCCATTGGTTTTTTGATCTTATTTTTGATGAAGAGCCGCCCCTTAGCCCATAAGGATATAGAGCAGAAAATCGAATGTTAAGATTATCCAGAAGAAATTAGGTATTCTGTTAAAAGATCCGAGCAGAGCTGAAGGCTATTTTTGTGGGTGATTTCGTAGCCGTGCGTATTTTCTACAGGGAAACAGATAAGAGAGGTCCTTCCAGTTTGTCCCCTGCTTTGAGGATAGGAAGCATCAGATCCATAGGAAGCAAACACAGCTCGCTGCGGATGGATGCCAATTTTTCTTCCACAATGGATGAGCTGATCAGCAAGAGATTTATTGTAGGTAGCAACTCCGTCTTGGTATACAACAATAGGATTTGGGGATAGCGTGGTTTGGTACTCATTTGAGACAGGACCCACATCGATTGCAATCGTGATCCCTTCTGGAAGAGTTCTTGCTGCGTAAGAAGCGCCGTGAGCTCCTAATTCTTCTTGGGCTGTGGCTGCGATATAAACCGTTCTTACCGGAGGTTTTTTTTGGAGTTTCTTTGCTGTTTTGATGGCAATGGCAAGCGCTCCTCGATTATCTAAGTAATAGCCTGCAAAGCAGTCTTGCAATAGGCACAGTGTTCGGCGAGATTTTGGGATCACGACCCGCGTTCCTGGATGCACGCCAGCAGATGCAAGATCGCTCTTAGTTTGTCTAGTTGTGACGCGCACATCTTCCCAAAAAGGGGCGCATCCTTCTCCCTTGTATTCTTTGGGTAGAATTTTGTGTGTAGAAGGGGTCTCTTTTGTTGTATGGATCGAACCGTAAGATAAAATGCCTAAAAGGAACTTCTTGTCACCTAAGATTGCTAGAGGGCCTTGCCCTAAAGAAGCGGGATAAATCGCGCCCAAAGGATTGATTCTAAGAGAGCCGTCCTCCTGAATACTTTTCACGATCATAGCAATTTCGTCCATATGGACAAAAATGCGTACCGGTGGAAGATTTGGTTTTTCCCCTGTAATTTTCGCAATGAGGTTGCCCGCTTCATCGATCCAAGTCTCATGGGAAAGAGGCTCTAACTCTTTTCTGCACAAAGATTGGATCTCTTCTTCCTGCCCGCAGGGACCGTAAGCATCGATCAGTGATTGTAAAAGGGGTAAATCGTCTTCCATGATTTCCTTTGGGTTAGGGCTTGGAGGAAAATAGGTTTTTTCACGCAATTCTTAAGCGGAATTAGAAAGGGGAAGCTACCTGCTTGCAAATCGAAAAATTCCAATTAGATAGGGCTCAATGTACGCAGCGGAGCATCTTTACGTCAAGGTAGTTTTTGCAAAACTACTCTACCTTGAGCATCAAAGATAATGAGCGTAAAAAGTTCCATGCGAAGGATCGCCGCTCGTGATTCTATTGGTTGCAAATGGGAAGACTATGAGAAAATAGAAAAAGGTGGTTAACGTATCACTTTTCTTCAGCGCACGTAACTACGGATGACCAATGATGAAAAACGCTGCTTTTTGGGCAGGTGTTGATTATGGAGCAAAATTCCGCGCTTCTACAGCGATCACTTTTTTGAAAAAAAAGACGATCACAACCGTTTTGTCTCCTAAAAAAACCGATGTTGACCTTTGGCTAGAGGATTTCCTACAAAAAGAAGGCATCCATGTAGTTTTCATGGACGCGCCCCTTTCCCTACCAAAAATCTATTTTGATCCTCTAGATCAAGAAAGTTCCCACCATTTTCGGCAAGTTGATCGGGAGCTTGGAGCCATGTCTCCATTATTTTTGGGAGGGCTTACTGCAAGAGCAATGGCATTTAAGCAAAAGATAGAAAAGAGGGGAGCTACTGTTTTGGAAACCTACCCTTCTGCAATCTTGCGAAAACGTTTTTCTGAGAAAACGTTGGATGAAGCTCTTTTACTGATTGCCTCTGAAGTGGAATTCGCATTCCCTTCAATAGATGGTATGAATCCCCATGAAAAAGATAGTATTTTGGCTTGGTACGCCGGGTACCGGTACCACAAAAAAGAGTCGATGATTTTTGGGCGCAAAGAGGAGGGGCAGATTTTTTTATGAGCGTAGGCGCCGTTTGGTTCAAAAGAGATCTCCGTTTGAGCGACCATGAACCCTTAATAACTGCCTTAAGGGAGCATGCTCGTGTCATTCTTTTTTATGTGTTTGAGGAAGAGTATTGGCGTTTGCCCTCTAAGTCCTTTCGGCAGTGGAGTTTTTTCTACGATTGTATTCGATCGTTGCAAGAAGAAGTGGCCAAGAGACAGGGAACGGTGCTCACTTTTACCTCTTCTTTGGAAGAGGTGTTGATGAAACTAGGTAGAGAGATGCCTCTAACAGCTCTATATGCGCATGAAGAAACAGGAGAAGATTGGACCTATCAAAGGGATATTCGCGTGCGGGATTTTTGTCAAAAAGCGCAAATTACGTTCCAAGAATTTCCAACAAACGGCGTGGTAAGACACTTAAAAAGCCGGGATGAATGGACGGCGATTCATCAGAGGCGAATGGAAAAACCGGTAGAGGCTCAGCCGATCGATCTCCATCAAACCCGCATTTCCCTAGATGGAGACATTTTGCCCAAACCAGAATCTTTTCCCGACTATTTTTCTGGGGAAAAAACGCAAAAAGGGGGGCTTGCTGAAGGGAAAAAGGTACTGAAAAGCTTTTTGGAAGAAAGGGGAGAAAGGTATCTAAAAAATATCGCGAACCCTTCGGCGTTTATGAGTTCTTCTCGCTTATCAGCCTTTCTCTCTGCGGGCGTATTTTCGATCAAACAAGTCTTTTGCGCTCTACAAAAAGCGCAAATAGAGGCGCCGTCTGTGTGGTTTCGGAAAAACCTAGCTGCGTTCTCTTCTCGCCTCTATTGGCGTTGCCATTTCATACAAAAATTGGAAGATGAACCAGAGCTCGAGTTTCATGCGATGCACCGGGGATGTGACACGCTGAGAAAACAGGATCCTTCTTCCGAAAAGCTCCAAGCTTGGAAAGAGGGGAGGACCGGATATCCTTTGATCGATGCTTGCATGCGCTGCCTGAAGATGCACGGCTGGCTCCCCTTTAGAATGCGAGCCATGGTCATGAGCTTTGCCAGTTACCATTTATGGATCGATTGGAGAGATTCCTATCCGATTTTGGGAGCTCTTTTCACCGATTATGAGCCGGGTATCCATATTCTCCAGTCACAAATGCAAAGCGGGGTTACAGGAATCAATGCCTTTCGTATGTACAATCCGGTCAAACAGTCACAAGATCACGATCCCAAAGGGATCTTTATCAAAGAGTTTGTGCCTGAGCTAAGAGCTCTACCAGAAGAGGCGATTCATGAGCCTTGGAATATCCCTCCTTTCATTCGTATTGCTGAAAATATCTTGCTACCTCCACTTTATGAATATCCGATTGTCGATCATAAAAAAGCGATCAAATTCGCTCGACAAGCTTTTAAGGAACTCACTCATCAACCCTCTTTTGAGGAAGAACAAAAACGTGTGTATCTCAAACATGGCTCTCGAAAAAAGCGGACCAATATGAGGTAAGACCTCTTTTTTGCATGATCGCCTCTAATTGCAAGAGGTTTCGGAAGTAAGTAGCTTTTGCCTAATTATTGAGCGCTTTTTTAGAGGTGCTTTAGACGGATCTTTTGATCTTAACTACCTTAAGCAAGGAAACAAGGCGCTAGCTGTTTCCTACAATTTTATTAGATCGTGATCGGATATTTTTCTTCCGTTTTTTCATTTTACTGCGACAAAAATTTCTACTTCTCCATCCTCTCGATTCTGCGCTTTTGCTCCGTGCACTTCAAAATCGGTCGTATAAGCTCTATCTAGATTGTCGTTCCAAATCCTTTTCCAAGTCTCAGGAACAGCCCCCTTATCTAAATTACCCTTAGCTAAGTATTTTACGTAGTTACCTGCCGGAATTTCTTTTACGATCATTCCTTCGGGGATATCGTCTATATGACGCACTTTGCATCCTAAAATCACCGTATAGGGAGCCATATAGTCTTTTTCATACTCTGTATAGATGCTGTAAATGTCTGAAGAGACTTTATTGGGGATTTTTTCCAAAACGTTTGAGGAAAAAAAATTTTTCCATAGTGGAGGCAGGTCTTTTGA
>JBCAXK010000064.1:0-6339 GCA_038534095.1 Chlamydiota bacterium | reverse complement strand
CCTTTGGCGGCGGTACTTGCTTGTTCCGCTTGATGGATCTGGCCTCGACCTTGAGCTACCTCACTTTGAACATACCTTCCTGCAAGAATTAGAACGATACCAATGATACAAAAAATGACTCCGATAATTTTACGTTGACGCATAAAAATCTCCTGTTAATTTTGTTTTTACATATTGCAGAAATATTGTAAAGCAAACCTATTTCGAATTTATTTGCGGTAAAAATACTGTTTTTATAAACAAAAATTAACAGGTAAAAGGGATCATGATTCGGCAAATAGCATGCGCGCTTTTGGGAGTAGTGCCTGCGTTTTTCATTTTGGGAGACGAGGCTCAAGACAATCTGTCAGAAAAACCACGCACTTTTGATGAAAGAGTTGTTGGAAGAGAGTCCAAAACATACTCTTGGAAAACCTATAGGGGCGCAAATTCTGCTACCACATTTGATCATTGGAGTAAGCAGTTCATGATTTTGGGTGAGCTGGGCTATTTCCGCCCAACCAAAAGTCTTTTTCGAGAGATTTACGGTTCTTCTTTGCTCAATTACCGTTTGAGCATGCAGATAGAGCTCTATGAAACATTGTTTGCGATGGTCGATACGAACTTTTTGTACAAACAGGGGAGAGCATTAGGAGAGGGAGAAACCACCGATTTGACGCTTGTGCCTGTCGATCTTGGTTTGAAATGGTATGTCCCTGTAACCCATTCGGTCTCTTTTTATGTAAAAGCAGGCGCAGAGATCACGGGAACTTTCATCACCAATAATACTCCTTACGTGGAAGATATCAAACAGTCATCGGCAGGCGCCATTACAGGAGTTGGGCTTTTCTCTTCTTTATCGAAACGCTATAGCCTGTGCATCAACCTATTTGCCGACTATTCATTTGTGCAGCTTAGTCCCTTTGGTAAAGTGGGAGCAGAAGGAGAAAAGGTGGAAATTGGCGGCCTTATCTTGGGGGGCGGACTCGGCTATCGATTTTAGCGAAGTTACGACCCTGTTGCAAAAAGCCCTCTATCTTTACAATCTGACTACCACCCTCCCTATCATGATAGGATAAGACACTAAAAGGCGAGCTTGCATAAGGGGACGTTTTTCCGTCAAAACGTAGCCGTTTGCTCCCGAACAGATCCATGAGCAGGCACGTATGAAAGCAGTTTTTTCCCAAATTTCTTCAGGATTTTTCCTGCTAGCTACTCTTTGCGCCTCAGAAAAAGAAGAGATGTACGATTTCCGTCCTTATCAAGTGGGTCGAGAATGGGATTTTCGTGTGATTTTACAGCCAGAGGTGTTGTTTTTGCGTCCTTATGAAGGCCTTCTAGAATGCGCCATTGAACATGAAAAAGAGATCGCTACGATGAAGCAGACGCAGTTTGTTCCCTCCTTTCGGATTTCGCTGGGCTTTCAAACCGACTATGACGGGAATGATCTCCTGTTTTCCTACATGCGTTACCATAACTGCAGAAAAGAAGATCTATCATCTAACGGCCTTGTAGAATCGATTGTATGGTTTCTCGATGACCCCACCTTTGTCTCCTTTTTGCAAACCTCATGGCAAATCAAACTCGATCTACTCGATATCTATATGAGAAAACAGATTTCGATCGGTTCCTCGTTTCGCTTAGGGCTCCGTTTTGGGATGCGAGGCGGGATTTTGGATCAGACGATCAAGATCAAAAGAACCGTGAACACTTTGCAAGAAGAGAGTTCCAATACCTCAGACCAGTGGTTTTTGGGGCCAAAATGGGGTTTAGATGGGACATTTTTACTGAGTAGACACTTCTATTTTGCTTATGAAGCAGCCTACCACCTGCTTTATGGGAAGTATGTATTGGATCATCGGGAACAAGGAACTTTCGAAAAAAAACGGCACTTAGATGTAGAGGGGATCAAAAGTGCTAGTGAACTAGCTGCTGGTTTTGGCTACGCCTTCCTATTTTCTGAAGAGTTTCATGCAGATTTTTCCTGCAAAGTCTATTACTTAGCATTTCCTGCTGAAAATCAATGCGTGCGCCTACTCGTCCCAGGCGCAGGAGCGGGGGACTTGTCTTTTCTAGGAGTAGGGATTTGCGCGCGATTTGACTTTTAATGAATTATCCCCTTATGTTGGGGCGAATAAAACCTTGTAAGGTCTATGATTTTATTCTTTTTTTGTGCGCTTTTAGCTCTTCTTATTTCCTCTTTTACAAAACTTTATCGCCGCTGCCCTTCGAACAAAATTTTAGTGATTTTTGGAAGGGTAGGAAAAAATAAATCGGTGCGCTGTTGTCATGGAGGAGGAGCGGTGATCTTCCCTCTAATTCAAGGAAGTGCCTTCATGGACCTTACCCCACGAACAATCCATATTCCTTTGAAAGGAGCCTTATCACAGCAAAATATCCGGATCAATGTTCCTAGCACTTTCACGGTAGCGATTGGAACAAAACCAGAAATTATGGAAAACGCCGCTGTACGCCTTCTAGGTTTGTCGACCAAAGATATTGAGTCGATGGCAGCAGAGATCATTGTGGGGCAACTCCGTTTGACAGTTGCTTCTTTAAAAATTGAGGAGATCAATCAAGATCGGGAACGATTTTTAGAGGCCATTCGGAAAAATATTGCTTCTGAATTGCACAAAATTGGCCTTACGCTCATCAATGTGAACATCACGGACATTACCGATGAATCGGGATACATCGAAAGCATTGGGAAAAAAGCGGCGGCAACGGCTGTCTACCAAGCAAAAGTTGATGTTGCTGAAGAAGAAAAAAAGGGAGAAATCGGCAAAGCAACTGCCGATGCGCAAAGGAAAATTCAAGTGGCTGACGCGGAGGCTGAAGCGATTCGAGGGGAAAATTTAGCGAAGGCAAAGGTGGCGCTAGCCCACTCGGAGTTAAGGCAAAAAGAAGTGGAGGCAGATAGGCAAGCGAAAATTGCCTTTGAGCAGGCAGAAGTGGATATTCAAAAAGCGCGCTCAGAAGCGGAAAAAAGCCGTCTGAACGTAGGAGAGATTGTTCCTGAAGAAGTAGCAAAAAAGAGACAGATCATTCAATCGGAAGCGATTGCTCAGAAAAAGGCGATTGAAGCAAAAGCGGAAGCCGAAGCCCATTTAGCGGTAGAAACCGCAAAAGCAGATGCCCTTACCCGCCTTCTTGAGGGAAAAGCTGTAGGATTTCAAAAGCTGATCGAGGCTTGTTCTGGAGATCCCTCTGCAGCTTCTAACCTGCTCATTATTGAAAAGTTAGAGGCAATCGTGAAGCTGCAAGCCGAAGCGATTCAAAATCTCAATATCGGAGAAGTGAAAGTCTGGGATTCGGGAGGCTCTTCAAAAGAAACTGGATCGACAACAGCCGATTTTTTGCGCGGGCTTGTTCAGGCGCTTCCTCCAGTCCATGATGTAGCTAGTCTTGCTGGCGTGAAACTTCCTGAATATTTAGGGAAAATCCAGGGAAATTCTGTAGATCTTGCGGGGAAAAATCTGGACTAGTTTTCCCTATTTTCTAGGTATAGTTTCTTCATAGTACCCAAGTTTTTTACTTCTAGAAATATTTCCGTGAAGCAACTTTAGGTAGTTTATTTGCCAGCCAAAGGGATAGTTTCACGATACAAATCTATGTCTCACTATTGCATGCAAGGCAGTTGTTCACTAGCATGATGATAAGTGGTTAGTCATTCATGAGCATGTCGTTAGGAAATAGTAGCCCTTTCGATAAAATATTTACAAAAATCTTCCAGCAATTTTTCCTGGCACGAGAGTCCTTAGGGGGAACGATCGGGTCGTTTTTTTTTTTGTTGTAGAATGAGAGATCTCGATCGGGTCGTTTTTTTTCTTTGTTGTAGAATGAGAGATCTCGATCGGGCCGTTTTTTTTCTTTGGTGTAGAATGAGAGATCTCGATCAGGCGGTTTTTTTTCTATTTTTGCAGGGAGATCAAATAAATAAAAATGGGAAAGATTTTCTTGCTGAGTAGTTTTTGTTTCTTCTAAAGATTCTGCGCTTAGGCCTCGCACCCTGCGAGATCTTTTCATGGCTGATCGGGAAAAATAGGGTTTTTTCCCTGGGAGCTGACATCCGATATGGTGAAAATTGGACAAAAAAGATCTTTTTGTTTTTGGCATTAGTCGAGTCAACACTCCCACACATTCTGATACAATCCTGGGATCTTCATCTGTGTCTCTCTTCACTGAGACTGTAGGTCCTTCCTTGATGGTATCTTCCAAGAGGGGACCGGCTGTTTCACCTGATGGGAAAAATGCGGGCCTCTCTTCTTTTTCCATCAATATGGGTAGATACTGCCCAGCGATTAACGTTTCAGCCTTGGTGTCTTCAGGCGCAACTTTTTTGCTCCAGTTTCCCCGATCTAAAAGGGTACACAATGTTTTTTGAGATCCATATATTTGCACATAATGCCTTATTTTTGTATTTACAGGGATAGCGTGATGAGCCATCTCTAAAAAATGTTCCAGCGCAGCAGTCTTCTTAGATAAGGAATAGTCTACTAAAAATATGGGGGAAACAATAATTGTACAATTGTGTAAGGCAACAAGAGCGCAAGCTCCGGGATACGACACTTTTCGCGAGCCCTTGTTTCGCAAAATTCCCTCAACAATGAGACAGAGTTTACAAGTCTTGGTGTCAGCTATTTTGCTTCGGAGTAAATGAAAAATATTGTACTTCGTAACGGGGATACGAAATACCGGCTTTCTTACAACATGCTCGAAAAATAGGATCGTTGCTCCTACTGCACCTACCTTTTTTAACTGAGAGACAGAGAAGAAATCGGAGTTGCTTCCACAAACATGTTTGAAGAAATGGGTAGTGCTTTTGTTGTATATATCATCCAATGGGTCCACGTATTTAGAAGTGCGCCGAATAAAATCAGCGTTCTCGCAGGGGGCTGATGTTTTCTTTTCAAGATTGAAGATACAAAAATCTGAACAGTTTTTGCCCAAGGATGGTTTCTTTTTTTTCGATGGATTTTTTTGAGAAACCGGCCTCGGTAACGACAATGTATGCCTATACCGAAAGGATGAGAAAAAGCGCTCTCTGGTTTCTGGTTTGAAATCACTATACATAACCCTAACGGTTTGCTCGTTCCTGATGGCTACGTACGTTCTTTGTCTGACGTGATTTCGATGTAAACTATCGGCAAGAATGCCTAGCGCCTGATCGTCCCGATCCGTTAAGACAATCTTTTGCCCAAAAGGGGATTGTTTGAGGTTCCCAACAGAAACTGGTTGCATATTCAGCTGAATATATCGGATTTCGTTCTTTGCAATGTACCGGGAAGTTGCAAGAATATAGATCATCTTTTCAGCAGCGCCAATCAGCGCCTTTGGGTAGGTATCTCTTTGGGCGCGTAATTGGGCCAGATACAACTGAGTACAAGTATTGGATTGTTCTGTATAGGCTACTGCCAAAAATTCGGGATGTACAGTGTTTTCATAAAGAGGGCCCTTTAGAAATAGGTAGCACTGAACTAGGCTATTAGGATCACTAATATTGTGCTTTTCTTCTGGCCACTTGATGATGTTCTTTAAAAGTTTTTGGATCTCTTCGAGTTTTTTTTCCCATTCAGGAGGTCTTTTTTTTGACTCTTCTGTTGGCATTTCGAGTTTTTCTTTCGATTCAGGAAGTCTATTTTTTGACTCTTCTGCCTGCATTTTATGCAGGAATGATAAAAGAGCACGCGTTCCATTTACGCTTTTTTGACTGCCTAGCTTAGACATCGATAGGTAATGAACAGGAATATGAGTTCGATCGCAGCCTTCGCGTGATGATTTGATGAATATAGTCTGAGAAGGAAGCTCCTCTTGTTCAAAGGGGCGTTTGATCTCAAAAACAAGCGTACATGCGGTTTTCTCGTAGACTGTTTTCACAAGTGTATGAATTTCGTTTACTTCGCCTCTTGTACAGGGAAAATAACGATCATACTTAGGGTCTTCGGAAGCGATCTTAGTTAGGTTTGTCACAAGTATTTCCTTCCTGGTCAAAACGGATTTGCATGAAAAATTGTGAATACAACTAGTGACTCTTCTCTTGTTTACCAAAAGAAGTTGCGCTGGTAAAAACAGCCTGAAGTATTCAAATGCGCTCTATTTTCTCGAAAAAATTACTGGCGCGTAAGTGTTTTTTTCTTTCTAAAGCAGAGGCGCTTTTTTGTGGTTCATCGAATTTTTCAAGTGGATTCATGGATCTAGCTTATAGAAAAAAGCATGTGCTTTTTTCATAACGAGTAAGTGATGTGCTTTCGATGGTTTGCAAAGTAGTGAATTGTACAAATTGCAGGGCGTTCTGACAAGAAAGATTTGATACGTCACCCTACAAACATCTTGTCTATTACACATCAAAAATCAAAATAA
>JBCAXK010000063.1:0-6349 GCA_038534095.1 Chlamydiota bacterium | reverse complement strand
AAAAGCACCTTCTTCAAGCAAAAAAGGGAGATTACGCAGTATTCCAACAAGGAAAAATTTTATCTCTCGTTCATGTTCGCTCGGCAGACAAAAACGCTTTTGTTTTAGAAGAAATTTCCCTGCCCCTTTATGCAGCAAAGCATATTGAGGATTGGCAAAACTGGGCTTTTACGGGAGCAAAGGGAGCCTCTTCTTGGACCGTATTTGAAATAGATCTAGAAAATAAAGAGCTCATCGAAGCCTTTTCCTACACAAAAGGTGCTTTTTTACAAGGAGCGTCTGCCGACACGCTTCTGAGTAAACTCCTAGCAGCTCCCCTTATCCCAGTGTCAGAAGAAAACAGAAAAAAAATAGGGCCTCCGCCGATTGGCAGACAACAAGATCGTAGAGCATTTTGGAATCCCCCTATTTCTCTAAAAACATGGGCAAAAAGACCCTCTTTTGCCGTCTATTCTACGAAATGGCCTACCGATGATACGCCGTTATCGGGCAAAAGATTAGAGCTCTATTTTGCAAAAAACCAACAGGCCCCCTTCCCTTGTTGGATTGAAGTCCAAGGAGATCACGGTTTTGTGTATACAAAAATTGTAGACGCTGGGAGAGATTTTCAAACCCCTTTTCCCTATTTTCCAAGACGCTCTCCCCGTTTCCTAGGACAACCACGCTCTGAAGACGATGTTTACATTTTTGAGGTGTTTTGCCCAAAGTATTATCAAGATTTTTCTTTATCCTACATCGATCAAACAGGGGCTCTACAAGATATCTTGTTTGCAAAACGCTCCATAGAAAAAGAGCGTTTAGAGCTGCGTATCAAAAAAGAGCAGCTTCCCCTTTTCCCTCGCTCCATAACGCTTTTTCCGAAAAAAAATCCTGAAGCTAGTTGCACGTTCATAGGAGAGTTATGAACAACTTCCACAATCTTTACGCTCTTTTTTTCTTTCTCCTAGGAGGGGTTTAACTAAGTTATTCATAATAAACTAGTTAAAAATAACATCGAGCACAATCTTCTCCAAGATTTGGGCCCTTGAAACTCAATGTTTTAGAGGATTTATGAACAGATTTTCCACAACTTGTTTTCTGTTAGAGCGACCTTGAAACTTTTCAGAAAAAGTCTCCTTGAGATTTTGCTTTCTATCTTCTACCATTATTTCTAAACAAAGAGTCCTATGTTCCTTTTTAGAAAAGCACAAAAACAATTTGTAAACATTTCTGCCGACTACGAAAAAAAACGCTACAGGCTGTCTGAGGTAAAACAAAAACAGTTTCAAGCTCTTTCTTCAAAACTTCGTGAAGCGATCTGCAACAAGCGGAAGGAAGAAACAAAAGACCTTCTTAAAGCATTAGAACAATTTCAAAAAAAAGAATTACCTCCCGCCTTTTTTTCATGGATTACTGGCCACATTGGAAGATTTCTTCTTGCTCTTCTTGTCGCTATGCTCATCCGGCAAATGTGGTTTGAACTCTACATGATCCCTACGGGATCGATGCGCCCCACCTTCAAAGAGGGGGACTATGTTGTTGTGAATAAAACGGCTTTTTCGCTCAATGTACCCCTTTTCACGAGTCACTTTTATTTTTCTCAACATGACCTCAAGCATGGAAATATCGTCGTCTTTAGCGCAGATAATATGGACGTTGCTCAGGCCGATATGATGTACTTTTATCTCTTCCCCGGGAAAAAGCAACTTGTGAAAAGACTGGTGGGTAAACCTGGCGATACGCTCTACTTTTATGGGGGAAAAGTCTATGGGATCGACAAGGATCAAAAGCCTATTGCCGCGCTACAAAATGAGCCCTGTTTTGAGGATATTGAGTACATTCCCTTTTTACAAATCGGAGGAAAAGTCAAAACGCCTATGCGAACAAAAAGTGGCGTATTCCCCCATTCGATCATCTATCAGATGAATCAACCCGTTGCGAAGTTGTCGATCAACCCTTTTTCTAACGTACAAGGGACGATGCTTTCCGCTGCGGGTAATCGGGCCAACTTTCATGACTACCATGAACTTTGGGGCTTTTCCCATTACGCAGCGGCAAGAATTCTGACACAAGCCGCGTATCTCAACACGCCCAATGCTACTGTTACAAAAAACTGCGATTATTATTTAGAACTGACCCATCACCCCTCCTTTCAAGGGGCGCAGTTATCTCCCGATGCTATGGGACGCGTTCGGCCCGATTTACACTATGAGCGCTCGTATATCCCGTTGAATGAAGAGAGTATGCAACGGATTTTTACGCATATGAATACCGTGCGTTTTGTCGTTAAAGATGAGCGCGCTTACGCTTATGGCAGGCAAGGTCCTCACCCCTCTTCCCCCATTTTAGAAGGCGTTCCTGATGGAACCTACGAATTTGACCGGGGAACCTTGTACGAGATAGGACGGACAAGAACCGCCTTTTCTGTAGAAGAAACCCATCCTCTTGCTCGCTACACACCAGAAAACACCTTTCTTTTGTACAATTTAGGTGTAGAATTTGACACCCACTTTCTTCCTGCTCTTCATGAAAAAAGCTGGCTTCCCTCCCGCTATGCCTACTTTAGGGAAGGCGACCTTTATCTCTTAGGAGCCCCGATTCTTTTCCAAAATGATCCCCTACTACAGGCCTTCAAAGAGCAAGAATCGGAGAAAAAGTGGTCTTTCTTAGACAAAGGTCCCCCTGTGCTTCCAAACGGATTACTGGACGTAGAAAAAATTCAAAAATTTGGCTTTTCTATCCCAGAAAAACACTATCTGGTATTGGGAGATAACCATTCCATTTCTGGCGATAGTAGAGATTTTGGGCTCGTGCCACAAGAAAACTTCAAGGGGACAGCTACAGGGATCTTTTTCCCTATGGGACACCGATTTGGATTTACGCTCCAACCCTACTCCTCTTGGCGAACATTCCCAAAGCTTTTTACTTGGCTGATATTTACTTGTTCCGTTACCGTGATCATGCTCTATCAAAGAAGAATTCGTAATCATTTCTGGCGATCATGACAGGCATCACTATTCGAGGAAATAGACTTCTGCTCTACATCTGTTTATGGATTGCAGCAACCATTGCTGCTGCGTACTTTTTATCTGTGAAATCGGGGGATACTCTCCCCTTTGCATTCCCTTTCTAACTGGTTGTACAGAGATCACCCATACAGGCCTCTATCCACCATCTGCCTTTATCTACCGATTTGGTTTGATTGCAGGAAGCGCTTTTATCAGCCTTCTTTGGCTGATTTTATCTCACTATCTAGCCTCTCTTAACCTCCCCTTTTTATCTGCTAAGGTTTTGCCTTACCTCGGAATATTGGGAGCTTTTGCTCTTTCTCTAGGTGAGTGTTGGATCGATCCTAACGTGAGCCTTTCTACCCATGTTATCCTGATGCAAGTGTTTTCTATCACAACCGGAGTCAGCGTGTTTGGGACCACTTACTTCCTACAAAAAAACCGAGCAACAGGACAAAAAGTACGGATCTTTTGCCTGCTTATGGCGTTGATTCTCCTTGGACTTAACCCATTTGATTTCAATGGTAATGCGATAGAATGGTGGGCCGCCACCTTGGTGATTATTTGGTTCCTATCTTTTTACACGGTTTTCTCTAAATACTCTCTGAGCGTATCTCCAAATTTTGCGTAGTTTGTTTTTCCTACAGAATAAAGTAGTCATCACGAACCTCCTAGCGAGAGAATTCTTTTGGCAACATGCGCCATTGCCCACCACTCTTTAACAGTTACAAAACTCCGCAGAAAATATCGTACAAATCGACTTTGCTAAAGGGCGTTTTTTTCTTAAAGATGCAAGGATCGGTTAAATCTTATTGGCCTACTCTCGATAGAGATCGCTCGGATACTTGCGCTTCATAACTACCTCTAAAAAAATTGGAAAAAGTAGCTTTTATACAAGATTAAAGAAATTTCAAAAACGTTCTAAGGATTGTTTTATTTTTTATCACGATAAAAACGTTTTATGAATGACAAATGGCTATAGATATGCTACAGGAAAGTTGAGATCTCATTTGTGATAAGGCATAACTATGAAACGCTTCTATCTATGGTCTTTGTTGGCCTTTTGTAAATTTTCTTTTTTGCAGGCATCTGTATGGAACGTGGACAGTGGAGGGGTGTGGTCTTTATCCACAAACTGGAACCCCACAAACGTGCCAGGCTCGCCTGGAGAACCTACAGCGGAGCTAGGGAATGTCATCACGCAGAATAGAACGGTCACTCTAGACCTCGATGTCACGCTCACCGATCTTATCTTCAATAGCAATGTATTCTATATGATACAGCCTTCCAATAACAGTAGCTTGACGATCGACAGCACCATTACGGTCAGTTTAGGGGAACATGTGCTCACTGCTCCTTTGATCATGAATAATACCAACCTAGTCTTCGATACAGCACCTGGTACGATATTGAGTATATCTGGAGCGATTACAGGCAGTGGACCTGGGGCGATGTTAATCAAAAATGGAAACGGCAGGATCATCTTGACAAACACAGTAGGCACAGATTTCGGCCTGCAACTCAATGGCGGTCTTTTCTCGATCAGTGCTGCAGATGATCTTGGAGGAGGCGACATTTTCTTGAGCGGAGGGGCTTTCCACGCAGTGAACTCGTTAACGCAACCGCTTCCCGTAACCGTGCAGACAAGTGGAGCCTTTGTTGCCTTTGGAGGAGTGACCTTCACGCAATCAGGATTGATCACAGGTCCAGGGTTCTACTTTAAGGATGGCGCAGGAACGCTTGTTCTAACAAACACAGGGAACGCAGCGGCAGTCGATGCTCCTCTAACGATTCGAAACGGTACTGTATCGGTTAGTTCTGGAGATCAACTCACAGGGGCCCTCAGCTTAAATGGAGGAACCTTCGAAGCCTCTGCTTCATTAACGCAAGCATTTCCATTAACCGTTCAAACAAATGGTGGAGAGGTTAGTACTCCTGCGCCTGGGATCACCCTCACGCAAACAGGAGTGTTTTCTGGGAGCGGTCCTCTCACAAAAACAGGCGCAGGCGAACTTGTGTTATCGGGTACGAGCAATACCTTTACAGGAAACATTGATTTGCAAGAGGGGAATATTTCTGCAGGTAGCCTCGGAGGAACCGGAACCGTTTCGATGGCTGCAGGGACAAGCTTTGAATCTCTTTCTACCTTTCCAACAACAGACAGGAATTTTGATTTACTGGGGGACAGTACCATTGTCGTGGATAATGGTCATACCTTTACTGTCGATGGAACGCTCACGGGAACCAGCACTTTGACCAAGTCAGGCAGCGGTACCTTAGCGTTAGGGCCTACCTCCGCAGCAACCTATACAGCGCCGATCGACATACAAGGGGGAACGCTTGGCGCCGCAAGTTTAGGGGGCGTTGGACCCGTCACAATGGCCGCAGGGACAGCCTTTGAGGCTCTTGCTCCCCTTGCTACAACAAACAGACCTTTTGATTTGCTGGGAGACAGTACCATTGTGGTGGATAACGGTCATACCTTTACTGTCGACGGAACGCTCACGGGAACCAGCACTTTGACCAAGGCAGGCAGCGGCACCCTAACCTTAGGGCCTATATCCGCAGCAACCTACGCAGCGCCGATCGACATACAAGGGGGAACCTTGTCTGCAACAAGTTTAGCAGACGGTGGTACTGTTAGTGTAGCCGATGGAACAACGTTTGAATCCCTCGCTCCTTTGGCGAATTCGAATAGAGATTTCAACCTTTCAGGATCCTCGAATATTTCTGTGGAGCCTGGTCACGATTTCACGATTGCAGGATTGGTCAGCAATAATGGAGCCTCCACCATAGTGAAACAGGGAGATGGCAGACTATGCTTAACCAACCCAGGTAACGGCACCTATGAAACGCTTGTCGAGGCGGGGACGTTATGCATCACCGAAGTCGATGCATTAGGGGGGGATCGGGTTACCCTTAACGGGGGTACATTAGAAAATATCGGCCCCTCTCTTGTCCACACAGAAGAATTGGTTGTTGGTCCAAACGGAGGAGCGATCAATACAAACGGGAGCGACTTTGATCAATCTGGAGTCGTTTCTGGCGGCGGCTCTCTCTCAAAAACAGGTACAGGAGAACTTGTATTATCAGATACCAGCAATACCTTAACAGGAGATATCGATCTCCAAGCAGGGAAGATTACCGCGGGAAGTTTAGGAGGTACCGGAACCGTTACGATGGCTACAGGGACAACTTTTGAGCCCCTTTCTACTTTCCCAACAACTGACAGATCCTTTGATTTAGCGGGTGATAGCACGATCTTTATCGATACAGGGAATGGGTTTACTGTTGATGGAACGCTCACAGGAGCAGGAGCTTTGACCAAGGATGGGGATGGTACCTTAACCTTAGGACCTACC
>JBCAXK010000062.1:0-6493 GCA_038534095.1 Chlamydiota bacterium | reverse complement strand
TTTAAAGAAAGTGCAATTTTCGTAGAAAAACAAGAAGATTTTTTACTCATTGCTACTCACTTTACCAAAAAAATGGGATTTTCCATAGGAAAATTTCCCCCACTCATATTAGACTGAAGAAGTGATATTATGGAGGGTTATGGAAGACCTACAAATCTTGGGCAAGCAGTTCAAAACAAAACGTGAAGAGATGCATCTTTCTTTAAAGGAAGTGGAAAATGTGACCTCGATTCGTAAAGTCTATTTGCAAGCCATAGAAGAGGGGAGGGCAGCGCAATTTCTTTCCCCTGTTTACGCGCTTGGATTCATCAAGCAGTACGCCGTATTTTTAGGTTATGATCCAGAAGAACTTGTGAAAAAACATCCGAAGGCATTCCGTTTGCATCCAGAAAAGCAGGAGTTTTCGTATGGGATTGGTACGTTGGAAACGAGAGGATCACCAGGGGGAGCGATCCGGTCCCTTCCAAGCGCGGCGTGGATCGCGCTCACTTTTCTCATTTTAGTGTCTGCTTGGTACTTTGCCAAGTTTTTGGGTGTTGTCCAGTAGATATTTTTGGAGGTCTTTTCCTTTCAGATGGGAGAGCTTTTTACAGATTTTAGCTCCGGGAATGTTGATTTTCCTCTTTATTCGAGAGGAGCCTAAGAGACATTTTCCTTTGCCTCTAATTCTAATGTATAGAGAGAAGTGTTTTTCTCTTCTTGTGATCTTTTGGATTTTTATTTAAAAAAATAGCATTATTCTTAGTAAGACGATTCTTTTGCTAGTAATTTCTATATTTTTATTTAAACTTATGTATAATTTTAGTGAAATATTATTCGAGAATTGATTATGTCTCTACATGTGGGTAGAAAAGCGCCACGAAATAGTGCCAATCCTGACACAAGAATACAAACGCCAAAAAAACAAGAAGAAAAAACAGCTCTTCATGAAATAAACAAGACCATACTTTCTATGGCAAAAAATGTTTTTTACCTTATTGGCTGTTTATTTGGGAGCTGTTTATTTTCATCCTGTTTAGGCGCCCTTTGCCTAGATCTTGAAAACGAGACTCTCTAAATAGCAACGCTTCTATACGGCTCCCCATTCAAGAACTTTTTGGTCTTCTTCCATGTCTCGCTGATTTTACCGCGCTCAATAATGTTGTACTCTGAAGAGCCATTTCAAAGGAAAAAGCAGGGGGTACGGGCTTTTACGAAAGCGCCCAGCTCTGCTTTCTCAATCATCAAGGATCTTAAGAACCGTTTCTAAAAACTCCCTTGTTCAGATACAAATAGAGCGTTATAGTAGCCATTAGGTGACTTTGAGGTATTTGTGAAAAAAAAACCGATGATTTTAGGCAATTGGAAAATGTATAAAACCAATAAAGAAGCGCAGTCTTATGTAAAAACTCTTTTGCCTCTTGTGGAAAACTTGGATGTTTTGATCGGCTTGGCAGTGCCTTTTACAGCAATTAGCCTTTGCGCTGAGCTTGTTGCAGACAGCTCTGTGATGATTGGGGCGCAAAATATGCATAGCGCAGACGAAGGCGCTTTTACTGGAGAAATTGCTGGAAAAATGCTCCAAGAGGCGGGCGCTGAGTTTGTGGTTTTAGGTCACTCCGAAAGGCGCGTGTCATTTCACGAAACAAATGAAGAAATCGGTAAAAAAGTCTCTCGAGCCCTGGAGGAGGGGTTGAAGGTTGTGTTGTGCGTTGGCGAAAGCCTCGAGCAAAGGAAAAAAGGGTGTGAGGAGCATTTAGAAGAGCAGCTCTCTTCGGCTTTATCGGGCGTCAAGAAAACGCTCCTCAAACAGGTTACGATCGCTTATGAGCCGATTTGGGCGATTGGAACAGGGAAAAGCGCAAAACCAAAAGATGTAGAAAAAACGCACATGTTTTTACGCGCTGTTCTTGAACAGATCCACGGGAAAACGTATGGGAAAAAACTCCCCATTCTCTATGGAGGCTCGGTTAAAAAAGCGAATATAGAAAGTTTTTTACAAGAGTCCCATATCGATGGAGCTCTTGTAGGTGGGGCTTCTTTGGAAGCGACAGAGTTTGCTTCTATGATTGCGCTCGTCTCTTGATCAGGATCTTTTCCCGATGAGAGAAAATTTCTTTTGAGATCCATCCAAAAAGGGCTATCAAAGCTGCGGGGCGTAAGAGATTTTCCTAGGAGGAAAGGGACTATTCAAAAAAAGGGGGAACTTTTATCATAGAGGCAATCTTGATTCATGGTGGAGCTTTTCCTATATGGCCCTTTTTTACTTTTTTCTTACCCTATTTTTATTTGTCTCTCTCCTTTTGTCTTGTACCATTTTGTTACAAGAGTCTAAAAGTACGGGACTAGGCGCGTCGTTTGGTGGAGACAGTGGGGACTCCCTATTTGGCACTTCTACAGCCGATGTTCTAAAGAAGTTTACTGCAATTGTTGCCATTCTTTTTGTCTTTGGCTGCGTCACTTTATCTATATGGACTTCATTTTTAGGGCGCGCTAGCGAAAAGAGTCTTCCAGAAAAAGTGCTTGTTCCTCAAAAATCAGGAGAGTAGACATGTCGCTCCAACTCTGCTTTTACGGAGATCCGGTCCTGCGCAAGCGCTGCTCTCCTGTTAAAGAAATTACCCCGTCGATCAAAAACCTTGTTCAAGAGATGATTGAGACTATGGATGCCTATAAAGGCATTGGTCTTGCTGCCAGTCAAGTGGGCGTTTTATTGCAGATCTTTGTTGTTCGTAAAGAAAAGAAAATGCCCGATGGGTCGATCTCTTTAGGCGACGCTAAAGTCTACATCAACCCTGAGCTCTTTCATCCAAGTAAAGAGATGGTTACTATGGCCGAAGGGTGCCTCTCTCTTCCAGGCTTAACTGTAGATGTAGCTCGCCCAGATTCCATCTATATCCGCTACCAAGATCTTGAGGGAACTGTGCAAGAAGAAAAAGTCTCTGGATTCGATGCGCGGGTTCTTATGCATGAAAATGACCATTTGCACGGTCGTTTAACCATTGACCGGACAACAGTCCAAGAAAAAGAGCGAACAAAACCCTACCTAAAAGATCTTAAAAAGAAATATCAGAAGGTCTCCAAGCGTTCTTAGTCGCTAGCGTTTCAATAGCTCTAACCCAAACGTGAACCGGTCGTCATTTTCTGTATGTTCAAACGTCATTCTTATCTCACAGCCGCTCATCATCAGCGTTTTTGTTTCGATCCGGTACTCTACATACGCCGGTTCATTTTTCCGCAAAAAACCGTATCGAATAGCCGCTTCTACTGTTGAATAGGGGGTAAATCGGTAAAATGCTTGGCTTAAAATAGTAGCGCGCTCATCAGATAAGGGGGATAGTAAAAGGTTTTCCAGGGATCTTGTATTTTCAAGGAAATAGAGATCTCTTCGGGCTTTACGAAAGAATCTTGGAGAGCGGTATAAAAAGTCTAAGCTCCAAGCTCCGTTTCGACTAAACGTCCACTGCAAAGAAGAATTGAGATGATTGAGGCGTAAATTTTCGGAGCAAATCGACGAAGAGAGGCTCCACAAAAACTGCTCTTTTTCTAAGGACATTTCAGCGTAGATACGGAAAGGATTTGCTTTGCGGTCTTTTGGATCAAAAAAATACTTAGATTTTATATCCCATTCGTAATAGATGGATGGAAGAAAAGCGAAACGATTTTTCCATCCGATTTCTAACTGATGAAGCTGAGAGTACCCCTCTTGCGTAGAAAAAATAAAACGGTCATCTAGGGATCTTGTTGCTGGAGAGTAGCCAGAAATGTGGAGGTAGGGTTCGGTGATGTGCGTAAGATGTTCTCCCTTTTTTCTCCCAAGTCCCCAAAAAGAGAGTGCGTAGTTGGCTTGACCATAAAATAGACCCCGATTTTTCGGGTTGTTTGTATCATAAGTTCCCTTCAGAGCCCCTTGCGCTCTTCCCAAAAGGGGGCCTAGTTGCCAGTTTTTATACAGTTCTTGCTCCAAAGTAACTTGCCCAGAAGAAAAATTTTGTAAAGTTGTTCCTAAGTTATCATCATAAGAGAACTTATTGTAGCCCCCTTTCAGAAGCGTGCTGAATATCCAACCATGAAAAGAATAGGATTTTGTTTGTAAAAAGGTTTCGGGTACTTTTTCATACAGCGTTTGAAAATCATTGATTTTTGGATGAACTTCACCTCTGACTAGAAAAGAAGATTCCTTATGCAAAAGAGAAAACGCGGTTTTCTTTTCAGTGTTGATCTCAAAATCAGAACTGACAAAATCTCCTGGCATCAACACATCGCTGTATTTGTCCCAAGAAATTTTCCCCTTTGTGCGCCCTTCTTCGAGTAAACCGAATCCCTGCATCCGGTACCTCCTTTCTTTGCGCAAGTTGTTCGGAACGACGTCGGAGGCTAAATAGCTTTTTGTGATGAGAAAGTTTTTGGGGTTTTTGGAAAAATATTCTGTTTCTATCGCGCCCCCAAATCCTTTGCTTAGCCTATATTCTCCCCTTAGAAAAATCGCGAGTTGTCTCCAAGAGTAGGCTTGATAGCGAGCAGAAATGCGGGGCCCACTGCCCTTATCCCAAGTGACGTTGTAGCGTAAAATGGAAGGGGAGAACCGCGCTAAATTCAATCGGAATCCAGGGAGATAAAAAGGGATAGAAAACGCTTTGCCGCTCACCCCTTGAAAATCGAGAAGAGTGCCTTTTTCTAACCCACGTAAGTGGTTTGTTTTTAGTTCCCAATAACCTGCGCCCAATTCGCGTGTGGTCATCGTGGCCTGCTTTGCAATGAACGTTCCTTCTTGATCCACAGTTAACGTTTTGGCCTTGAGGTAAAAAGGGGCGCTATAACTTGTGACATTTTGTAAAACGGCTTCTTGGGTCTTTGGATTGAAGGTCATGGCGCTAGCGACAAACGCTGAGCCTTTATACTGAAAAAGAACGCTGTTTTCTGCGTAAATCAGAGGGGCATCGTCTACATTTTGGTAAGTCAGGTATTTGGCTTGCAAGCGGAGATCCGGACCTTCTAAAACGCCCCCCTGTTTTGTTTGGAAGACGCCATTTTTGTAATAGGGCTCTAAAACATTGAGTTCAAATCTGGGCTCTGCGTCGAGGTATATAGGAGAAACTGCTCCCAAAATGATCCCCCAAATAGGGCAGGTCCAATCAAGTATTCTACGATAAATATTCATGAGGGAAGTGAACAAAAGGATCCCTTTTCTAAGCTTGGATCAAAGTATAGAAATTTTCACTCTCTGATGCAATGGCAACAAGAGGATAGGACGCTTTGACTGAAGGAAGAATGTGCCAATTGTTTGGCGCACAAAGCTAGTCCTTGTAAAAACTTTTTGGATCAAAGAATTGTTTATCTTACTGACTAGCTCGGATCAAAAAACCTGCAAGAGCGAGCCTCGTTTTTGCGTTCGTTTTTTCCATCACCGACAAAACTTTATCGATACCCTCTCGCTCTTGTCTTGCCAAGATCTCGCTAAAGATATCGAGGAGCAGTTGTGATTTTTCTTTTGCCGATAAAGTATAATTGTCAAAATCTTGCCGTTCTATCAGGGGAAGGTGGTCGCGGATTTGAATCACATCTTCTTGAGTGATCGCATCTAGCCGGGCGTAGACTCGCGCTTCATAGGGTCCCTGTTCGTTTAGGGAAAACAGAGTGAGGTTCGCGTAATCACGAACAAGTGGAGAGCCGATGCTTTCTGCTTGTTTTTTGAGCAGGTTAATAACAGGCTCCGTGCGCAAGTTTTTTAAAAGTTGCATAAGACAAGGGACAAAAGCGCTTTGCCTACTCTCTAACAGGTTCTTTGCTAAAGATAAAAATGGGTTCTCTGGCAAATGCATCGCTGAGCGGAGTAAGGTTTCTTTAATAATGAAGGAAAGAGCGCGTTCTCTTTTTCCCTCTTCGGTATCTTCACAAGAAAGAGAAAATACGTTCAACGCTTTTTGCGACCCCCCTACCGAGCTTTGCATCCGGAGACCCAATTCCCGCTCATCTTCCAACAATAGTTGGATAAGATGGGGAGAGACGCGGGGGTCTTTGCGGGCAAGAAGGGCTGCTATTGCGTTGATGCGCACCTGCGTGTTTTTTGCGTTTAGCAGCTCATGCAAAGTATCTTCTGAGCCAGGAATCTCTGCTAAAGCCTGTATTGCAAAAAGATTGTGAGATAAAGCTAAGATTTCTAGGTCCTTGATTTTTGATTCATCCCCTAGTAAATAAAGGGACTTCAAGGCTGCGATTCGTATGTTGATGGGAGAGCTAGTAGCAAATTCCAAAAGCGTTGAAAGGCTATGAGCGTCCTTGAATATACCAAATGCGTAGGCGCAAGCCTCTGTTTCGGCTATATCCCGTTGCGAGGCTTTCATCCGGATCATGGGGAGGAAATCATCACGTCTATTTTGCACTAAGCTTAAAATTGCTTGTAGCCTTACTAAAGGACTCTGGTCTTGCAGTAGCTGATGCAAAACAGCGTTGGCTTCTTTTGTTCCACAAATCGCAAAAAGCTGCGGAAAAAGAGGGCGAAATATCTTCGGAA
>JBCAXK010000061.1:0-6878 GCA_038534095.1 Chlamydiota bacterium | reverse complement strand
ATGTTTGTAATCCGAGATACAAAAAGAGGTCATCATGATCAAGATTGATCTTTTCTGCGAGAAAGTCCAAATCAAAATCGAGTAACTCCGGATTTAATCGACCAATACGAATCCCTTGGGCAATCATCGATTTGAAGTACCGTTTGTGCGTTTTTTCAAGAGAAGGATCTGCTGAGGAAATGCCTAAGGTCTCACGATACAGGACGTCGAGTAAGAGCCTCGCCGCTACTTTCCCGTAAGCGGGATCTTTTTCAATGTTTGAGCGAGCAGCGAAGATGTTTGCAAGATCGAGTTCATGCTCTTTCATCCCCTCGTAAAAATTCATGATGGACGTTTGTAATAGCTCTTCCAAATTGACAGAAGCTTCAAGACCTCTACAAGCAAACGAGAGCTTCTCTTTGAGAAACTGTTCGCTAATGGTTTTGGTTTTCCCCTCTTTTGTGAGCAAAGTGAAGTTTTTTACTTCCCCTTTGATTTGAACCGGCTGCACCTTGTGAGAAAAGATTTCTTCTTTTTTCACCCGTTTGACGATAAATACTTTCGCGGCTTGAAAAAACTTGTGTTCCATCAACGCCTCTTCAATCGCGTTTTGTACATCGACTATGTAGAGCTCTTCCCCTTTTTCTACCCGAAGAATCATCTCTTCGATCACTTTTTCGGTGAGCAAGTTGATCGTTTCCACCATCGACTTAGGCGTTTTTTCCGATATGTTTTCCCCAATGCGGAGCGCTTTCTCAATAGACGAGGCAATTTTGATCGGATTGAAACGAACAAGGGTTTGTTGATCTTGTCGAAAAATTTTGAGATGCCCTAAATGCCTCTGCCGTTTTTTTGTCTGTTCGTTCCGATACAAGATGTACTTTTTAGCAACCTCATGGTGCCCCTTTTTCATCAGGGAAACCTCGACAAAGTCTTGTATGCTTTCCACAGTTAAGGAAGCGCCTTTTTCTGCGAGTTGCAATAGTCCATCTGCGATCGCTTCGGTTAATGATTGAATGGATGATGCAAGGTCAGGAGAAAGCGTTTGATATTGCTCTTGAAAGGCTCCTGTCAAAGCAAATCGGATTCTTTCTCTAGAAAAGGGAACCAGTTTCCCATTCCTTTTGACCACCATAAACTCTTCTTCTTTTGTAGTTTTTGGCGGAGCGTCTATTAGGGTTTTTTTCTCCATAAATGAATCCTTAAGGCTAAGTGTTTTATCGCGCGCAAGACTCAGGGGCTATTCCCTATACATACCATATGTAGTATAGAGCGCGATTTATACACACTATATATTGTAGTTTCTAATTTCCAGTCTAGAAAAATCTGCAGAAAAATCCAAGCAAAGAAGGGCGCAAAAAACTTAAGATGTTTAGCGATAAGGAGAAGATTTTTCAGAAAAAATTTCCTGTTTTACTTCATAGATAAATGTGTGGAGCTAGATCAGAAAAAGCTGTTATGATGAGCGCTGATCAAAAAGAGCGGGGGCTTAGATTTTATGGAATGGATTGTTTTTATTTGCTGCTTTGGAGCGGCGATTTTTTGGTATTTCTTTTCGAAAAAAAACATGCAAGAAGAGATGCGCGAGCAATTTCAATCTCTTTCATTTGACGTTTTACAAAAAAGTCAAGAGAGCTTTCTTAGTCTTGCAAAGGAAGTGTTGGGTCACCAACAAGCAGGCTCTGAAAAGGAGTTAGAAGGACAAAAAAAGGAAATCGAGCAGCTCATTTCCCCGTTAAAAGATCTCCTTTTCCGGTTCGATGCCCAGCATCGGGAAATTGAACAAAAAAGAGAAGGGGCTTACGGATCTTTGCAAAAGCAAATTGAACACCTGCTGCAATCGGAAAAAGATTTACGCTCCGAAGCCGCGAATTTAGCAAGCGCTTTAAAGTCTCCTAACGTCCGAGGCGCTTGGGGGCAATTGCACCTTCGAAGAGTCGTGGAACTCTCTGGAATGCTCCATCGGTGCGATTTTTTTGAAGAAGTGCACATCAAAACAGACGAAGGGCAAATTTACCGGCCCGATCTTGTTGTCCAACTACCAGGAAAACGGGAAATTGTTGTCGATGCGAAAGTCTCTCTAGACGCTTATCTACAAGCTACAAAAACGACCAACAACGAAGTAAAACAACAAAAGCTGGCCGAACATGCGCAGCAGATTAAGAGACATATTAAAAACCTGCATTCTAAAGCCTACTGGAAACAGTTCAAGACATCTCCTGAGTATGTGATCCTCTTTCTTCCCGCCGAAGCATTTTTTAGCGCCGCCTTAGACAGCGATCCTTCGATTCTTGAGCTTGGGATGGGACAAAATGTGGTGATTGCTACCCCTACAACCCTCATTGCGATTTTAAAAGCGGTCGCCTTTGGCTGGAGGCAAGACACCATCTCGCAAGACGCTCAAAAAATCGCTCAGCTCGGAGCTGAGCTCTATGAGCGGATGCTCGGGATGAACAATGATTGGAATAAGGTGGGTGAATCGTTAACAAAATCGATCGACGCGTACAATAAAGCAACGAGATCTTTAGAAAAGCGGGTCCTTTCTTCTGCGAGAAAATTGGGAGAAGTCTCTTCAGAAAAACCGCTCGTTTCTCCTCCCCAAGTCGATCGGGTCGCTACAGGAACGAGCGTTTCTCCTGAAGATCGTTCCTTAACGCATTTCTAAAACGTAGTAGGCGGGAAAAGCAAAATGGTGGTTGGGCCTAGGAGCTACAAGCACTTGCACCGACTTGCCTTCAGAGGTAGAAAGATCAACCGCCGTGCTGTATAAGAAAGCGACAGGCTGATGATTTTTCTTCAGCACAAAATCCCCTGGTTTGTTGCACAAATCAGCGTGGTACTTTTCAATAAATCCTTCAATCCACTCCGCGTCGAGCTTTTGTTGCTCGTAGTACTGCTGCATGCCTGCGTCATCGTGTTCTTTTTTCCAGTGGGAAAATAGATGCTCTTCCACAGCGTCCCATCCCTGCACACTTGGGAAAAATCGAGGGGATGTCTTCTCTAAGGAATTTTTCGCAATTAGATTGGGCTTTGCAGGAAGAGCGGGAGTTTTTACAGGAACAGGATTTTCTGGAGTAGAGGCAGACACGAGCACTTCCATCAGAGAAAAACGCTTCTTTAGGATCGCAATCCCTTCGCGCGCTTTTTCTTGCAAACAAGGAAATTCTGCGTGCTGCTCCACAAATTGCTGGAAAAAGGGGAGCAATTCTCGAGAAAGAGTTTCGTTTTCTGCGACATTCTGGGAGCCATTTAAAGCCTTTTCTAATTCTGCATACGCAGAAAAAAGATCGCTCTCTGCCCGTTGTTTTTTTGCATGAATCTCGCTGAACGCCTCCGCATCTCCAAGAAATCCCAGGTACTGTTTATTCACATAAAATTGCACTTGATGGGGAGGAGAAATGGCGTACCATTTCGGATGATCCGCATCGATTTCCCCAAACACTTTTTCTCCCATTTGCAAAACAGCTAGAATAGGAGCATCTAAAGCGGGCTTTAAACGAACATTCACGCGGCTAGCTTCCACTGTGCCATCCAAAAGATAGGTACGGTAGACATAACACCGAAGGTCTTTGGCTGGAGCTACGGCCCAAAATTCTTTTTCTTCCCCGACAACGAGTAAGACATCATCTTTATTGACCTCTCGGACAACATAGCTATTCAAATCGGCGCCTACCCGGACTCGTACCCGATCCCCGCTAATACGTCCCGTGAAAGCGCGAAAGCTCTCTTGTCCAAAAACCGGTGAGGAAAGAAAAAAAACACAACAAAAAAAGAATGTTCTCAAAATAAACTCCAAGTTTAATTTAAATACTATGAACCTTTTTCATTTGTTGACAAGAAAAAACTCGCCCCATCTACTCTTGAAAAGCTCCTCTATTGATAGGAAATAAAATCTTGTAAAGAACTGCCCTCACAAGGGTGATTGGCGACTGTTTAGATTGGGAAAAACCAGCGTGCATTACACGTTCGTGATCTCCAAACGCTTTACCAATGAGCCTTCCTTGCTAAGGATCTCTCCTCTTCTTGAGAAAAGCCTTCTTAG
Source organism: Chlamydiota bacterium (assembly GCA_038534095.1). Lineage (GTDB taxonomy): Bacteria > Chlamydiota > Chlamydiia > Chlamydiales > SM23-39 > JBCAXK01. The sequence goes on along the minus strand of JBCAXK010000061.1, from coordinate 2,857 downwards.
TCATCTTGAGTGAGAAAATGAAGGCCCCTATCCCCCAAAAAAAAGAAACTGCAGGAAAACATCTCTATCAATCCTGTAGGTAGGCTACTAGGGAAAGAATGCAAAAGCAAAAACCTGGGTAGCACCTATTTTCTATAGTCCAACAGTTTTTGATGCCGGTAGAAAGGGAACCTTCTCTAACCAACTTTTCTTAAAGGAAATCGCTAGCTGCGTTTGAGTTTTTTATTGGAGTTGTTGGGGCTATCTTTATGTGTTCTTCTGCGCGAACCACTTGATCGGCGATAGCCTGGTATTTTGACCTTTTTCTCAACAGGGAGTAGACTATCTTCTTTCTCCTCGAGATTTTTTTCCTCTTTTTGCGGGAGTATTTTCTTAATACAGGCGTTGAATACTTCTAGGCGCGGCTTTAGGTGGGATTGCACGTAGGCATCTAATGACTCTAGCTCTTGTTCTACTTTTCGCGTGATCAATCTATTCTGTGTAGTACGTGTTTTCGATCCAAGTGCTGTAATGTCGGATAGCAATCCTAGAATTGAATACTCTCTTAGGGAACGGGAATAATTGTAGAGAAATGTTCGTTGATATGAATCAAGCGCTTTTATTAACAAATAGCTAGTCTGCAGCTCTTTTTGTGGGATCAAACAGTTAGGGTGCTGTTCCTTGAAGCCTCGTATCTTCCGGCTATACTCCTCTAACCGTGGTAATAGATGAGCGAGCTCACAAGCTGCGAGTCCACACTGCTCCATCTCTTGGAACACGATCTTCTTAAGAGAGGAAAATTTCTTGGAAAATTCATTAATCCCCTGCCTGCTTTTTGTATTTTCAATGTGCGATAAAAAATCTACGTGAAATGTTATCAATTTTGTGAAACAGACTTTACGCAAACTAATGATCCATTTAGTCGCTGACATCATTTCAAGCAATAGTTTTATGTCATGTTCAAAGAGAAAAGCGCAACACGTAAAACCAAACGCTCGTATTTGTTTTTCTCGATTCACCTGGATAAAATACAAAAAAAGTGCTCTCCATAACTGTCTTAGATTATTGTCAGCCTGTAATTTCTGAAATAAATGCTGGGTATAATTGCAATACTTAGAAGAGTTCCTAAAAATATCTTGGAAAAATGGATTTATGAACTGATCATAATAGGGTAACAAATAATCACGTAACTTATGTGGATCTATGCTAGGAATGGGAGTTTCGACCTGAGCAATAAGATCCAGGAACGTCGGTTTCTCGCTCTTAGCTAGTTCTTGTGTATTTTGTACAAATTTCACCTGAGGAAAGAGTTTTTGGACGCGGTTTTTGTCTAGATATTGGGCAAAGTCTTCCTCCCAACAGTCAAGAATCATAGCGCTCAATAGAACAATATCTTGTCTAACCGCAGCATGTAAAAAGACTGCCATACATACAGGAATTTCCCGATAAAACGCTGAATAAAAGGTAGTATAGAGACTCTTTTTCATCTCAAGAGCTCTTATTGGTGGTAAGTCCATACTATCTAGAGCAAAAAGCTCATCAAAGACACTATCTAAAAGCGTTCCATCTAGATGATTCTTCATGACCTCTTTCCCGCGATACTCTTTAATGAGCCGCTCTAGCAAAGAAAAATTGTCATCAACAATGGCTCTTCGAAAGGGAAACAGCAATATATCTCTCACCCTGTTTTCTTTGAAAAAACAGGTACATAAATGCTTTATCGATGGCTCACAGCTTCGGCGTACTGCTATAGATAAAGCAGCGCGCATAAAGCTACTACGCGCACAAGCGCTTAGATTGTCTTTGATGAATAGATAGACTTCCACAATAAACCGCGCATCATCAATACCGGTCATGGGATCAGAACTATTTATTGGCCGGAAAATCTCTCTAGGAAGTATCGGAAAAGCCTTTTTTACGGCTAAAACGATCATTGAGCAACGCTGCTGTTCGACATGACTTGTTTGAGCGCTGGCCGGAGCATACGACTTTTCTTCGACCTGCTGCAAAGAAGGCTCTGGGATTTTCAATAAATACGCTGCAAGGAGGCAAGTTTTCGAGCAAAGCGCTTGAAAAATACAGACATCTCCCAAACGCCTTTCTTCCGTGACAATATTCAGTAGTTTTTTGGGGAATTTTTGTTGCAACCTCTGCGCTATTGCAGGAAAAATCTGAGTACGACCGTAAAGGTTTAGGTTGTAGATCATGAGCGCTTGTTTTTCTTGCACATCTCCTTCAGAATGCAATAAAAACTCTAAGGCTACTTTTTTTATCGCTTCGTCGCTGCCTTTTTGTAAGGTGATAACGCAATTGCAATACTCTTTCATAGGTCTAAGAGAAAGCGCAGGAAAATTGCTTATCCCAGTTTCTGATAAACCTTTCTGCCGCATTTTCTGCACAAGATTCTCCAATTCAGAATAGGTAGCGCGTTCTGATAATTGAAGCCCTTTCGAATCATGCTCTAAAACCCCGGGATTTTTCTGTTGCATCTCCTCAAAAACTGACTGGTAACTATGGGGAATAAAAAATGAGCCGGATAAAATTTTCTGCACTGAACAAGAGATACTTTGTATTTTTGAAAAGATTCTTCAAAAAACGGCCAATTTCTTCAAGCAAAAATAACAACCTGGTGTGATCCGCTTGAGATCATCCCTTAAGCTAGAAGCGCAAAAGAAACTTGCTCACTTCCAGAGCCTCGTCATAAAATTTGTCATCCAATAGAGGTGGGAATGACCCGCTTCTACACGTCTTTTTAGGACTACTTACTTTTTTATGCTCACTATCAAAATGTTTTTAATAAATATAAAAAATGAATAGTTAGTAAGTTAGAGAGATTTTTATGCCCAATTGGTTGAGAGTTTGGTCAGGACTATTCTCT
>JBCAXK010000060.1:0-7392 GCA_038534095.1 Chlamydiota bacterium | reverse complement strand
ATTGGTCTTTTGGGCATGTCACTTCTACTTTTCGGAAAAGGAATACACAAATATTCATTTGCTTTCTATCAAATCTTTCTTGTCAGAATGCCCTGATAATGAAGCCGTATCTAGCGAATCGTTGAAAGCAACGATATTTCAATCTTTGGTCTGGACAATTCTTCTGCTGTATTTTTATAAACACTCTTAAATAACAGCACATTCTATACTAAAAGGAGCGGGTAAAAATATTTCTTGATAGCAGAGGTTCTTACCTTATGTTCCTAACTTCGTACCTGTAGCAGATTAGCGATAAACATGATCTTGCTGCATATGCAATCTCGATAAACATTTAGTGTTCGATGAATATGCAAATTGCTTTCTTGCACGTTTTGTCCGAAAATATCTATTCGCGAGGTTTTATTTTTTCTTGTAATTAATCAGAGGTGCTTCGTAGAATCTGAGAAAAATTTTGGATAAATAATATGATAACTCCAATACTCCGTTATGTACCTTACAAAGACCTGAAAGAAAAATTAACCACTCACGGAATGCAAGTCAACAAAACATTCTACCGCAGTTTTACAATTGTTTGTATTGCTACAATAGGGACTATAGGAACGCTTGCTTTCCTATCGGGCGCTGTAGCTGTTTGTGTTGCGAGTGCTTTAGGGCTGATCGCTACAATCTTTGCCTCGAGGGCTTATAAACAGTCTGGTATAATTAGAGCTATTGAAACGATTAAAAATGAGTTCCCTAATGAGCTCCCTTCAGAAGAACTTGTTTTGATATCACGGATAAAAGATTCCACTAATCCAGCGCTTTTCTATATTAAAACCAAAAACGGCCCTAAAAGCTTAAAGGAGCTGTCTAACCAGGCGACTTGTTGCCCAAGCAGAAGTGGCCTTGAGGGTATTCAAAAAGCGATTGTGAGCCTTAGTGAGAACACCGACAAATAGATGATCAAAGAACGTAAGGAGTTTTCAACAAATTGCATCTCTCTTATCGAGGGTGCTAAACGAAGTCCCTTTGTGATAATAAGTTTCCGAATAAAGACCTGTAGAATAACTAGCTAGTTGGTAAGAATACTACTTCAACCTTTGCTCTAGATGATCCTGTTTTGAAAAACTTCCTATTTTTGATAAGAAAGAAAAAATTCGTTTGATAAAAAAATAAGCGGGCTATTTGCCCGCTTACTCATTACATTTCCATATATTCGAGATCATCAAAAGAAAAGGCTAGCTCTTCTTCCACATCACGATCGATGTATTTTTTTACCTTTTTATGGTACTCAAAACCAGTTCCTCCAGGGATAATGTGCCCCATGATTTTATTGGCTTTGAAGTCCATGAGGTAATCAGACTTCCCTTCACTAGCAGCTTCGGTCAAGACTCTTGTTGTTTCTTGGAAAGAGGCTGCAGAGATGAACGATTCTGTACCAAGGGACGCTTTTGTGATCCCAAGAAGAACTGGCGCTGCTTGCGCAGGTTTACCCCCTTCGGAAAGCGTCTTTTGGTTCGTTTCATGGAACCGCTTTTTATCCACATCTTCTCCGTATAAAAAGGTCGTATCGCCTGGATCGGTGATGCGCACTTTTTGGAGCATTTGACGTACAATGATCTCAATATGCTTATCATTGATATCCACCCCTTGTAAGCGGTAGACTTCTTGCACTTGGTTTACTAGGTACTTCTGCAGCTCTCTTACTCCACATACCTCTAAAATCTCTTGAGGTACAATGAGGCCGTCGGTAAGCTGCTGTCCTTTGATCACATGATCTTCTTTCTGGACAATAAGATGCTTAGTCAATGGAATCAAGTGCTCTTCTTCCATGCCTGACGTTTCATCACGAACAATGACGATCCGTTTATTTTTCTGGACACCTTTGAAGTCGACGACTCCATCAAGCTTGGCAATTTCCGCAGCATCCTTAGGTTTCCTTGCTTCGAAAAGCTCGGCTACCCTTGGAAGACCTCCGGTGATATCCTTGTTCTTGATCGCTCCTCGAGGAAGTTTTGCAAGGATCATACCAGCAGAGACCTGTTGTCCCTCTTCCACAATGATGATCGCTCCCGAAGGAATTGCGTAGGTACCAACTAGATCGGTACATTGCTGATCAGAGAAAATAGCAATTTGTGGGTGGAGTTCTCCTCTGTGCTGTTTTACAATCAGCTCAGTTTGCCCTGTTTGCTTATTCACCTCTTTCTGCGTGGAAATCCCTTCTACGAGATCTTCATACTTCACAAATCCTGGCTTTTCACAAATAATTGGACTACTGTGCTCTTCCCATTCACCAATTTTGACGCCATGATCTACCTTAGCGCCATCTTCGAAGTAAATCTCACATCCAAGTTCGACTCTGAATGATTGCAAAGGCTCAATGGACTTGGTATCGAGCAGCTTTTTGTACTCATCCAAACTTCTTCCTTCATCTTTCACAATATGAAGAGATCCATTTTTATTGAGCGCAAGCCAGTGACCTGCATCATTTTTTACCACCCGAAGGTCTAAGTAGACAAGCACACCAGCTGTGTTGGTTTCAAGCTCTGGGCTCAACATAGCTGCCGCGATTCCCCCTGTGTGGAAGGTTCTCATCGTTAGCTGCGTTCCTGGTTCTCCAATTGATTGAGCTGCGATGATTCCAACAGCTTCCCCAAGAGAAGAGATAACTCCAGTCGCCAGATTGAGACCATAACACTTAGAACAAAGGCCGCGGCGACTTTCACAAGTAAGGGCAGATCGGATTTTTACCGACTCGATGCCAGCATCATCAATCGCTTCTGCTTGCTCTTTTGTCAAAACGTCCCCTGCTTGAGCAAGGAGCTTTGTGCTATCACCTGGCTGATAAATTGGATCGATGACCGTTCTTCCATAAATACGGTCTTTTAACGGAACAAGTTCCTCTTGACCCTGTTTGATGGAAGTGACCTCAATGCCGCTCAATGTGCCGCAATCTTCCTCTGTCACAATCACATTTTGCGCAACGTCTACAAGCCTTCTCGTCAAGTACCCCGAATCGGCCGTTTTTAACGCAGTATCTGCAAGACCTTTTCGAGCTCCGTGCGTAGAAATAAAGTACTCCAAAACAGATAGTCCTTCTCGGAAGTTCGCTGTGACCGGAGACTCAATGATATCGCCAGAAGGTTTTACCATAAGACCACGAAGAGCCCCTAACTGTTTTACCTGAGAGCGGTTACCTCGAGCTCCAGAATCGATCATCGTGTAGATCGGATTCAGCTCCTCATAATGGTCTTGGTTCATCAATAGATCAAAGAGTTCATCCGATAAAGATTCGGTGACTTCAGTCCAAATCGCAATAACCTTCGATTTCCTTTCTCCATCGGTAATGATCCCATCTTCAAATTGTTTTTTCACTTTCGTGACTTTTGCGTAGGCAGCGTCAATGGCTTCTTTTTTTGCTGAAGGGACAATAACGTCAGTGATTCCGATCGATAAAGCAGCTTTAGTCGCGTGAGCAAATCCAAGAGTCTTCATATCGTCTAAGAATTTTACTGTCGCTTCTAGGCCCACCTTTTTGTTACAAAGGAGCGCTAATTCAGAGAGTTTTTTCTTACGAAGAGCGTAGTTTTGGAAACCCATCTCCTTAGGGACAATTGTATTGAATAGAACTCGACCTGGAGTGGTTTCAATCAATCCACCCTCAATGAACACGCGGATTTTTTCATGGATATGAATGCCCCGACCAAGGTCATCCACCCGTCCTTCTGAATGTTCTTCATACCGGTTGTAACTTAAGCCAGAATTCATGGCTAAAAGCACTTCTGCCGTATCGCGGAAGGTAGAAACCGTTTTCCCATCTTTCTCAGGATCGTAAAGAGGGTCATGCATCAAGTAGTAGAGACCTAAAATCATATCCTGACTCGGTACGGCAACCGGCTTACCCGAAGAAGGAAGGAAAATGTTGTCTGAAGCCATCATGAGCAGTTTTGTTTCTAGCTGGGCTTCAATCGATAATGGCACGTGGACCGCCATCTGGTCCCCATCAAAGTCGGCGTTAAAGGCAGGGGTTACAAGAGGGTGAATCCGAATCGCTTTTCCTTCGATCAAGACCGGTTCAAAAGCCTGGATACCTAATCTATGTAAGGTAGGTGCCCGGTTTAGAAGCACTGGATGCCCTTGAATGATCTCTTCAAGAACGTCCCAAACCTCTTCAGACTGCCTTTGAATCATTCTTTTGGCGCTCCGGATCGTGTACACATATCCTAGATCCTTGAGTCGCTTGACAATGAACGGTTCAAATAGCTCAAGAGCCATCTGTTTTGGAAGGCCGCACTGATTGAATTTCAGTTCCGGGCCAACAACAATCACCGATCTTCCCGAATAATCGACCCTTTTTCCAAGAAGATTTTGTCTAAAACGACCCGATTTTCCTTTGAGCATTTCTGAAAGCGCTTTAAGAGGCCTATTTCCTGCTCCCATCACAGGGTGCCCATGACGTCCATTGTCAAAAAGGGCGTCGACAGCTTCCTGCAACATCCGCTTTTCATTGCGTACAATCACATCGGGAGTTTTGAGTTTCAAAATCGATTTCAAACGGTTATTCCGATTGATCACTCTCCGGTATAGGTCATTCAAATCGGAGGTAGCAAATCTTCCCCCATCTAAGGGCACTAACGGTCTAAGATCGGGTGGAATAATCGGAACACAGTGCAAGACCATGTTTTCTGGAGAGTTGATGCTAGTTGCAAACCCTTCCACAATTTTTAGTCTTTTTGCGAGTTTCATTCTCGCTTGCATCGATTTTGTTCTTCGAAGTTTTTCTTTTAAATCAACAACGAGGATAGATAGATCTTCGGTTTTGAGAAGCTCAAAGATCGCTTCTCCACCCATCATCGCTTTGAACGAGTCTGGTCCCCATTTCTCCTGTGCTTCCCGAAGCTCGGTATCGTTAAGAAGCTGTTTTTTCGCAAGATCTGAGCGACCAGGATCCGTCACAACATGCTCCTCATAGTAGATCACCCGCTCGAGGTCAGATGTAGACATACCAAGCACATTCCCAATTCTAGACGGCATGGTTTTGAAAAACCAGATATGAACAACAGGCACAGCAAGCTCAATATGCGCCATACGTTGTCTACGCACTTTAGAAAGGGTCACCTCAACGCCGCAGCGGTCACAGACGATCCCTTTGTGTTTGATTTTTTTGTACTTTCCACAAGCACATTCCCAGTCCCTTGTTGGACCAAAAATCTTCTCACAGAAAAGGCCACCTTTTTCTGGTTTGAACGTACGATAATTGATGGTTTCTGGTTTTTTTACTTCCCCTCGAGACCATTTACTGCGAACGACATCCTCGGATGCAATACGAATAGTCAGCTTATCAAAGTGAGAGTTAGTAAAATCATTGTCTTCTAACATCCATGGTCTCCTAAATTTTTTTATAAGTTTTCTGTGCGCACATCTAAACCGAGTCCTTTTAATTCACTCATCAATACGTTAAAGGATTCTGGAGTTCCTGCAGAGAGAAGAGGACGCCCCTTAACAATCAATTCGTAAGCGGTTGTTCTTCCCGCCACATCGTCCGATTTTACTGTTAACATTTCTTGTAACAAGTGAGCTGCGCCATAAGCTTCTAAAGCCCACACTTCCATTTCACCAAACCTTTGTCCCCCCATTTGCGCCTTTCCGCCTAAAGGCTGTTGGGTCACGAGGGAATAGGGACCAATCGACCTTGCGTGAATCTTATCAGCAACTAGGTGTCCTAGTTTCATCATGTACATATAACCGACAGCAACGGGGTGATCGAATCTTTCTCCTGTTCTTCCGTCGTACACATGGAACTTACCATTTTCTGGTAGATTTTGCTCACGCATCATCTCCCAGATTTTCTCTTCGGGAAATCCTTCAAACACGGGGGTTTTGATGTGCACTCCCGCTTTTTTCGCAGCGTACCCTAGGTGCATTTCTAGAAGCTGACCAAGGTTCATTCGAGAAGGAACCCCTAAAGGATTCAAAATCATTTCGACAGTTTCTCCCGAACCTAGATAGGGCATATCCGCCTCAGGAACAAGGGTAGACACAACTCCTTTGTTTCCGTGACGTCCTGCCATCTTATCACCTACTTGCAACGTTCTTTTCGTAGCTACGTAGACTTTTACTTGACGGATCACACCAGGATCTAAATCGGCGTCCCCTTTTTTGGTGTATTCGACTTCTGTTTTGTGCAATAGAGCAAGCTTTTGACTTGCTTGATCAAATTCTCGTAAAATTCTTTTCAACTCTTCATAGAACTCACATTCCTGCATCAGAAGATCCTCTGGCTCTTCCGCTTCGAGAGTTTCAATCATCTCCTGGGTGATGATCTCTTTTTCTCCGATAATGACGTTACCAGTTTTTCTGTGCATGATGGCATAAGGAGCCTCTTCATTGAGTAAAAGAGCGCCTAGTTTCTCGTGAAATTCTAAGCGAAGCTCTGCCTCTTTGCTCCGGTAGGTCTGGTGAATGTCTTTGATCCTTGTGGCTTCTTCTACAAGCTCATCATCGGTTTTTGATAGACGGTCTCTTCGAGAAAAGACCTTCACGTCCATCACAACCCCTTCGGTGCCTGGAGGCGCTGTTAGAGAGGCATCTTTTACATCAGCAGCCTTCTCACCAAAAATGGCTCTTAACAAGCGTTCTTCAGGAGATAGCTCAGTTTCTGACTTGGGGGTGATTTTCCCCACCAAAATATCTCCAGGCTTCACCTCAGCTCCGATCCGGATGATCCCATCTTCTCCAAGGTTCGATAGAGCTTCTTCAGATACGTTTGGAATATCCCGTGTGATCTCTTCTTTACCCAGTTTGGTATCTCTTGCTGTTAGCTCAAACTCTTCTAGGTAAATCGATGTGTAAGCATCTTCTTTAATGAGCTTTTCTGAGATGATGATCGCATCTTCATAGTTGTAACCACACCAAGGCATGAAGGCTACAAGGACGTTCTTCCCAAGAGCGACTTCTCCCCTGTCGATCGCTGAACCATCGGCAAGAATATCTCCGGGGCGCACCTTATCGCCTACTTGACAAAGAGGCGTTTGATTGATGCAAGTCCCTGCGTTTGATCGCATGAACTTTTTTAGGTAATACGTTTTCTTATCGATCGGATTATCCTTAGGAGAAACGACGATAGAAAATCCATCCACATAATCGATGGTTCCCTCTTCTGCTGCCACGATGACCGCTCCAGAATCTTTTGCGGCTCTTAGCTCGAGGCCTGTTCCCACAATAGGAGCCTCTGTTTTCAAGAGAGGTACTGCTTGTCTTTGCATGTTCGATCCCATCAAAGCTCTGTTCGCATCATCATGCTCCAAGAAGGGAATGAGTCCAGACACAATAGAAATCAGCTGCTTAGAAGAGACGTCCATATGGGTGATCGTAGAGGTATCCACTTCCATCGGCTCTCCCTTGTAACGACTT
>JBCAXK010000059.1:0-7410 GCA_038534095.1 Chlamydiota bacterium | reverse complement strand
AAAATGGAAAAAATTTCATTGACCAATTGCTGAGAGACATCAATGAATAAAGGTTGACAGCCAATCGCTTGGTTAGCTTGTTCAAATGAGAGATGCAGAAACGGATGCAGTTCCACGTACTCTTCAAGCGGAAGGCTCTTTTGGATTGAAGAAGATAGGGACAAAGCAAAAGCATGCAAATGGAGTGATAGTAAAATAGACACCACCAAGCTAAAGCGCATGACTTCTTATATCTCATTTTTCTCTGTTTCTGAACAGGATACAACATTGTGATTTTAAATTTCTTGAAAAAAAGGAAAGTGTGTGGTGTAATCATTTGGAAAAAGTTAAAAAATGATCTTTCATTTTCTGAATAATGCTTTCGCAAACGAACAAGAGGCTGTCTTCAGTCCTTTTGACCTTGGATTGCTCCGAGGATATGGAGTGTTCGACTATGTCCAATTATATCAAGGGAAACCATTCCATCTGGACGATCATCTCGATCGATTAAAATGGTCTGCCCAGCAAATTGACTTGGCTCTCCCTATGGATATAGGAGAGATCAAAGCGTTAACACTTCAGCTCATCGATAAAAATCCACCCATAGATGCGGGAATTCGTTTCCTTATTACAGGTGGGTTGTGTGGGAAAGAGTTCCTTTTGCCCGCAAATCATTCAGAATTAGTTATGCTATTTCACCCATTTCAGCCCCATCCGGAGAGGTATTATAAGGAAGGAATGCGCGTAGTTACCTTCCATTCGGACCGTACTTACCCTTGTGTAAAAGCTACAAACTATACGCATGCTGTTTTAGCGATGAAAAAAGCGGAAAAGGCTCGAGCGGATGATGCAATTTACCTTAATTCCTCTCAGGAACTTTTAGAAGCTACAACGAGTAATCTTTTTTTTCTTAAAGACGGAAAATGGATTACTGCTAAAGATGATCAAGTAGTAAACGGTGTTACAAGAACTATATTGCTTAGGCTAGCTAAAGAGCACTACCCCGTCGAGTTTCGGGCTTTACATCTAGACGAGATCGAAGCTTGTGATGAGGCCTTTCTCTGTTCGAGTGTAAAAGATGCCGTTCCCCTTGTACAGATAGACGATAAAAAAGTAGGCACAGGACTTCCTGGTGCCCACACAGCCAAGATGCGCTCGCTATTTCATCGTTATCTTGAGAATTATTTCTCTGAGAAACATGAAACCTTAGTAACGCATTAACATGTAAAAGGATATTTTATGACTGCAATCAAAGATGTTGATTTAGATGATTTATTTTCTGTAAGTGCTGAAGGGGAATATACTGTTCTTCATTTGAAAGAGGCCGTCAATAAATTAATGATCTATGATCCCGGCCTGTATCACACAGCCATTTGTAAGAGCGCCTTATGTAAAATAGATAAAAGTGATGGCAAGCTCTACTATCGTGGAAAGTCTGTTGAAACATTATTAGAATCTGATTTTTTGGATGTTGCATATTTCATCATTTTTGGGGAAGAGGACCGGAGAAAAGCAGATTTTAAAAAAGCCGTGCGCGATCATTTTCATCTCCTGAAAGAGCAAAAGGACTTGATGGACGTCATTCCTTTGGAAACTCACCCTATGGATGTGTTGGGCATGGTGGTGACTGGACTGGGAGGCATTGAAAATGCGTATTTAAAAGATCCCCAAGACATTGTGGAAAAAGCTGGGTTTTTAATTGCCCAAGTCGCAATTACAGTTTCTTATCGATACACAAAAACTCAATCTTATGAGTGGGTAGAACCACAAGATGACTGTTCATATTCTGAAAAAATTCTATACCAGATGCATGCAGGCAAGAATCAGGACCGCATACAAAAATTAGGTAAGATTCTAAACACGATTATGATTCTGCATGCTGAACATGGTCAAAACTGCTCTGCAGCAACAGTCAGAAGCGTAGCAAGCGCTCGCAGTAGCATATATACGGCTGTAGCTTCAGGAATGGCAGCTTTCAATGGAATGATCCATGGAGGAGCTAGTCAATTTGTCTCGGCTATGTATGAAGAGTTATTAGAAAGCGGTTTGGATGTGGATACCTACGTCGACAAAAAGATTGAAAGCAAGACGCTTTTAATGGGATTTGGGCAAAGAACATATAACCGCATTCTAAACTGTTGGGATCCAAGGGTAGAAAAAATGCACCAAATACTGACTGATAAGTCGTTCGATTTCCCTGAGATAGCTAGGTATAGAGACGCTGCTATTAAGCTTATAGAACGTGTGTCCAATGATGAATTTTTCAAAAAACGAAATCTAACCCCGAATCCTGATCTTTTCAATTGCATCTTTTATAGACTCTTCGGAGCGCCACGAGAAATGAACACATGTATGTTGGCTTTGGGGCGTATTACCGGATGGATTGCAAATTATGTGGAGCATTCAAAGGACGGTTATCCGCTTACGCGTCCTTGCGATATGACAAAGGATTAGGAGCTATTTCTGCGCCCTTATGTCAAATGAGGGTTGCATAGTGGCGCTTTTTCAGTGGGGGTAGGAGTTTGTTGCCTGTGGATCTCAGAATAAATCATATCCAGTAATTGTATAGTGTTTCTGTGCGATGTTAGCAATGAGTTCCCGTTTCTTCCGTTTAAAAATTCCCTTAACTGCCATTCTCTGGCATATTGATTGAGAGAACCTGTATTTTTTAGATTGTGTGGAAAAGTAGGAATATCTTCTCTTGTCATCGTGATAATGGGCTGTCGATTCGTTAAAAGAGGACTATGCATAATCACAATGTTGAAATCCTCAATGGGGTAGCTATTTGGATCGAGTTTCTTGAATGGAATGCAACTAATATGAATTGAAGCAAGATGCCCCAAATGAATAACGACATATTCCTGTCTCATTCTCCACTTGGCTTCTTGAGAAGGGGTATCGCAGGTTCGTTTAGAGACAGAGGTATTTTCAAGCTGCAGTGAAAAGCTTGTGAGCAACCGCTCTCGAATTTTGGCTTGGCCAATGAGAAAAACACTTACTTCACCAAGTGCACTTAGATCCTTTTGAAAAGCACTTGCAGTGGATAAGCGGCACATGCTTTCACTGTTAATACCTGATAGTAAATCTTGCGGGGTTGTAGAAAGGGTTTTCAAGTCGTAATCTATGGCTTCTGATTGATTCAGACAAATAAATGATGAGAGTAGATCAACGTAATGATACCCTGAGTGGAGTAAAAGCCCATATCCATACTTGAAGGGATGCTGTTCTTGGTGAAGATATTCTACAGGAGTCACCCAATTGCCACCAGCAAAATGGATATTTATAGAGGTAATGGGAACTGCCTCTTCTTGGATGAATTGGAGCAAGTAGTCCATTAACCATAAATATCCTAAATGACCTCTTCTTTCGCATGATACGACTACATTCACTTCAGCTTTTTCTGCGGCGAGGACAATCTCTTCATAATCGTATAACAGAGTGTCCTTTTGTTCGAGAGATGGAAAGGCACAGGGAGGTTTATCCATAAAAAGGGAAAATTTATGCCTCAGTGCCCACAATGCGTATGATTTACGCACCTTTGGTTCGGTGCAGAGTAACACGGCATCAACTTGCCCTAGGTCTATCTTCGGTATTAAATAATCGAGCAAGTCGGGAGAAAGAAAGTTTCGAAATCTCTCGTCAAGGAATAAGGTTTTATCAGGTTTTACCTTTTTATCCCGAAAAAAGCTTAAAATGGTTTCTTCTTGGTCTTGAAGGTCGATAAGTAGAGAAATACTGGTATTTTCAACTTCAAGTACTGAATGGTATCTTTTGCGATAGTGGGGACCGCATCCAATGAGAACAAGGTTACGATATTTGACTTGGTTTGCAAGGATCATACTTCTCTTCCGCTCGTTCTAGCTCCTCTTGCTCTACAAGGTTAAAAATATCTTGGAGTGAAGCCATTTCAGAATGGATAGCATGAGTCGTTTGTGTTTCAAAAAGGGATTTTGCAAAGCCCCGCATCGCCTTGATTGAAACGCGCAGAAGCTGATTCGACCAGATGACAAGGGAAACATTTAGCTGCTTATAGACCTCTGGATTGGATGGTGCATAGGTTGTTGGAGCGATCACTATGGGAATAGAGCCATCCCATACTTCACAGAACTGCTTAATTTCTACCAGGGAACTTTGTTTTGAGTGAATCATAAGAGCATCTGCACCTGCTTCTTTGTATGCATAAGCGCGCTCTATGGCCTCATCTAGGCCTAGACCCGCAATGAACGCTTCTATACGCGCTACAACACAAAAGGCCTCATCTGTCTGCGTATCTTTAGCTGCTTTGATCTTGCCTACAAACTCATCAATTGGAGCAAGCGTCTGATGATAGGGAAGAAAAGAATTCGTTTTGGGGAAGAGCTTGTCCTCTAAACATACACCCCCTACGTTGTACTTGCAAAGCTTGCGAACAAGCTGCCGCACATTATTAAAATTTCCAAATCCAGAATCGCCATCGAGAAGAAGAGGAATAGAAGTCCCATCGATCATATACTCAACTTGATCGCAAAGATTGGTCCACGAGATCTCATTGCAATCGCGATGACCCAGAGAAGATGAAATTGTGAGCCCTGACCCCCAAATCACAGGAAAACCTGCTTCCTCCACAATTTTTGCAGAAATACCATTGTGAGCTTCAAGGGAAAAATCCACTTTTGGCGAGTAGAGAACTTGCCTTAACGCGTGAGCTTTTCGCTTCATTTTTATAGAACCTCCCTTATGAAACCTCCAATTTCCTCTATGGAATAATTGAAAATATGCTCAGCAGACTTTATGGAGCCTTTTTCCGTGAGTAGTTGGCCAAGTTTTAAAAGTTGAGGACGTACGATTTCCTTAGCCCGAGCATCTAGATGATGAGAGTCAGACTGCAGAATACGGTTCCAAATCGTCACATATAGCCATTTTTTCAGTTCATCCATTTCTGGGAGAAAGATTCGAGTTTGATCAGTTGCTTTATTTGTTGATAGAGATTTCCCCTGAATTACAGCCTCAACCTCCCTTTTCAGTCTTTTGTAAACTACATTTAGGTCTAACTCTTTATCTAAGGAGATCTTGTGTTCAAATCGATATTTTTTCCCAAGCTCTTCAACAGATTGATAGAGTTCCGGGTCATGTTTTTCTAAAATAGTCACGTCTTCAAAGATAGGTTCCTTTTGAAATCGCATAGCAAGCGCACGCAACTCTTGGTGCATTTGTGTATCGAGTTCAGGAAGAGTTGCTTGAATTTCTTTGGCGCACTCTTCTAGGTAGAAAAGAGGGAGCTGTATTTCCATACCAATCTCTTCAACTTTTCTTTGAGCATAAGATCGTAGAGCATCTCCAAGCCATATATAGGATCGCAAATGAGCATACGCATCAATATATGCTTGCCAATCTTGCTTACTTCTCGTAGCTTTTGCGGAGCAATCTAGAAAGGTTGCAAGGCAATTTTTGTGACTTTGATTAAATGCCAAAGCCATGTCTGTATCGAATCCATCAAACAAAGCGACATATTCGGAAAAAGGAGCCAATTCGCAACAAGTATAATCATCGATTACATTAGATGAGACCTTTACATCAGGTTTCTTGAGTAAAATTGGAACAAAGTCAAAACGTAATAGGTTCAGTTCCCTTTGAAATCCCACTACTGGATAAGTTGGGGTACGTCTCCAATAAAGACCTTCAGATTCAACCGCCATCTTATTATGCAATAAGTGGGGAAGAGAGGCGGCAAGTTCAGGCCATTGTCGTATAGACACAGGCTCGAACTGCTTTAACAGGTCATCCTGACTGGCTGATTTTGTTTTGACATCTCCTTCATAGACACACTTGTTAAAACCATCTATTGTGACGATTTGACCTGAATAGGCAATCAATTGCTCAAAATCGTCAGCAATTCCAATAACACAAGGGATTTGTTTTTCACGGCTTAGTAGAATGGGATGTGAAGCCGGAGATCCTTCTCGAGTCACCAAGCCCTTAATATGGCCAAGGTATTGAGACCATACATTCGTGGTAATATATGCCAATGCAATATCCTGGGGTTGAAGAACGATTTCTCCCGTTTCAAGAGCTTCCAAAGACTCTATGAACACTAAGCGCCCTGTGGCGACCCCTGCGACGGAAAAATGCCCCTTACCAATTGTATTGAGTTCATTCATGTCCTCCACATCTACAACGCGAATTTCATCCAATTGCACATTTACAAGGGGTCGAGCTTGCAGAATGAAAATAATTCCTCGTTGATCCACTGCATATTCAATATCGACATCACAGTTATAAGAATCTTTAATTGTCTGAACTTGAGCAAATAGGATTGAAAGCTCGCTTTGATTGAGCACAAAAGCATCCCTTTTTGAGATAGGTAGATCTACTTTCTCTACTCCTTCTTGCAAAGAGAGCTGGTGACAAGACTCCTTGCTTCCCTTAATTTCTTCTAGAATATACCCCTTTTGGGGGTGCAGTACCCACCCGTCAACAGATACTTCTCCGCTTACTACACTCTCCCCAACTCCATAATTTCCGCTGATTTGGATGCCTGGATAATTGTTGCTCAGCACAAGAGTAGAAATAACCCCGGAAGAACGTGCATTTACTTGTTCTTGAATGATTACACCCATTTCACATTGCGTTTGCTTTAATCCCAGTCGGATGCGCTCTTGGATAACACGAGGATTAAATGAAGATGCCCATACTGACTTTATTCCATCCGCAATATGATCGATGCCTTTTTGATGCAGCTGAGTATCGTACAATCCCGCGCAAGACGATGTAGCACTATCTTCGATGATTCCGGAACTTCGTACTGCAAAACTTGGAAGAGTTGTAAGTGCAGATAGGGACAGTTTTCCGTAAGCATTTTTTAGTTTGAGGTAGAAGTCTTTTTTTAATGGTTTTTCTATTATTAACAGTCGTATTTTATCCGCAAGCGATTGTATTAATTTAGAGTTTTCTTGTGGATTCTGGCATAGCATATCGAGTTCATGAATGATCTGCATGAGGCCGTTTTCAGTTAAAAATTCTTGGAACACTTGAGAGGCTATTACAAACCATGAGGGAACAGCAAGACCTTCTATTTGGCCAAGCTTTTGCATATTAACTGCCTTCCCACCAACGGAAGTATTTGTTAATTTTGCATTTGTATCATGAAAAAATATGCCTATCTGATCGTGATCGGAAATGGTGTAGCTTACATTAGGTTTTTGCTCCTGCATATGGGGATTCCTACTGCTCTTATTTTCTGCCTCCACATGAAAGACTTCGACGATTTGCGGTTGACTTGCTGTATCATGATCAAAGTGCATCACATGCCTCGGGATTTTAGGGAATTAATTTTGATTTTTTCTCAGAAATTTGTCAATACTTTCATGATCAATCACCAGAACTGACGCATCAAAATTTTCATTGATTTTGTTATCCTCCTTGGGAAACCCCAAGGAGGATAAATGAATTTCA
>JBCAXK010000058.1:0-8019 GCA_038534095.1 Chlamydiota bacterium | reverse complement strand
GTCGCATAACTACCTCTAAAAAAATTACAAAGGTAGCGTTTATACAACATTAAAGGGATTTTAAACAGGTTCTAAGATTGAAGAGGATCGATGAAAACCTCACGGATTTGGCGTTGTAGTAGCTGCGGGAAAAGTGAACCAAAATGGGTAGGAGTTTGCTCTGTTTGTCAAGAGTGGAACACCTTTTTTGAGGAAAGTGTTGCTGGAAAAAAACAGAGCGTTAAGCAGGGGAAACTGCCCACACTTCTCAGCGCCATTCAGCCCCAAGATATTTCCCGCCACCTTTCAGGGCTCTCTGAGTTTGATCGGCTCATGGGAGGGGGGACGGTGCCTGGCGCTTTAACGCTCATTGGAGGGGCGCCTGGGATTGGGAAATCGACTCTTTT
Organism: Chlamydiota bacterium; assembly: GCA_038534095.1. Taxonomy (GTDB): domain Bacteria; phylum Chlamydiota; class Chlamydiia; order Chlamydiales; family SM23-39; genus JBCAXK01. The sequence continues at coordinate 7,633 of JBCAXK010000058.1, read as the reverse complement.
GCTACAAGTGGCCCACCTCTACGCAGCTAAAGGGCACAAAGTGCTCTACGTGTCTGCCGAAGAATCGGAGGAGCAAGTCTCGTTAAGAGCGCACCGTCTGCAGCTTTCTTCAGGCCACTTGTATGTTCTTAGCGAAACGGGCTACGGCGCGATTTTGCAAGCAGTCTCTTCTCTAAATCCCTCATTTCTTTTCATTGATTCGGTGCAAATTTTGCACAGTGAAGAGATCAGCGCCCCTCCAGGGTCCATGGTTCAGGTGAAAGAACTCGCTGTCCGTTTTATGGACCTTTCCAAAAAACGGAACATCAGCACCTTCTTGATTGGGCACGTCACAAAAACGGGGGACCTTGCCGGTCCTAGGGTACTAGAGCACCTTGTCGATACGGTCCTCGAATTTGAAGGGGATAAACAGAGCGGTTTTCGCCTGCTCCGCTCGATCAAAAACCGGTTTGGATCGACCGATGATTTAGCGATTTTTCAGATGGAAGAGCGGGGCTTGCAACAGGTGTTGAATCCTTCCAAGCTCTTTTTAGAAGAAAGGGCGAGTAATGCTTTTGGCGTAGCAGTCACCGCTTCGATGGAAGGGGCGAGAGCGTTCTTGCTCGAAATTCAAGCGTTAGTCACCCGCTCCTTTCTTCCGACGCCTTGCCGAAAATCGACCGGGATCGATCAAAACCGCTTATCACTTTTACTTGCTGTGTTGCAAAAACATTTGCGCTACAAGATCCATGAAAGTGACGTATTTGTCTCGTTAACAGGGGGCATGAAGGTGAAAGAACCTGCGATTGATCTTGCGATTTTATGTGCGATTAGCTCTTCTTTACTCCAAACGCCTCTCAAGACAAACACGTTGGTTTTAGGCGAGGTGGGCCTATCTGGAGAAATCAAAGCTTGCCCTAGAATTGCGATCCGATTAAAAGAAGGGAAACATTTGGGGTTTCAAAGGGCGATCATTCCGAAGAAAAATTTCGCCCATCTTCCTAAAAATGCCTCGTTCAATATGGAGCTAATCGGTGTTGATACCGCTCAAAAAGCGATTGCCCTCATGGGAAATTAAAGTAGCGATCAGAAGCTCTCGCTTAAGTCAGCTACAACTTGTTGAAGTGGAGGGGAGCATGAGAGCGTTTTTCCCAAAAATCCGTATGATTCCCACTCTTTTGATGACAAGCGGAGATGTGGATCAAACAACGCCCCTTCGTCTTATGGAAAAGACCGACTTCTTTACAAGAGAAGTGGATGAAAAAGTGTTGCAAGGAGAGGCAGATCTTGCTATCCATTCTGCAAAAGATTTGCCTGCAACGATCCCTGAAGGCTTGGTGGTGGCTGCCATTACAAAAGGAGTGGATCCTGCAGATAGCCTGGTGTTTCGAAAAGGATTCTCCCTAACGCAATTCCCTATTGGGGGAAGGGTGGGGACATCGAGCCTTCGCCGAGAAAAAAGGGTGAGGCAGATGCTTCCCCAAGCGACCATGACCGACTTACGAGGCTCTGTCCCAAAACGGTTAGAGCTTCTTGAGCAAGATCTTGCTCTTCCAGGATCTCTGCATGCGATCGTGGCAGCCGAAGCAGCTCTCATCCGTTTAGAGAGCCCAGTTCCTAGAGTTGAAATGACAGGAGAGGAGCATCCCCTTCAAGGGAAATTGGCGGTGCTTGCGCGCAAATCTGATCCTCTCATCAGCTCTCTTTTCTCTTGCATCGATGCGAGGTAGGACGCAGATGGGAAGGGAAGGAAGCGTGGTCCTCTATTTAGGACTCGATCCCTCTTCGTATCAAAAAAGGCTGGGGGGAAGAGAAGACCTTCAGCACATCCCAATGATTGCCACGAAAAGAAGGCCTCTTCGAGAGCTTACGCCCAGCTTTCAAAAGCTCCCGTGTTATCAGAATCTGATTCTCACGAGCCAGCAAGCAGCCCGCTACTTTTTTGCCACAGCAAAAGAGCTGCAATTATCCTGGGAGGATGCGCTCCTAGTTGTTGTGGGGAAAGCGACCCAAGCGCTATGCCATCGGTACGCTCCAAAGGCTTCTGTTGTTGTTGCAAAGGAGGAGACCCAAGAGGGGGTGATCGCACTTTTGCAAGAGCAAAAAATTACTCGCTGCTTTTGGCCAAAATCGTCTAGAGCCCGACTTTTGCTACAACAATTTTTAGAGCGGAAAGAAAGGGAGGACTCTTGCCTGTTTTCTCTGTACGATACTCTCCTATTATCTCCAGAGCTTCCTCTCGAAAAAGCTTCTCGCGCTGTATTTAGTAGCCCTTCAACCGTAGACGCCTTTTTTGCTCTACATCCCCAGCCGAAGAAAGATCTCGCGCTCGAAGCCTTAGGACCGATCACTTGGCAACGCCTCTTGTCAAAATACCCTGGCCGTAGTATTTTCAAGGCTTTCTAAAGGTATTATTAAGGAAATCTATGAACGATCAAAAACGCCGTGAGCAGCACCAAACTTCGTATAAACTCCCTGACCTTCCTTACGATTATGATGCGCTTGAGCCGGTTATTTCAGCAGAAATCATGCAACTTCACCATCAAAAGCATCACCAAGCTTATGTACAAAAGCTGAATGAAAACTTAGAAAAATATCACCTCGCAGAATCCAAGAAAGATATGGAAGCCGCGGTCTTTCTCCAAAAAAATATCCGGTTCAACGGAGGTGGGCACATCAATCATAGCATTTTCTGGACCATTCTCTGTCCTCCTGCTAAAGCGAAAAAAAAGCCTTCGGCGCATCTTGGCGCCGCGATTGCTAACGATTTTGGGAGTTTTGAAGACTTTCAAGCCGAGTTCAATCAAAAAACGGGAGCTATTCAAGGATCTGGTTGGGGCTGGCTTGGGTGGAATAAACAAGCCAATCGTCTGGAGATTGCTTGTTTACCGAATCAAGACCCTCTAAGTACTGTGGGACTTTCTCCATTGTTTGGGATAGATGTATGGGAACACGCTTATTACCTTCAGTATAAAAATGCGCGCCCAAAATATTTAGAAGCGATCTGGGAAATCTTAGATTGGGATGTCATTCAAAAACGGTGGGAGCAGGTTTTATAATAAAATCTTTAGTATTCATTATAAGTTCTTTTTCTCAAACAAGGCATTATTCATTCTCAAAATTTCGTAAAATACGTAAACTAGTTGTGAGACCATTGATCAAGGCGTATGGGACTTTTTTCTAGAAAACCAAAAATCAAGGTCCAATCCACTAAAAAAGATGGGTTTAGCGGATGGATCAAATGCTGTAAATGTCAGGAGCTGATCCACGCAAATGAGCTAAAACAGCACGATAACTGCTGCCCAAAGTGTGATTATCACTACCGGATTTCTGTAGAACAGAGGATCGAACAGCTTTGTGACGAGGGTTCTTTTCAAGAATTTTTTACAGGTCTTAAGCCCAAAGATCCCCTCGAGTTTTCCGATGTGGACTCCTACCCTTCTCGTATCGAGAGAGCGCAACAGAAATCGTTGCGCGATGAAGCTGTTTGTGTAGGCCTAGGGAAGGTTTTTGGAACAGAAGTAGCCCTCGGCATTCTCGATTTCAATTATATGGGGGGGTCGATGGGATCTGTTGTTGGGGAAAGAATCACCCGCTTGATCGAGCTTGCAGAAAAAAGACGAATCCCTCTTATCATTGTCTCTAGTTCTGGCGGCGCCCGCATGCAAGAGTCGATTTTTTCGTTGATGCAAATGGCCAAAACTTCTGCGGCTCTTAAAAAGTACCGATCTTCTAACCTGTTTTACTTATCGATTTTAACCAATCCAACAACTGGCGGGGTTACCGCTTCTTTTGCCTCTTTAGGAGATGTGATCATCGCTGAGCCTGAAGCGCTTATCGGATTTGCGGGTCCTAGAGTTGTGGAAAAAACCATTGGAGAAAAATTACCAGAAGGTGCCCAAAAGTCGGAATTTCTTTTGGAAAAGGGGATGATCGATTGTATTGTTCCTAGAAGAAATTTAAAGAAAACGGTAGCCTTTTTCATAGAATTTTTTAACAACAAGCCGGCTCCCTCTGCTCCTCCCCGCAGCTTAGAAGCATTGTTAGAGCAGGCGCAATCCCTATAACATTTTTATGACAATTTCAATAAAAATCCGCGCTAAAAAGCCCTCCCTAGTCCCTGTTTACTGCTCTTCTTTAGCGGCAGGTGCAGACTTGCGGGCCGATGTGGCGCAGCCTACGATTTTACATCCAAACTGTTCCTTGCTGATTCCAACGGGACTCTATTTAGAGCTCCCAGAGGGCGTTGAAGCGCAGATCCGTCCTAAAAGCGGGCATGCGCTCAAGCACCAAATTACTGTACTCAATACTCCAGGCACTATTGACGCCGACTACCGAGGAGAGGTTGGGGTGATTTTGATCAATCATGGGAAGGAGCCTTTTGTGATTGAGCCAGAAATGCGTATCGCGCAGCTTGTGATTGCGAAGGCATATCAAGCAACGTTTGTGCGTGCGGAAGAACTTACCACAACAACGAGAGGAGAAGGCGGCTTTGGTCATACTGGATCACATTAAGGATCATGTGAAAAAAAAACGAGCCTGGTTTAGACAAAAAGGCGAACCGCAGGTGAGCCACCATTTAACAGAGAATACCATTGCTTTCTTGGATGCCAAGGATCGCAATGACGCTTTAGAACACCTTGTTCAAACCCTTTACCAATCTGGAAAGATCCAAAATCCTGCGACGTTTTATCACGCTATTTTAGGTCGGGAGAAAATTGTTTCGACAGGCATCGGAATGGGCGTAGCCATTCCCCATGCAAAAATACCTGGAGTCTCCTCATTTTCGATTGCTCTTGGGATACAAAAAGGGGCAGGTATCGAATGGAAATCGTTAGACCGCGCTCCCGTTCGGCTCATTTTTATGATTGTAGGACCAGATAATGAGCAAGAAAAGTATTTGGGCATTTTATCGATGGTGACCGATTTGGTAAGGAACGAAACGCTCCGAGCGACCCTTCCTACGATGAAAAGCGCCTCCCAAGTGTGCCGCTTACTTGTAAAGCATGAAATGTCTAAAGATTTACAGCTCTCCCACTTTCGCTGTGATTATTGAGTGCTTTTTTTTTGCCGATCCGATAACGTAAATTTTTAGGAGGTGGCTTTATGGATCTACGAATCAAAGATGTGGCAAAGCTTTTGCGCGTTTCAGAAACAACGGTGAAAAGGTGGCTCGCCTTGGGAAAGATCCCCTCATACAGGTTAGACCACCAGTACCGGTTCAGTCGAACAGAAATTGAAGATTGGGTGATCAGCAATAAAGACCCGCAACTTTTTGAAGAGAAAACCGCTGATGAGTCTTCTGGCCTGCAAGCTTACGGCCTCTACCGGGCGCTACATAAAGGCACCGTTCTTACAGACGTTGCTGGCGATGATAAAGAAACGGTCATTCAAGAAGCGGTCTCTCATATGGCGCAAGACCTTCTTGTCGATGCGCATATTTTGACCGAGCTACTTCTCGACCGGGAACGAATGATGCCCACCTCGCTCAATCATGGCATCGCTGTTCCTCATACCCGGGATTTTCTTTTCCCAAATTCTTTTGATCTTGTCTCCGTTGTTTATCCGAAAGAGCCCATTGATTATGGCGCTTTAGATGGGGAAAAAGTGGGGACCCTCTTCTTTTTATTTGCGTGTGAAGATAAAAGTCATTTGCACCTACTTGCGAAGCTCGCCCACTTTGTGAGCGCAAAAGACAACCGGGATTTTCTTGAAACCAAGCCCTCGAAGAAAGATCTTCTTAGCTATATGAAGTCTTGGGAAGAAGGAAAAACGCCCTCTTTTGCATCTGTTTAAGCGTTTTTGCTGATTCCTGTTGGTAAGACTGGGTAATGGGACTTTTTCGCTAATTAGGAGTTTGAGAAAGCATGATTGGCAAAATTGGCAAAGCTTGCTAAGAACATATATGTGGGCTTTTTCGCTCTAAGGCAGAGAGTCTCCCCGAAATCTTATCAATACCTCGATTTTGTAGAATGGTGGCAGGTATCTTTTGCTCTGAGAGACCGAAGTAAGACCAAATTACAGCAAAGTAGAGCGTTATTTGGAGAAAAATGTCTAGTCTGAAAGTATGTCTGGGCTATAAGAGATGAGGGTCCTTATTTAACGAAAGATCAGATTATTGATGGCAAGCGCGATTGTTGAGATCTCCAAACCAGTTGCGAAGAGCAAAGCTGGAAGAAGGCAAAAAAAATACATTTTTTTGTAACGCCTCTTTACGTAGTTTTTCCATAGGCAATAAATTGTTGGTAAAATGGAAAAAGTCGCCTGAAAATAAAAAAGCATGGTAGCTAGTCCTAAAAAAGGCCCTACGTGCCGATTCGCAAAAACTATTGGACTGAAAAGCGCTATCAAAAAAGCGCAGGGGAATGCCGTCAAGTACCCTATTGTTACTACTATTCCAATGAAGAAAGAGCCTATTCTCTGTAGCTGCTCAGCTTTGACGGTATCCATGGATAACACTATCCTCACGCAAAGTCGTCTCTAAAGCTATGCCATCTGCTCCTCTTAGATTGTATCTAGCATCTTAGTGCTTCGGGTGAAGAAATTTCGATTCTTAAGCGATCTGCACAGGCATTTTTCATTAGCAACACTACCTATTTTAGTAGAGACATGCATTCTACTCTTTTAGTCATTTTTCTACATCTTTTTGCAGTTCTGGTCGCAAAGCTGACGCAGTAGAGTTTTTATGAATCCTCCTGAGGGAAACGCCAAGGAGTATCGAGGAATTTCTGTCGATTAGAGCCAGCAATACTCATCGACCAAGTTCTCTGGTGATCGAGGAGCCAAGGATAGAGCAATAAAAGGATCCTTTTGTAAATATCTTGATCGCTTTTTTTTGTTTCCATTCTTATAGGCCAAGAATGCTGATATCCTATGCAAATGTTCTTGTGAAGAAATTGTAGAATGGGTTTCAGAGTTGATCGATGGTTCTTTTGGAGCCCGCACTCACGATACGTTTCGACGTCTGTTTTCTCTAATCCGTTCCATCATTACTTGGGAAATTGGGGGGCTTATTCATTCAGGAAATTGAACGGAAAAGAGGATTTTGGTGAGTTAGTTTCGTCTTTAATATCCTGAAGAAATTTTTTTGTGAGATCGTGAAGTCCGTCAACAATTTTGTTGCAAACCTTCTCTATTTTTTTTGGGTTTGTAAAAGAGGGATTCTTTGTAATCTCTGGAAAACGGATCTTTAAGGCGGACCGGCGCTTTTTAAAATTGATAACTAGGTCAAGATGTTTGTATTCTGTCGCGGCAAAGGCTGTAGCTAGGATTCCTAAAGAGATAGCAACACAGATAGCAACAGTACCTGAAAGGCAAGCAAGCGGGGTGATTGCTCCTATCGTAGCAACGCCAGTCAGTAGAATATTGTAGCAGCATTCCATGATTGCCTTTTCTTCCACGTGCTTCAAAGTGTCATGGAGGGAGAAGTAAAACATGCACCTTACTACCTTATAATCTACTGTCGTATCTTCTGGCTTGTCTGGTGGTGTAGTTGCCGCTGGTTTAGTTTCGGCTTTAATATCCTGAAGAAATTTTTTTGTGAGATCGCGACATTCGTCAGTAATTTTGTTGAAAACCTTCTCTATTTTTTTTGGGTTTGTAAAAGGGGAATCCTTTTTCATCGCTTTATAAATGATCTTTGAGGTAAGCCGGT
>JBCAXK010000057.1:0-8103 GCA_038534095.1 Chlamydiota bacterium | reverse complement strand
GTAGCGCCCTACCCGGCCAAGGTTATATCTTCTTGGATCAAAAAATAGGCGCATGATGGCCGATCTTGCATTGGAAAGGGTCGCCGGCTCTCCTGGACGGATTTTCCGGTAAAAGTCTTTTAAAGCCGCTTCGTAAGAATCGTTAGGATCTTTTGCCAACATCTTGATGATCGGATGGGTTTCATCGACATCTTCTGCAATGCGGATGGAGACGACTTTTTCATCGAGCATCCTTTTCAACATCGCTGTAGTCAGTTTTTCGCCCGCTTTTCCAAAAATGAGCCCTGTGTTTTCATCGATCACATCTTCGGCTAAAATTTTCCCAACAAGCTTGATGAAATCCTTATCCGATTTGATCTTCACTTTCAATGTGTCGAAAAACTCTTCGATGATATCCGCATCGGTAGAGTAACCAAGTGTTCGTATAAACGAAGTGGCAAGGACCTTACGGCGACGTTTTTTCCGATCGACATAGATAAAGATCATATCATTGGAATCGAAAGACGCCTCTAACCAAGAGCCTCTGTAAGGAATGATACGGAAGGAGTAGAGCATGTTGCCCTTGCTATGCCGTTCTTGCTCAAACGAGATCCCTGGAGAGCGGTGCAATTGAGAAACGACCACCCTTTCTGCCCCATTGATGATGAACGTTCCATTTTTCGTCATCACAGGAATCGTTCCCATGTAGACTTCTTCTTCTTTAATTCCCGTCTCATCTGTAAGCCGAAACTTCACTTTCAACGTCACATTGTAAGTAATTCCCCGACGAATGCATTCTTCAGGATTGTATTTTGGAACACCTAAATGGTAAGATAAAAATTCAAGAATCGTTTTTTCATCGTAGGACTTGATAGGAAAAATTTCTTGAAATACCTCTTGTAGACCGATATTCTCTCTTTCGTGAGGTAGAAGGTTTGCCTGTAAGAACTGGTGATAGGATTTGACTTGAATCTCAATAAGATTGGGCAAGTCGATGATTTCTTCTTTTGTTTGATAACTCAGGCGGCTGCGGGGCTTTTTTTGCATTTTTTCTCCTATTAAAGCCAAGATCTTGGAAACGGATTGGTTAAAAACAAGAGCAGAAAAGACCATACATCACTCCTGCTCTATCAGATTTGCATATTCTGGTATTTAAATTAAACCCCTGTAAGGGAAACTTCTCCACCAGCTGCTTTGATTTTTTCTGCCATCTCTTCGGCGTCTTTTTTCGGAGCTGAAGGACTTAGAACGCTAGGAGCTTTTTCTACAAGATCCTTGGCTTCTTTTAGTCCTTGCTTTGTGATTTCACGCACCGCTTTAATCACAGCAATTTTGTTGCTACCCACTTTCTCTAAAACGACTTTAAAGTCGGTGGCTTCTGCTTCAGGAGCCGCGCCCGCTTCAGCAGCTGCAGGAGCGACAGCAACAGCAGCAGCTGCAGCCTTTACTCCCCAGGTTTCTTCTAAAGCAGTTTTCAATTTAGACATTTCGAGAACGGTCAGGTTGCTTAAAAGACCGACTAAGTCTTGGAGTTTTTGATCTTCTGTTTCTGTACTCACGATATTACCTCAACTATGTTTGATTAGATTCTTGACTTTTGTTTTCTAAGCAATGGACAACACTTGTCAACAAAGCATCGATAGTGGACAACGTTTGTGCCATAGGAGCTTCGAGAAGGCCGATAAACTGCGCTCTCATTTGCTCTTTGCTTGGAAGCTTAGATAGTGCTTGCACATCAGAAGGAGAGTAGATTTCCTGTTCATATTTTGCAGAAAGAATCGTAAAAAGGTCCCCCTGATCCTTATTAAAGGTACAAAAAGCTTTGGTTCCATCAATCAATTCTTCGTTAATGAAGACTACACCGATATTCCCCTTTGCCTCTAAAACCATTTCGATTCCACAGGCTTGCACCGCTTTTTGAAAAATGCGTTTTTTGACAATTTCAAATTCTGCGTCATTTTTGCGCAATCTTTCTCGAAATTCCCAAGAAAGATTGGGCGTCACGCTATCGTATTGGGTGACAATGAACGCCTTTGAAGCGTCGATTTTTTCTTTAATTTCATCTAATAATAATTGTTTTTCTTGTCTCATTTGTTTAGCTCAAAGATAAAGAGTTGATGTCAATTGGGAGGCCTGGGCCCATCGTGGAAGAAAGGACAAGCCTTTTTACGTAAACGCCTTTGGCCGTTGCTGGCTTCACTTTCATCACGCTGCTCATGTAAAAGTCGATATTTTCTTCTAAATTTTCGAGAGAAAAGGAGATCTTACCCACGCTATTGTTCAAAACACCTTGCTTGTCGACCTTAAAGGAGATCTGTCCCGCTTTAATTTCCTTCACAGCTTTACCCACATTCTGAGTCACTGTCCCTGCTTTCGGTGTCGGCATGAGTCCTCTTGGACCTAGGATTTTTCCTAGCTTACCCACCTCTCGCATAAGATCGGGAGTGGTAACAACAGCGTCGAAATCTGTCCATCCAGAGCGCACTTTTTCTAAGAGTTCATCGGCTCCTACGTAATCGGCGCCAGATTGCTTTGCTTCTTCTGCCTTATCTGCTTTTGCAAAAACGACAATGCGTACTTTTTTTCCCGTTCCATGAGGAAGGGAGACAATGCCTCGCACCTGCTGATCCGATTTTTTGGGATCGACTCCGAGAACTACGGACAAATCGACCGATTCATCAAAAGAGGCTTTTGGACATTCTTGGAGAAGACCAATGGCATCCTTAAGGGTATACTGCTCTTTTTTTTCAGAAAGAATTTTTTCTGTTTGCGTTTGTTTTTTCGTTGTTCTTGCCATGGTGTTTATCCTCCTGCCTCGATGTCCACGCCCATAGATCGCGCCGTACCCATCACAATCTTGCACATAGCTTCTTTACTAGCTGCTCTCAAATCGGGAGCCTTTACTTCTGCGATCTTTTCGACTTGATCCATCGATAATTTTCCTACCTTATCTCTGTTAGGAACACCTGAACCAGAAGAGAGGTTGGCTTCTTTCAAAATCAGTCGGGACATTGGGGGTTGCTTTGTGATAAAATCAAAAGATTTATCGTGATAAACGGTGATCTCTACGGGTAAAAGATCATTTTTTTGCGCTGTTTGTGCATTGAACTCCTTACAAAAGGCCATAATATTGACCCCAGCAGCTCCAAGAGCTGGACCAATAGGAGGAGCTGGATTTGCTTTCCCTGCAGGAATTTGCAATTTAATGATTTTTACAACTTTTTTCTTCGCCATGAATATTCCTTACTATGTTCTACTCGGTCTCATTCAAAACTTGTTCCACTTGCCAAAACTCGAGATCATCGACTCGAGTATCCCTTCCAAAAATGGAAACAAGAACGCTGAGCCTTCCTTTGTCGTGAAACACCTCAGTGACTGTGCCAATAAAATTGACAAACACCCCATCAGTGATCTTCACTTTATCTCCTGTTGCAAATTGATGTTTCTGAACAACACCTTGTTTTTTCTGCTCTATGTCTTGGAGAATTTCCACAACTTCTTGATCGGTGAGCGGCGTTGGTTTGTCACCACCTAAAAAATCTAGAACGGACAACGCCCCTTTAACATACGTCCAAGAAGAATCGTTGAGCGTCATCTTGACTAAGATGTAGCCAGGCCAAAGCTTCTTTTCGCTAATTTTCTGCTCGCCCCGCTTCACCTCAGATACTTTTTCTGTCGGAACAAGGACTTCTCCAATGAAATCACTCATCCCCTTTTGATGAAGATAATCTTCAATCGACTTCTTGGCCTTTTTTTCCTGGCCAGAAATCACTTGAACTACGTACCACTTATGCATGCTTAACCCACTATCCATTGACACAAATACCCAATACTAGAAAGAATTTCTCGGATGGTTAAATCGGTCAAATAAATACTAATCCCAAAAAACAGAGTAGAACCAATTACGATCTTGGTGAACATTTTTAGTTCTGCTCTTGAAGTCCAATGAACTTTCTTTAGCTCTTCTTGGACCTCTTGTATGAGACCCGATTTTTTTTGTTTTTTTGAACGTGTCACTATCGTCATCTTCATCCTTTTTTATCGAGTGCGGAGGGATTCGAACCCCCGACCGGCGACTTTGGAGATCGCTGCTCTACCAGCTGAGCTACACACCCTGACTTTTTATCAAAAACAGTCTACTCAATGATTTCAGAAACTGTTCCTGCTCCGATCGTTCTTCCACCTTCACGGATCGCAAAACGCATACCTTTTTCCATCGCCACAGGAGAAATGAGCTCTCCTACGATTTCGACGTTATCACCAGGCATCACCATCTCAGTGCCTTCTGGAAGGGCAACTGTTCCAGTTACATCTGTGGTTCTAAAGAAAAACTGTGGTCTATATCCAGTGAAGAAAGGCTTGTGACGTCCACCTTCATCTTTATTCAAGACATAGACAGCGCCTTTGTACTTTTTGTGTGGTTTACAAGTGCCTGGAGCAGCTAGAACCATTCCTCTTTCAACATCTTTCTTGTCAATACCGCGTAAGAGAACACCTACGTTTTCTCCAGCTTGAGCTTCGTCTAGAAGTTTATTGAACATCTCTAGGCCAGTAGCAACGGTATCTCTTGTTTCCCGGATTCCAACAATCTGGATTTTATCGTTGAGTCTGATTACTCCTCTTTCGACTCGGCCAGTTACAACTGTACCACGTCCAGAAATGGAGAAAACGTCCTCGATCGGCATCAAAAAGGATTCGTCTGTTTTTCTAGCAGGCGTTGGGATTTTTTCATCGACAGCGCCCATTAGCTCCCGAATGATCGCCTCATATTTCTCATCTCCTTCAAGAGCCTTTAGAGCAGAACCTCTGATGATTGGCGTGTCTTTGTAACCATGTTCTTCTAAAAGTTCTGTAAGTTCCATCTCGACAAGATCAACAAGCTCTTCATCACCAGCGCTAATCTGGTCGATTTTATTCAGGAAGACGACAATATTTGGTACACCCACCTGACGAGCTAACAAAATGTGCTCTTTCGTTTGGGGCATAGGACCGTCTGTTGCAGCAACAACAAGAATCGCTCCATCCATTTGGGCAGCACCTGTAATCATGTTTTTTACGTAGTCGGCGTGTCCTGGACAGTCAACGTGAGCGTAGTGCCGCTTTTCTGTTTCATATTCGATGTGCGTCGAGTTGATGGTGATCCCCCGCGCCTTTTCCTCAGGAGCGTTGTCGATCGCGCCATAATCACGAAACTCAGCTCCACCTGCTTTAGACAAAACTTTTGTGATTGCTGCTGTAAGCGTCGTTTTTCCATGGTCAACATGCCCGATTGTTCCGATGTTGACATGAGGCTTGGTCCTTTTGAATGTTTGCTTGGCCATTTCTAATTCATCCTCCGTTAGGGGCTAGTTTTTTCAATGTTTTTTGCCCAAGATAGGAATTGAACCTACGACCGCTTGCTTACCATGCAAGTGCTCTACCCCTGAGCTACCTGGGCGTTTAAAAAGGGATAATTTTCTACTTAAAATTTCATTATTTTATACATATATTGATATAAAATCAACACCTACTGCGATAGTCACAGAAAAAAACTGCAAACAATAAAATTATCTTTGACGGTAAACAATGCGAGCTTTAGAAAGGTCATATGTTGACATTTCTACTGTAACCGTATCCCCCACATAAACGCGAATATTTTTCATTCGCATTTTTCCACATAAATGCGCGATGACACGCATCCCATTTTTCAAGAGCACTTTAAAGCTCATATTGGGTAAAAGTTCTTCGACTTCCCCATCAATTTTTATTGCTTCTTCTTTAGCCATGTATTCCAAATTTCACATCTAGGAAATGATATTAATCAAAACCGATTTTTTTGTTAATGTCAATAAAAAATCGACCCTGTTTTCAAACGAAATCGTGCTTAAGTGTTAAATAGAAATGGCTCCCTCTTCTATCAAATAGAATTTTTATATACGCAAAAAGAAGACGCGAGAAAAGATACAAGAATCGGCGCAGCAAAAAACCATAAATAATCCCCCTTGCAAACAAGGGCTTAAAGCGTTGAAAAAAGAGACTTCTATCCTCTCTCTCAAACAAGCAACGCTTTCATAGAGCCTCGTAGATGGTGACAAACAGATGCGACAATATCTCTTACCCCTCTCTTAATAAGAGATTTCTGAACGATCGAAGCGCCGATAAAAAAAATGTTGACCATGCTACTCCAAGCCGCGCTGACACGTTTTTTCTTTTAGGCAGGTCCGCCCATGCACAAAAATTGAGATAAACAGAAAAGTAGGCTATGATGGAATCATGGATCTTAACGAAAAAAAACATTTTTTAAAAAACGCTTTCATCGATTGCCCTTCAAAGGAAAGTATTTACCGGAAAGTGATGGAACTGGGTAAAGACCTCCCCCCAATGGATCCCAAATATAAAAATCACCTATCTCGCGTTTCTGGTTGCCAAAGCGAAACGCATATCCACCCCTATACAAAAAATGATCAAGTTTTTTTTGAAGCCGATTCAGACGCTTTGATTGCAAAAGGCCTTGCCTACCTCATCATCACCTTTTACTCAGGCCTGACCCCAAAAGAAATCTTGTTGACAAAACCCCTCTTTTTAGAAGAGCTAGGGATTACAAGCAGTTTATCGATGAACCGGGCAAACGGAGTCGCGCAAATGATTCTCTTTATTCAAAAATCTGCGGCGCGCTTTTTAGGAATTCCCCTCTCATGACGCTCGATAAAGAACACGTATTTAATGCAAAATGGCACGACACCATTTTTATCTATCGGAAAAAATCGAGCTGGATCAAAAAAACCGTTCTTGCGCTCTTGTTTCCCTTCACCTTAGGCAGAGCTCTTTGCAGGAAAATTTGCCGAAAAAAAGTCCTTCCTTCTACCCAATATCGGAAGAAAGAGATCCGAACAACGGCAGAAGTATTTGCAAGAATTTGGTCTGAAGAAGAGGAAAACCCTTTAAAAACCCATTTTACAACCCGTCTTATTCGCCTTCACACTCCCGATGGAGCCGCCTTATCAGGCGTGCATTACATCCATAAGCAGGCAGAGGAACAAACGCCTACCGTCCTTCTATTTCAGCCAAACGGGTCTCTTGTCAAACATGGAGAATACGACTGGCTCCTAAGTAGCTGCCAAAAAAGAGGGACCGTAGCAAATTTCATCAGCGTAGATTATAGAGGATGTGGGGAGTCTTCAGGCAAGCCGATGCGGATTTTTGACCTGATTTTAGACGGAGACACTCTCTACCAATACGTCACCTCTTCCTTGAAAAAACAACCCCATCAAATTTTTTTCTACGGACATGGCCTCGGAGGAATCGTCAGCGCCTTTGTGAAAAATCTTCATCCACAAGATCCCATCAAATATGTGAATGAGCGCTCCTTTTCTTCTATCTGTAAGCTTGTTGCAAAAAACCATCCCTATTTTGGGAAGGTGCTTGCTTGGATGATCCGCTCCCTTGGATGGGAACTCAACCTCTCAGAGCATTGGGGGGATCTTTGTGGAAAAAAGCTCGTTGTATTCCAAAAAAAAGATGCAATTGTTCCCTACAGCGCTTCTCTCTACTACGCTCTGCAAACAAAACAAAATACAAGCACCGATTATTTAGAGCTAACTACCGATCAATCCATCAAAAACCGTCGGTTTCACCACTCTCTCCCCTTACAAAATTATCAGGCTAAAGAAACCTCTCTATGCGCAGAAGATCATGTTCTCTCTTTTCTATTTTCCGATGACAGGACTTAGACCCAAAAAATCTGCTTTTTCCCTTCCTACCAAAAGACCCACTTTGAAGATCCTAACTCCCCTTCCGTTACAAACGGTGCCTTTCAAAAAATTTCATTGTTATAAAGCAGCTCAAGCGATCGTGCTTGAAGACTCTGAGAAAACGTTCGGTATAGAAATTCGACGAGAGAGAAGATATCCCAGCTTTTGGCTTTGTGTTGAAAAAAGGACGCCGTTCTAATCGATTACGGCTCATATGCGTATCTGAAACGCCTTGCTTCTATCTGCTGGCAACGGACTGGTCCACAACACGCTTGACTACCTTGCTGATTTTAGGAACTTCTTGGACCGAACCAAGACGCTTAGCAGAAGGGATGTGGTCATATTTCCCTTTCGCTCTATGAAGGTAAATTGTCGCAAGCAAGGCTTTTGCCCC
>JBCAXK010000056.1:0-8170 GCA_038534095.1 Chlamydiota bacterium | reverse complement strand
TCAACGTAAACTCGAAAATTTCCCTTAGATACAAGTTTGATGCAAATGATCAGCTCACCGAATAAACAGTCAAAGACACATTTGGATCTTACCCCGTCAAAATCTCTGGTGATAACAATAATTACAACTGGGAGATAATTGTGGATATGACAGTCCAGCAAAAGCGACTTTGGCAAAGTATGATTGATCTGATACAGCGCTATCTGAATGAGGAAACTAATGATTTCTACGACTTGGTAGGTAAACTTGAGGGAGCATTAGATGCCGCTGATATTAAAGATAAAGAGCTTGTTAGCAAGTGGTATGATTTTTGGACCCCACTTGAAACACGAAGAGCTATTCAAGGAAATAATATTGATAAAGAAAAAACTAATAAAGAATTAAATATGATGAAAGAATTTCTTTTAAAAAACATAAATAACAACAGCTCCGGAAAAGGAGATCCGGAATAAAACCAAAAATAGTCATTGATAAAACGGGAATAGAAAAATACGAACTTTTGCTCAATAACCATCTAAGAGATAATTTACCTAGCGATATTATTAGGATCAGAGGAAGTCCTCCAGGAACTTCTTTTATTAACCCATTAGAATAAATATAATATGAGAAATATATGAAAACTAGAAAAATAAAAATTGCTGGCGCAGAGAGCTCAACAAGAGATTGTAAAAGATTGTGTTTAGTCCACTATAAGGAATTAAAAATCAATTATCACAGGGGTAGAGATGATACTTACTGGAGATTGCAGTGCGAGAGAATTATAGCGTACAAAGTAACAAGCAAGGAATTTTCCAGAGGTAACTACTTGAAACATATGCCGATTGAAGAAGGATTTTTCGAAGTATTGGATTCTCCTTGGATGAGTGAATTTGGAAAGGAAGAGAATAAAATTTTGGATAAATGCAAGCATTATGTACTTCTGTTTTACGATGAAACAGTTGAGATTATTGCTCAAAAATTTGCATTTGAGCAATTGAAAGAAAAACCAACTTCCTTTCTTAATCAAACTTGAGTGAAAGATATGAAAATTGAAAAAATAGATATGCCAGCAGCTGGAACGTGGGCAAGAGACTGTGAGCTACTATGTTTATCTGATCATACGGAATTTAAGTTAGAGTATCATAAAGACGAGGATGATACTTATTGGGTTCTACGATGTGCAGAAGTTGTAGCATATAAAGTAATTAACGAGGAATTTTACCTAAAAGGCTATTTGCTAGCTTTACCAGAAGGAGCATTTTTTGAAATACTTGATTCTCCTTGGATTGGTGAATTTAGAAAGGAGAAGGATAGAATTTTGGATACATGCAAACATTATGTACTTCTGTTTTACGATGAAACAGTTGAGATTATTGCTCAAAAATTTACATTTGAGCAATTGCAAGAAAAACCAACTTCCTTTCTCAGTGCAACTTGATTCTAATAAATAAGGAGGAGGCATTGCGACCAATCCTATCCTGCGCGCACAGGTAAGCATAGGAAGCGTTGTGGATTTATCCTTAGAGGTTCTTTTTCATCCTCGAGTACAAGGATTGATGCAATCATTTGCAGGTTTTTTGGAAGCAAGTGCAGTAGGGCTCGCAACACTTAGCTCTGAAGCATTAGCTGCTTCGATTGGATGAACTATTTTTGCACATGGTCTTCAATTGATCACTGGAATGAGCACCATAATCACAGGAGAGCATAGAGCAACGTTGACCGAGCAACTGCTGTAAACAACGGGTATGCCACCTGAATGGGCATCTTTGGAAGTCCCAGCTGCAAAACAAGGATTTACCAGAGGAGCTTCATACGTAACAGAATGGAATCCTAATAATGGGCAGATAAGATCTTGGATGGAAAGTTATAATCACTTAGGGCAAGTGGTTCGGGTTCATCCAAAGATGCTTAATGGACAAACGCTAGAGTCAATGCATTACCCACCAATTCACTACGGACTTGGAGTGAAATAATGACGGTATATACAAAAAAGCAATTCGGCCTAGAATTAAAAGAGAAAATTGTAGAAGGAAGCAATAGTCAAGAGATTTCAAAGTGGGCTTTTAAAGTCTATAGAGACCATGGCTTATATTTCTAAGAGGGATTAGATTACTTCGTTTTAAAATTAGTCGCTATGGAGGAAGGTCCAGAATTTTCCCTTTCAAAAGATGATCTCACGCTCTTAGCAAATAAACTTGCTGGTACAAATGATAAAAAATGAAATCAGAAAAAAAATCACTAAACATGCAATCTCGTTAGAGAAATATGGAATCCATAATTTGGCTTGGAGCAAGGTTGATGCCCAACAGCTCATTTACCTCATTGATAAAGATAAAATAGGCATTTTTGGTGGGGATGTTTATAAACTGACTTCGACATTAGAAGCATTCCCAGACAACTGGTCTTGTGAGCCAACTGATTCAGAGTCAGAAGATGCGTTTAACGCCAGAAGCAAACAAGAATCTTTAAAATATATAAAAAACTACCCGTTTGAAGAAGGAGAGAAGATTCTTTTTTCAATTATTTTCACAGAGCAAATTTGTTAATTTTTGGATCTATAAAGTCTGATGAGCAATAACGACTGTGTTGAACTCAGTCAATAGATATGCTTCTCACCCAGGATGTATGTTATGAGAATTTTAGATGAGCAGTCTGATAAAAAATTAGACACTATTAGTATTTTTTTAACTGAAGAAGAAGCTGTTCAATTACGAGGATACTTAGATCAGATAATAGATAACCCGAAATTACAGCATGCACATTTATCCAGTGAAGATTATAAAAAGGAAATTACGATTTGTATTTATGATAAAAAAGACTTAGAAGGCTTTCATCCAAGATCGATAAAGTTAATAGAAAAAGATGAGTGATGAAATTGGTTGCTGACACCTATTCTTTTAGGCTTAGAAGATACGACATTAAGGATGATCCATTTGTCCTAGAGCTAGACTTAACCGTCCAGTCATCCGCTATCTGACGCTCGGATCTGTCAGATTCGTGTTGCCCAACATTTTACCTTGTGTAAGTGGTTTGGACTCTTCAAAAGTCTGCATGGGGATTTTTCCATAACAATACCTCCCCTATGAGGATCAAAACTTTTTCTTTGCAAAATTTTGATATTTTTGCTAAATTACCTTCTTTTTAATACTAGCAGGATTTTAAAGACCATCCTAAGGAGACGATTATGTTTGCAAACACACCTAGGATCTTTTCGTTTATTCTCAGTTTGTTTTTTGTGATGTCTTGTTTGAATTTGCATGCCTCAGACATAGACAGTAAACAAGCAATGCCTTAATTATCCGGTTTTCCTTGTTTCCATGAGTTTTGTCTGTAAAAAGAGTTCTTCAAAATCGAACCCTTGCATTTTCGAGGTGGATAGACGCATTCAAAACTTTTGATTGGGGAAGGTTTTCTAACTTTTCCTCAGCGCAAATACAGCAGGTAGATCTTTTGGAGAAGTTGAAATACGACCAATGACATGATTTCTTCAACGAGGGTATCCTCATAGAGCTTTTGCCATTGTTTGTCCAAAAGCAAGCACTCCTGGATTAGTGATTTTGATGCGATCAAAGAAAACAGCTATCTGCACTTGAGAAACCCTCATAGAATAATCGACACCTCCTAGAGCATGAACCACTAAATAGGCATCTCTTACCCATGATGTATTGAGTATTGGCGGGACGGCCAGCATCCGAGCGAGTAGGTTGGAGGCGTTTCCTAGATATTTTTTGGTAACTTCAAATTCTCCAATAGTGAGCGCCCATGATCGTTTCGGTGTTGAAAAGCATCAAGCCTTGTTAAGAGCTAAGATGGAAAAACCCTACGTTGAGAATCCTTGCCTCCAAGAATATATTTCTCTTGTGTATAAGCCATTCATTCCCTAAAGAAAAAGGTGGATTCAAGTTTGGTATCGACATGAATTTTGTGCTGTGTCCTACTGAAAAGAAAAGGCTTCAGCCATGAAACTGAAGCCTTAAAATGCATTGGAGGTGGAGAGAATCGAACTCTCGTCCCTATCAAACAAAGAACTGTTATGACTACATGCTTATCGCCTCGAGTACTGTTCGCTGAAGCCGCAAGGCGCCCCGAAATCAGCGAACACACCCTCTTTTATCTCAGGTAAAGCTCAAGAGGTGTGATGAAAGGCTTTACCCTAACCTGGATATATGACGGTAAAAACTAAAACTCCTGGTCAGATTTTAGGTTACCGGATAGTGCAAACCGTTAGGTTATGCGGCCATCTCGACAAACTCTTCTGAGATATCGTTTGTTGTTTTGCCGGATGATTAAAGAGGCCAACCGACATCCTCTGCATGCCACAAAAGCTTCGCTTATAAGTCGAAACCTTGACACCCCCGAGAAAAAGCCTTACGTCAAAGCCTTTTTTCGAGAATGTCAATACCCATCATTTTATCATAAAAAGGCATTTTTTTCATAAAAGGACAAAAATCAACGTCGATTCTCACTTTTCCGCAAATTGCACTTTTTCGGGGGATTCTCTATGATAAGAGGACGTTTCCCAAGAAAGTAACCAGGAAGACCATGTTTGATTTAGAAAAAAAAGAGACCTTTTCCCAAAGAGAAGAGCGCGTTCTTGCTTTGTGGAAAAAAAAGAATATTTTCCAACAGTCGTTAGAAAATAGGCAAAATGATCCTGTATTTTCTTTCTATGACGGTCCTCCGTTTGCCACAGGCCTTCCCCATTATGGGCACCTCTTAGCGGGGACGATCAAAGATGTGATTCCCCGTTATAAAACCATGAAAGGCTACTTTGTCAAAAGACGTTTTGGCTGGGATTGTCATGGGCTGCCTGTGGAAAATGAGATTGAAAAAGCAAAAGGCCTTTCTGGAGCTCCTGAAATTGAACAATTTGGGATTGAGAAATTCAATCAAGAATGCAAAAAAATTGTTTTACGCTACACGAGTGAGTGGGAAAAAACGGTAGAGCGTATGGGAAGATGGGTCGATTTTTCCTCGGCTTACAAAACTATGGACCTTTCGTATATGGAAAGTGTTTGGTGGGCGTTCAAAACGCTTTATGAAAAAGGGTTAGTCTACCGAGGTTTTAAAGTCATGCCCTTTTCTGCTAAGCTCGGCACGCCTCTATCGAATTTTGAAGCGAACTTGAATTACCAGGAAGTGCAAGATCCCTCATTGACGGCGCAATTTGCTGTAGATGGGGAGGAGGGGACCTATTTCCTTGCTTGGACCACTACTCCATGGACGCTCGTTTCCAATTTGGCGTTGATTGTCCACCCCGAGGAACCCTATGTCAAGATCTCTGTGGAAGGGAAAAAGGGGAGTTTCATTCTGGCAAAAAAACGGGTTTCTGCCTTGATCAAAGAGCCCTATACCGTTCTAGAAGAATATGTGGGGAAAGACTTAGAAAACCAGAAGTATCACCCACTATTTCCCTACTTTTCTGCCGAGAATCCTGCATTTTTTGTGATTTGTGATCCTTTTGTAACGATGGACGATGGTACAGGTATTGTGCACGCAGCTCCCGCTTTTGGAGAAGTCGACTTTTTTGCTTGTCAAAAGGTGGGGATCTCTCTTGTATGCCCTGTTGATCATAACGGTAAATTCACAAAAGAGGTTCCTGAGTTTTCTGGAACGTTTGTCAAAGACGCGGATAAAGCGATCATGCAAAGGTTAAAAAAAGAGGGGAAGGTTTTTCATCAGAGCCAAATACGTCACCGCTACCCATTCTGTTGGCGCTCTGATACTCCCTTAATTTACCGGGCTGTTCGGACCTGGTTCATTGGAGTAGAACAAATCAAAGAGCGGCTGCTCCGCTCTACTGAACAGATCCGTTTTGTCCCAGAGCATATCAAAACAGGGCGCTTTGGAAAATGGTTAGAAAATGCGCGTGATTGGGCCGTTTCCAGAAATCGTTACTGGGGCACTCCTATTCCTATTTGGGAATCTGAAGGGGGAGAGGATCTCCTCGTACTTGGAGGAAAAAAAGAACTGGAAGAGCTCACGAAAGAAACCGTTCACGATCTCCATAGGCACCATATTGATTCTCTGAAAATCGAGAAAAACGGCAAGACCTATACCCGGATACCCGAGGTGTTTGACTGTTGGTTTGAATCGGGCTGTATGCCTTACGCGCAAAATCATTACCCTTTTGAAGGGGTTGCAGAGACAGAAAAGGCATTTCCTGCCGATTTTATTGCAGAAGGCTTGGATCAAACGCGGGGCTGGTTTTATACCTTGAGCGTGATTGCAGCGGCGCTTTTCGACAAGCCCGCCTTCAAGAATGTAGTAGTCAATGGGATTATTCTCGCAGAAGATGGGGCAAAAATGTCCAAAAGATTGAAGAATTATCCCGATCCGACCGAAGTCATTGATCGGTATGGAGCCGATGCGATCCGTTTGTATATGTTACAAAGCCCGGCTGTTCGCGCCGATGACTTCCGTTTTTCCTCTAAGGGGGTCGAGCTGGTCTTACGCCAGATCCTTTTGCCTTTTTACAACAGTTATGTCTTTCTTGCCACCTACGCCAAGATCTATGGATGGAGTCCCAAAGCAGTAAGCCATCCCACCTCTTTACTAGACAGATGGATCGTTTCAAAATCAGAAAACGCTCTTCTCTCTGTTGAAAATGCTCTCAATGTATACGATTTGAGTGGGGCTGTAGGTGCCATTTTGCTCTTCATTGAAGAGCTGACTAACTGGTACATTCGGCGGTCTAGGCCCCGTTTTTGGCAAGATGAAGCGACGCTTGATCGGGAGTCTGCTTTTGGGAGTCTTTATGCGGCGCTTTTCAAGCTCACGAAAATTGCGGCGCCCTTCATCCCTTTTTTGACCGAAACGATCTATCAGCAGCTAAGACAAGAGACCGATCCAGTCTCTGTTCATCTTTGCGATTACCCAAAGTACGCCCCTTCCCTTCGAGATGAAGCGTTAGAAGAGGAAATGCACCTTGCCCAAAAAGCGGTGAGTTTGGGCCATTTTCTCCGCAAGGAATGCAAAGTGAAAGTAAGGCAGCCCCTTTCTTGCGCGATTATTGCTGCTTTTTCAAAAAAAGACGCGGAGCTTTTATCCAGGCAAAAATCCTTGATTCAGGAAGAGCTCAATGTGAAGGAAATCGCGATTCATGCAGATGATGCTGAGTATGTGGATTATGTGATTTCTCCCAATTTCCCTGTTCTTGGAAAAAAAGTGGGCAGGCGCCTTCCTCAAATACAAAAAGTGCTCAAAGGCTGGTCGCAACAAGAAATTAAGCAATTTTTGCAAGCAAATCAGAAAGAAATTGCTATTGAGGAGGAGGTAATTCTTCTAGAAAAAGGGGACGTAAAAGTGGGTCGCCACAGCAAACCATCACGCAAAGGTATTTGCTCAGAGAATCTGTACATTGCTCTTGATACGGAGTTAACAGAAGAGCTTCTCCTTGAGGGGATCATGCGGGAGATTGTCAATAAGGTAAACTTGCAAAGAAAAGAGATGGGATTGGAGGTAACCGACCGGATCATTCTCTCCATTGAGGTCACACAAAAAATCTCTGCCTGTTTTTCTGAGTACCTTGAGCATATCCAAAAAGAAGTGCTCGCAACACGTGTCGATTTACAGAAGAAGGTTGTAGGGGGAAAACCATCGAATATCAATGGTGAAGAAACGCAAATCGGCATCGAGAAAGCTCCCTCAGAGCACAATATTTCGTAAAGCCCACGCTTTGCAACTTTTCTTATCACCCTTGCTGAGGAAGTAAGCAATCTGGCTTATAAAGAGACATTGAAAGATCCATAGTTTCTTCATCAAATATGCAATCTGTTTTGAAAACGTTCAAAATCTCTTTTTCTCCTCGGTTTACGCTCTCTTCTATTCAGAAGAAGAATTCAAAGTAAGAGTTTTTTTTCTACCATTACCGAAAATGACGATCTCTTCCCAGAAAGCGGGAGAGAGCTTTTCCTGTCTGGACTTTCCCACTTCTCCTGAGGTGAAGTTTTGTTTTCCCTTTTTCTTTTCTGCCGTTAGGCGACTTTGTACACAAGAAGACAAAGGCATATTCCTAGAATTATGACCCTTAATAATTTATAGATGCTTTAAGAGCTACCTGGTTGGTAGTATAACCCTTGCCAAATTCTCCTTGGTAGAAGATCGAAAAACTGACATAATCCCTTATATGCTCTATCCCTACTTCTGGGGAGATAAAGGAAATACTTTTATCAAAGGTACGCACTACAAG
>JBCAXK010000055.1:0-8583 GCA_038534095.1 Chlamydiota bacterium | reverse complement strand
CTTGTAAAGAATTTCTTAATGACCCTGCAATAGACAGACCCTTATTTTCTGATACAGATTTCTCCTCCTTAAGAGCTTTATCCGCGGCGTCAGTCACGCTTTTAACCTCCCTAGAGACTCCTTGTACACGACCTGCTAAAGAATCTTTTAATGACCCTGCGATAGACAGACCCTTATTTTCTGAAACAAATTTCTTATCATCAAGAACACCGTTTATCGGATGACCCATACTTAGAACCTCGCTAGAGACCTGCGCTGCGTTTCTCTGTAATGATTCTATAACAGTTTGGTTTGGATCTTTTGACAGAGGTACTTTCACCTCTTTCAATGCAGCTTGAGCCATAAAATCTTTCATATCATGAGGGGAAATTAGTGGGTTATCTACTCGCTGTTTTAGATCACCGTTACCAAAAAGCTTTGGTGGTGGAGTGATTTTTAGTTCTAAAGGAGCCCGTACTGCTGAACTTGCTACTGAACTAACAGCCTTTGAAACACTCGCTACCTTCGAAACACTGCTAAAAAGACCAAAAGCTCTGCTCAACATACCCGACACTCGACTAGCAGTACGAGAGGCCTCCCCACTAATTTGACTGACTCCTGGTCGTACTTTTCTGTAGGCAGACTTACGATGCCCAGGATGTTGCGTCCCATCCATATCCCCTTGGTAAGAGGTCCCTACAGGACTTCCTTGCTCCAATCCTGGTGCGCTTGATTGAATCCTTCTTACCGTTTCGGTGAAGAATTGGTAGCGAAAATAGCTATTGACGAAAGGTAAGATCATATTTGCAATAGAGATCATGAGGGCCACAGTTAAAAGGCTGCCGTTCATTTCTTTTTGAGAAAAACTGGAAAAAATCCCCCACATTCCAGAAGTGATGAGGATCATGGAAAAAATCGCCCATTCGCTCATCCTATACCGATTCTGATGCTTGATGAATTCTGGATCTGTTTTCAGCGTTGAAATGGCTTCTATGACTTTGGTGGCTACTTTGCATTTACTGATGTCTGGATCCAAAGAGCATGGGAAACAGTTTTGCGTACCTGACATATGTTGTACTACAGTTGACGCAAATTTGGGATCTGCGGACAGAGCAGCAATAAAGACTTCTACCTCTCGGTGGGTCTTCATGATGCTTATGTAGTGATGCATGATACCTAGAATCGAAAGGGATCCAATAAACGTTAGGGGGATAAAAGCCTTTGAATCTGTAGGAACGAGCGCGTTCATACTACCGGTTATTGCTGAACCTGTCCAACCGCTCACAAGCGGTTTTATAACTGAAGCAGTAACAACATACCCATCAAATTGTTGTTTGATTTGCTGATTGATCTCGGGATATGGTGTGTGTTGATTCATGATTTCGAAGGTATTTACTAGCCATTCAATCACGTTGTTGCGAATATCCATCACCCTGTCACGAACATCCATACATCTATTCACGGCTCCACAATTGTCAATCCACCGGTACACAGTTCGGCCCATTTGCGTGCATTTGTTCCCAATTCCACAATTTTCCATGCATTCAGCTGCCCTTAGACGAATTCCCATAGACGCTTTCATGTTTTAAACTCCAAAAATGTTTTTAAAAAATTAAAAAAATTTTATACAACTTAAGAATTTTTTTACATTGTATATTGCAAGATTGGGATAAAGGTGGGTTGTTGGGTAAAATATTTGTACAAAAACGGTGTTATTTACCTGGAGAAGCTAGGAGGTCCATCTTTTTACTCCTCGATGCCAGGCCTTACGCAAGTCACGATCTTTGCGACTAGTCTCAAAATGAGACGCTCATTAGAAAAGCTCTAAAAGGGCGTTTTTGACTAGTGTTTGACAATTACGTGCCTCAGAAAACTCTATTACATGACTGTACTTGCGCCATTTTTCTCTGCAACGATTGCAAGGGGTTATCTTTTTTCTGGGGAAAATTTTCTCCGAAACGCTCCAAAAGCATTTTAGAAGGCGCTCTTTAAGAGCGCTGCCTACTCCCTTCCCATCGATAGGTTTTAAGGAGGCCCTCAGAAAAAGAGACTTCTGGAGCGTAGCCAAGCTGGAAGAGTTTTTTCCCATCTAAGTGGTAGCGAAAATCATGCCCCAACCGCTCTTGGGTAAACAGAACAGCTTCTTCCCAGCTGCCCTGGTACAATCCCTGTTCTTGTAAAAGAGAGGTGAAGGCTTGCACCACCTCGAGATTGCTCAAAGTGGCTGTCCCCGGAATGTTGTACGTTTCTCCTGAAACGCCCCGATTTAGGAGGATCCAAAGAGCTCTTGCATGCTCTTCAACAAAAATCCAGCTCCTTTTTTGCGCTCCTTTTCCATAAATGGGAACCGGCTTATTGTCCCGTAAGCGGCCCATCATTTTAGGGATCAATTTTTCAGGGTGCTGGTAAGGACCAAAATTATTCACCGCATGAGAAACGGTCGTCGATAACCCGTAAGTGCGCGAGTAGGCGCGAACAAGATGGTCGGCAGACGCTTTTGAAGCAGAGTAAGGGGAGTTTGGTCTATAGGGAGAATGTTCATAAAAAGAGCCCTCCTCACCTAAAGAACCAAATACCTCATCGGTCGAAATCTGGTGAAAATGGATATACGTGTACCGCCGAATGAGTTCTAGTAGGGAAAAAACCCCTCGCACATTTGTATCCATAAATGGCGCGGGATCGCAAATACTTCTATCTACATGGGTTTCCGCGGCAAAGTTGACGATCAAATCGATTTCGTAAGATAGTAGAAGATCTTCAACAAGATCGGTTTGATTGATGTTGCCTTGAAAAAAATGGTAACAAGGAGAGTTTTGTACTGAGAGAAGATTGTCTTGAGAGCTTGCGTAGGTAAGAAGATCGAGGTTGACCAACTTTCCTGCAAAAGGGGTTTTCTCAAAAAGATACCGAATGAACGCCGAGCCCATAAAACCAGAACCTCCGGTCACTAAGAGATTGGATAGAGGATGAATCAGAAACTTGGCTCGACTCATTGATCAGCTCGTGGTTGTTTTGCTCTTGCGCGCCGTAAAACGTCTTTCCAGTCCAAAATGTGGGCGTACTTTGTTTCAAATGCTTTTGTAGAAAGCACCGAATACGCAGGCCTCATTACCTCTTGATTTTCTGAAGAGATGGGGTGAATCTCTGCGCAACCTTTCGTAGGATTCCCATTTTGTTTCATCAAGAGAGCCTCTTTCGCAAATGCGTACCAAGAGCAAGCTCCCCTATTGGCAAAATGGATCATCCCTTCATCTTGTTCTAGAAGAAAGGTGGCTTCTACAAGATCGTGCACATAAGTCGGCCTCCCTTTTTGGTCATCTACCACAAAAAGCGGCTTTTTTTTATCTGCTGCTGCGAAAATCTTTGTGAGAAAACAGGGTTTTTCTAGAGAAAATAGCCAAGAAGTGCGTATGACTAGCGTTTTTTCATGCAAAAGAAGCGCCGCTTTTTCCCCCTCATACTTAGTGAGCCCGTAGACGTTTAAAGGGCTCGCCAAATCATGTTCTTCATAGGGCGCCCGTTTTTTCCCATCAAAGACGTAGTCTGTTGAAAAATGGATCAGTTTTGCTTGGTATTGACGTGCTGCTTTGGCTAAATTTTTAGGCCCTTCTACGTTGAGACTCCAAGCTTGCGTTTTCTCTTTTTCTGCTAAAGAGACATTGGTGTACGCAGCGCAGTTGATCCAGATGGCAAAGGGGGCAAGCCTTTTTAAAGAATCTGGATTTGTAATATCGATTTCTTCTTGAGAAAAAGTTTGAAAGGAGGCCTTTTTCTGCGCAAGCGCCTCAGCAAAAGCGCTTGCTAAAAGACCCTTTTTCCCGATGAGGGCATACTTCATGAAAAGAGCCTCAGAGCTTCTTGCGCTGTGGGCGCTTTGGCATCTTTTTCTGAAAGAATCGGATGGTCTACTGGCCACTTGATCCCCACATCTGGGTCATTGTACATGAAAGAGCAGCTCGCCTCTAGCTGATACGGAGCTGATACTTTGTAATGCACATGCGCCTTTTCTGATAAAACGAGGTACCCGTGAGCAAAGCCCTCTGGGATGAAGAGCATATTATGGTCCTCATCATCTAACTGAAAAGCTACGTACTCCAAAAATGTAGAAGACCCTTTTCGGAGATCAACAGCCACATCAAAAATGGCCCCATAAGAGACCCAAATGAGCTTGGCTTGTGGATTTGGGGATTGAAAATGCATGCCGCGGAGAACGTCTTTTTGAGAAACGGCAAAATTATCTTGAACAAATGGGGGAAAGATTTCTTGCCAAGAGGCAGGAAAACTTTCCATAAAACATCCCCGGTGGTCGGAGAATTTGCGCAAAGAGTACTGCTGTACCTCTGGGATATTGTGTTTGATTACGGGCATGTTTTTCCTATGATTGTAATGCATCTTCCTGTCACCTTATCCCGCCTGTAGGAAAAATGCGCTTTAGACGAGACGGTGCATACGCGTTGTAAGGAGATATGCTTTTTAAGAACTCCTCCTTTTACAAGCTGATCATGAGCGAGGCGCCAAAAATCAAAACGGTTCTCGCCAATATGGTAATCCCAGTATTTTTTCGGAAAAATGGTTTGGTATTCTTTGTACTCAGCATGATTAGGGCCGATGCTAGGAGAAATCCCAATGCGCATTTTAGCAACCGCAGCGCCTCTTTTCGCAAACGTTTCTAAAGCGCGTAGGTAGATTTCCTGCATTAGCCCTCGCCAGCCCGCATGGATGATCCCAAGCATCTGGCTACTTGGATCATACAACAAAGCAACCTGGCAGTCTGCGTGGGTCATCGCAAGAGCAAGATTGTCTTCAAACGTAAAAATCGCGTCGCTCACAATCGTTTTTTTTCTAAGGCTTTTTGTGATTTCTACTGAGCGGCAACCATGTTCGAGATTGGGAGAATAGATCTCAGAGAGCCCCGTATCTAGCCGCACCTTTTCCCAATTTTGTAAAACACTCTCCTTCTCATCCCCCACAAAGAATGACCCGTTCAAAGAATCATAGGGGGGATGGCTGTGCCCGCCTCCCCTCTCATAGCTTCTTGCCACCACCTCTGGAAAAGGGGTGAAAACGGGAAACGTATGGTAGGAAAGCGTCTTCATAAAAAAGGATGATACGGAGGAAGGGGCGGTTTGTCACCTTTTTTTATCTCTCACAAAAGATGCGGCAAATCCCCCGTCGGCTCCTTGATCGCTAGGCAAAATCTTTTTCTCCACCAAACGGCGTAAACCGAGCGATTCTGCGTAATTCACTGTCGCTTCGTTCTCCTCAGAAAGGATCGAGCAGGTCATGTACCAAATCTGCCCTTCTTCTGATAAATACTTTTGGGCGTTTTCTAAAATCGAGGCTTGTAAATCACTGAGGTCTTCCAAACGATCGGGGCAGAAGCGCCACCTGGCTTCTGCTCGTTTGTGATAAACCCCAGAGTTGGAGCAAGGCGCGTCAAGAATGATGAGATCAAAGCGCTCTTTACTCGAAAACGTCTCCCCTTTTTGCGTATGGAGCTGCGCGCTGATCCCATATTTCTGCACGTTTTCATGAAGCCGCTCCATCTTTTTTGTTGAAACGTCGTTCGCTTCTAAAAGAGCGCCTGGGAAACGATCGTGACAAAGTAAGAGCTTTCCTCCTGGAGAGGCGCAAAGATCCAAGATCCGTTTTGGAGATCTCTTCAACTTTTTAGAAAGAGCCTCAAAAAGAAGGACTGGCGTGACATTTTGCACGTAAGCCTCGGCACGCTCCACCCAAGAAAGGAGATCTTTTTCTATGATAAAAACCTCTTTATGTACTTTCCGAATGTGGGGCGCTTTTTGGAGCGACGGTTTACGAATACGAGCCATCACCTTCCCTGGATTGTTCATCACATCGAGAAGCTGTATCGTTTTTTTGACACCATACTCTTCTAGCATTTTTTTGATGAAATAGGGGGGATACGAGAGGCGAAGAGATAGATCAAAGGCATTATTTTTCCCAGGAACCTCGGGAGAAAATGCCTCTAACTTCCGCAAAACAGCATGAAAAAAATTCCCTTTTTTTTCACCAAAGTGCTTTTTTGCAAGCGTGGTGGTTTCATCCACAATCGCGTACAAAGGGATTTTTTTCATGAAAACGTATTGGTAGATTGCAGAAAAAAGCAACGCTTTTTCTTTACGACCCAAACGGAGTTTCGGAGCGAGTTTTTTCGCAAAATATTTGAGAGTCAGTAGCCTTTTGACCGTACCTGCCGCGATTTCTCTTGCCAAGGCAAGATCTTCTCGCTTCACCCCTAAAGTGGGGAGCGCTTCATGAATGGGAATTTCATCAAAATGGGCTATAGCTAGAAAAGCGGCTTCTCGTGCCGATCGCATGGCGCATCCTTTACTACCATCATCGCAAAAAAAGTCGCGAGAGAAAAGAAATTTTCGGAATTACGCCAAGATAATTCTACCGAGGAAGAGGCTTCTTAGTCCTCCAAGGCGAGATTTTATTCAACAGAAACAGCTTCTGTAGACGCCTCTTGAGAAGGATCTATAGCCTGGTCTACTGCTTCTTCAGATTGGGATAGTTCCTCGTAGTCACCCTCCTCATAGCTTTCTGAATCTTCGATTCCAAAGGCATGGATTTCTTCAGAAAACTCGTCAAGCTCGGCGCTTTGCTCAGGATGAATTGGGCGCACTTTTCTTCCCGAATGGTCCATCTCACCCTCGAAACGATCATCCAAGGTCGGACTTTTTGCGTCCCTTT
Source organism: Chlamydiota bacterium (assembly GCA_038534095.1). Lineage (GTDB taxonomy): Bacteria > Chlamydiota > Chlamydiia > Chlamydiales > SM23-39 > JBCAXK01. Next base: position 1,890 of record JBCAXK010000055.1, on the reverse strand, counting down.
TTGGGGGTTTTTTCCTTCCAGAAAGCTGGTACTCATCGGGATTGAAGTCTTTATCTCGCAAATCATGTTTCTGAAGATTTTTTTGCTTGTTCGAAGGGGTTTTTTGCTCTTCAGAACCCTTCTTTTTCGATGAAAAGCTCGATGCAGCAATCATGGTTTTTTCATCTGCAAGGGAACTTACCGAATCATTTGGATCTAAGATAGTTTGATCCGCAGATGCACAGGGAACAGAAGCAACCGCCTCTTCTACAGCTCCTCCCAAAAAAATTAGGCTAATTACTATCCAAATACTGCTTGAAAGAAGATGGTAGCGCATACTTACTCCTGAATATTTTCTGTTAACCTCAGCGTAAGAGGTATATTTTTTTTTGTCTACGGTTGTATCCACTTAAGATCCTCGGATGTTTTCCTCCCTTTCTTTTCTTCAGAGTATATAATTGAGGGAATGGAAACTAGGAGAGTTGTATGTGGGACTTTTTTGATCAAATTCTTTACATCAATTTAGATGATCGGAGCGATCGGCGAACATCGATCGAACAAGAGCTCTCTCGCATGCACGTCCCTAAAGAGAAGATCACCCGCATCCAAGCCTACTCTTCAATCAACGGAACAAGAGGATGCGCTCTTAGTCATATTAAGGCGCTCGATTACGCCGCTTCTCAAGGATTTCACCGGTTTTTGATTTTAGAAGACGACGTCGTTTTCTTACAAAGCCCCGAAGCAGTCTGTGGGTACATCAAGCGATTTGCCGAGTTTGCTGAAAAAAATCCTTGGGACCTTTTTTTTCTAGGCACCCATCCTAAACACATAGAAAATACCCAAGACCCCCGGATCAAAAGAGTGCTCGTTTCCTACTGCGCTCACGCTTACTGCTTAGAAGCTAGGTACCTTCCCACTCTTCGAGCTTCTTACGTCCGCAGCTACGAAAAACTGTGGGAACTCACCTCTTTTGAAGAGTCTTTCCACTACGCGATCGATCGATTGTGGGTCAATTTGCAAATTGAGCACCAGTGGTTTCTAGGAGATGAAGAAATTGTGCGGCAAGGAGCCTTCTATAGTGATATTGAACTGCGCATGCGTGATCGGGAGCCTAAACCGATCGGCAAGAAAAATCCCTTATCAAAAAAGTAGACAAAGGTGCATCTGACCTCCCCAATAGATACGCCGCTTTTCTGGAATGATCAAAGGCCGCTCTTCGCTGACAAATTTCTTTGTTTTGATCCGTTTCCAAAACGGAACAATTTGGAGAGAATAGTGCTCTGTTAAATGAAATTCTGTAGGCAGTTCAACAAGAAACTGCCCTGTAGAGCGGGAAAGGACGTAGCGGAGCTTATCCTCCGTCTCCGACTGCACGGTCGTATCAAGATCGGGAAACCACTCCAAATTGAATCCCAAATGGACCCAATCCAAGGCCGCGTATTGCACCAAAAATCCTACAGGCAAGAAAATGGTGAAGTACTCAGTCTGTTCATGAAAGAGGTCTTCTTGCGCTTTTTCAGAGAAAAAGGTGAACCCCAAGCCTAAATAGGGAGTAGCTCTAAACCGCTCACCTTGCAAAGCGGTGTAACTATAACCCATACAGAGCTTGCTGATCGATTCAAAAACGCGTAAGCGGGCGATATCGTGTTTCTCATCTAACTTTCCCGTAAGGAAATTGGTCTGCAAGAGCGCGTACAATCCGCTTTGAGAAAACCGCTCATAATCTATTTGCCCTCCGTAGACAAACCCAGAAAATGTTTCGCTTGTGAGCGCTAAAAAATCATCCTGTTTGTAATCTACAGAGAGATAAGAGAAGGTGGAGCCACTCCGAATACGATTTTCTAAAGGAAAATAGGTGCAATCTTCAAAAACCGCCGCTTCGATCGGCTCTGCGATCATAGGCTTTGCTTC
>JBCAXK010000054.1:0-8774 GCA_038534095.1 Chlamydiota bacterium | reverse complement strand
TTATTTTGATTTTTGATGTGTAATAGACAAGATGTTTGTAGGGTGACGTATCAAATCTTTCTTGTCAGAACGCCCTGACGAAGCATCTCTTGTTCTTGATGATCCAACGCTCTTTCTGAAAATATCTTTCTCGGTGTATCTAGTGAAACACCGGGCAAATCCTTTATAGACACAATCCTTGGTTCCTTTTAGAATGGGGAAAAAAGGTTTGTCGATGAAATACACAGACTCTCACGAGTGGGCCTTATGGGAAGGTGATGAAGTAACGATCGGAATCACCGAGTTTGCAAAAAAAGAGCTCAAAGACCTCTGCCATTTAGAGTTTCCCAAAGTGGGAGCGCGCCTAAAACAGGGAGAAGAAGCGGTTATTGCAGAATCGACAAAAGCCGCTTCTGATATTTACGCGCCTTTAGGTGGAGAAGTATCTGCGGTGAATGAACGACTCAAAAAGGATCCCTCTTTGCTATGCACCGAAAAAGATGTGTGGCTGTTTCGGATCAAGGATGCCTCGCTAGATGAATACGCAGCGCTATTGAGCGCAGAAGAATATACTCAGCTGACCGGATAGAGCCGCTTCAAGATTTCTCCCCCTCTTTCACACTCAATCTACTTTAAGAAAAACTACTCAAAAGATACCTTCGTCCAAAGAAGAGGCGTTTTTTGCGGCTCATATTCTTGATGAGAAGCAGAAAGGCTCTGAGGAGAGCTCTCTTTACGGTTGATCCGGTAGAAAAATGTTAACGGCTTTTTCTTTTCATAACCATGGAATACGGAAAACGGCAAGATACAATCGATGAGGTACCTATCGGTGTCTAAATGAGAAGAGACCGATACATCTTGTTGTGTCACGAAAGGATGGGTCTCTTCGGTACGAAACTTGGTCACCTCTCGAAAGAGTGTTCCCCGCATTTCTACCGGGGTCAGCACAAAATGGTGGCAAAATTGGGTTAAAAATGTCCGACTATCGGAAGGCCTTGTATTAAAAAATAGTTCTATCGAATCCCCTTTACGAGGATCGTTATCTATAGATAGGTCCGTTTCCTTTTCTACGGAAAAGTGGTAATGGATTCCCCGCTTATCCCAAGCTGCGAACACTTGAGCAAAGGTACCTTCTCCAAAATAGCGTTGCAGAGAAAGAATTTGGTACTTCTCCTGGGCCATGTTTTCATCTTTCTTTTCATGAAATACCATTTCTACTCCCATGAAGGGGAACAAAAAAAGGGGGGTGATCGATTCGACAAGCTCGTTCAACGTAAAAACACCTGCTCTTGCATGAAGCGCTCGCAAAGCACCTTACTCATTTTTTTCTCCGCTTCTTGGCTCAGCGTTTTTTGTAGCTGAAGATACTCTTCTGATTGGGACGGATCGATCTCTTCTAGGTGAACCATGGTATAGAAATGAGGCAATCCTTCCTGATTGACGAGAGAGGTCTCTCCAGGTTTTAAGGAAAAAAGAGGGAGCGTTGCGCTGTTTTCTGTAAGCGTTTTCTTCGAGGACTGGAGAAAAAATTGTTCTGCAATGGTATTGGCATACTCCTTGCGAGAGACCTCGCTTCGTTCTTTTTCTACAAGCGCGTAAAAATAGCCTTCCATATCTTGGCAAGGGAATAGCGCTTTAGCGACTGCCTGATCAGCCTCTTGTAGGGAGTTTTGTTTCTGCACGATTTCTGGGTACATCTCTTGCAAGACCGGCTCCATCTCTTCTTTGTGCTCTTGAAATAACTTGGCTAATACTCCCAAATTTTTTGCATCAAGGTAGGTGAGGATGTTGTCTTGCTCCCCTTTGCTCACGATTTCCACCTGAAAAAACCCCTCTTGGCCGTTTGGAAGTAAAAGAAGCTCTTCTTTTACTTGAAGCTCTTCTTCTGTTAGATCAATTTGCCCTTTACAAGGCGCCTCTTCAAGGAGCGCGCTCAGTTTTTTTGTATCCATGCCAGAAAACCCTGTGAGCGTCCCACTTGCAAACAGCTTAGCAGAGACAGGAAGGGAAGGTTTCTTCTTGAGCTGCGTTGTGATGAGGTGGGGAAAATCTTGAATCATTTCCCGTTTTGAAAAGTCGGTGATCTTCCGCTGTAAAGAGCGGGGGCAACGTTGTAAGCACTCTCTTCTTACCTCTTTGGTGAGGGCTGTTACCCCCCCAATTTCTGGAAACTGCCTTAAGATGGCGCGGTAAGGCCCATCTTCGGTTTGCCAGGACCAGATCTCTTGGAGAGGAATATGGGCAGAAACCTCTTCTACGCTAATGTAGGAGACTTCTAACTCAAAGTCTTTGTAGACAAAATCTGGCCGGTCTTTTTTGAGCACCTCAGGAGAGAAATAGGCAAGAATCTCCTTCCCTGTGCTTGGAGAAATGGCCATTTTATAAAGAGCAAAATAGGCGTAATCGAGAGGCGTTTGCCAGTCGAACTGAGGAGCCATTCGGTGCTCTTCCACATGAAGCCGACGCAATCCCTCTTTTGAGACCTTTTGTAAGAAAATAGGAGACAGCCAGGCACTTTTCCCTACGCTTTCCCGGTAATTTCTCAAACGGCGCACAGAAGAAATGATGGCAAACAGATCTTTTTGATGGAGACCTAAGGCCTGCATTTGCCGTTTCGCTAATTTGGGCAAATCTCCCTCTTCATGAGGTAAGTCGGCAAGAGCGTTGTAGATCACCTGCTTCATCGAAACAGGGCCAAAAGAAATCCCCTCCTCTTTAGCATATTCACCAGCGCTCATCAAAAAAAGGGCCGCGTCTTCTAATAGCTCTTGTGGGAACCAGTCGAGAGCCGACTTAAAGCCAAAAAGAGACAGATTCCGAGCAGATAAATGGACGTCTTTAGGAGCGCTCGTTTGCTCTTCGTAATACCGAAGCGCTTTTTTTAACATCGTGGGAGGAAATTTCCGCTCCGCTTCATACAGGCGAAGTAAGAGGGTAAAGGCCTTTTCATCAAATGTTTTAGGAAGAGCGCTTAAATGGGCAAGAATGTCGGGAGCAAAACTTCCCCAAAGCACTTTTGCAGAAAGCTGCGCGGCGTGAGGATGTTCATAAAAATGGTACGAAGTGATCTTGTCCCAAATGGCTTCATAATGCTTTTGATACTGCGCTTTTTTCTCCTGAAAAAGCTGCTCAAAAACCCCAGTATGAAAAAAATCTTCCACCAAAATCCCCTCACCAACATTGAAGAGGTTCATTTGATCGAGACTCTCACCATCCTTTTCACGTGATAAAAATACGACCCATTTTTTCAGGTCTCTCTCTTCTACCGGCTGTTTTTTCCAGGTTTTTGTTACGTACACTGCGGTCGATTTTCTTTGCGCCCCCAAAGTGGAATAGACACCAGAAAAAACAAACGAAAAGATGATGAGTATGGTGATGAAGACAAGAAGGGATTTTTGGTATTTACGAAAAAAGGATAACATACATCTCCTAGCTATCAGTAAGCCTTAGCAAAAATGGCGCGAACCGAAGTGGTTTTTCCGCTCAAAATACATGTGCCCTGAGGGGCATTCTGTTCTAAAGGAACGCAGCGGACAGTGACTCCAAGGTCCTCTTTGAGCTTTTGAGTACTTGCAGATTCGTCGTAGTAAGCAAGAGCAAATCCCCCATGAATCTCTGGATTGGAGCGGTTTTTTGGCGTGAAAAAGGTGTAAAGTTCCTCTAGAGAGGCTACAGGGCAAAGGTGCTCTTCTAAGAAGGACTCTGCTTTTCCTAATAGCGTTTCTTGGATATCTCTCAGGATCTGGGGACATTTTTGCGCAAATTCTTCCATAGCAAGGGAGCGCTTTTCTTGGGGAGAATCGGTCCTTTTTGCAAAGGAGAGGGTTTTTGCCGCGCACTCTTTGGGCCCCACTTCGATCCGGATCGGAACACCTTTTTTCACCCAAGACCACATCTTTTCTCCGCCTCGAAGATCCCGGCGGTCGATGTGCACTTTTATGGGCGCCTCTTCAAATGTTTGCTTCTTTAACGCCTGTGCCACGACTTCGCAGTAGTCAAGAACCTCTTGCCGATGCTTGTCACCCGGAATAACGGGTAAGATCACAACATGCTTTGGCGCAATCCTTGGGGGAAGAACAAGGCCATTATCGTCGCTGTGCGTCATGATCATAGCGCCAATCAGGCGGGTTGTGACTCCCCACGAAGTTGTCCAGGCGTACTCTAAAGACTCTTTCCTGCTCTGAAATTGAATACCACAGGAGCGAGCAAAGTTTTGCCCAAGAAAGTGGGAGGTTCCTGCTTGAAGCGCTTTGCGGTCTTGCATCATCGCTTCTAAGGTGTAGGTGTCTACAGCTCCTGGGAAACGCTCTTCAGCCGTTTTCTTTCCAGAAATCGTGGGCATCGCAAGAACGTTTCGACAAAAATCGACATAAATATGAAGCATTTGGAGCGTTTCTTCCGCAGCTTCCTTTTCTGTTTCATGGGCTGTGTGCCCCTCTTGCCATAAAAATTCGGTTGTGCGCAAAAACATTCTTGTCCGCATCTCCCAACGAACGACATTGGCCCACTGGTTGAGTAAGATGGGGAGATCTCGGTAGGATTTTACCCATTTAGCGTACGTATCACCAATGATCATTTCTGATGTGGGACGTACAACAAGAGGCTCTTCCAACTTCCCTTCAGGGACAAGCTGTCCCTTCGCATTTTTTGCAAGGCGGTGATGGGTAACAACGGCGCACTCTTTAGCAAAACCCTCGACGTGCTCGGCCTCTTTTTCTAAGTAGCTCAGCGGAATAAATAGAGGAAAATAGGCATTTTCATGCCCTGTATCGGCAAATTTCTGATCTAGAATGCGACGGATATTTTCCCAAATAGCGTACCCCCATGGCTTGATCACCATGCAGCCACGCACTTTAGAATGTTCGGCTAAATCGGCTTTTTTGATGAGGTCAAGGTACCAATCGGCATAATTTTCTTCCCGGGTTGGGGAGATGGCAGAGCGGGCTTTTTTTCCTTTTTGCATAATACACCTTGAAGGACCGAGTATACCTTGCGCGGAGCTTTATTCTAAAGGATTATCCAAGGCCTCCCGGAAATGGCGGATCAAAAGAAGGCGCACCTTATACCGAAGATCATTGAGATCTTCCTCTGTCCACTTCCCTTGTAAGGGGGCGTAAGAATAGGACAAAATGGCGTCGCGAACATTTTTTTCAGAAAGAAGGGTCGCCGATAAAAATTCCTCGTCCGGTTTAGCAAGAGAGATCGTCCCCTGATGCAAATACCCCGTTTTCTTTTTTCTTTGGGCCGCGCCCACAATCTTTTTTCGAATCACAATCTCTTTGCCTGCAATTTCTTCCTTTTCCTCACAGAAAACGTCGTAAATGGTGGGCTTTTCCATACAGAAGTTTGTTTGCTTGGGCGACTTTTCTAGGTCTCTTAGCATATCCATAGACTGCGATCCAAAAAGCTCACTCAAAGCATTTTTTACAATATCGTTGACAAAGCGGTAATTTTCTAGGGCATCGGAAGAGAAATAGGCATTCGATGAGGGGAGCAAAAAAGAAAAGGAGAGATCGGTTCCATGGTACACCACTCCTCCTCCAGTAGGCCTTTTAGCCGTTTGTATCTTCCGTTTCTGAATCTCCTCAAAGTTGAGTAAGCTTTCTACGCGGGTAAAATGCCCATAGGTGAACACCTGTGGGGTGCTCCAACTATGAAAGCGGAGAAATGGATCCAGGCTATTGACAATTCCCTCTAAAAGGCGGGCGTCCATGTCCATGTTTTCTTGCGCAGAAGAGGGTTTTGTGGCAAAAATCTGTAACATAGGCTTATCTTTTTACACCTCAATTTTGGGCTCGATTTTTCAGCTGGGCGCCTTTGATTCTACTTTACACTTCGCTTTACAATCTTCATCCGCAAGCCAAGACTTTAAGAGGCTTCGTAGTCTTTTGGGTGCTAAGCTTGCTCCCCTGTTTTATAGGGATCACTCTATGGCAGTCTATTTCGGGAAGATCAAAAAAAATTCGATCAAAACAAGCTGCTCTCAAGTGGGGTGCTTGGCGAAGAGAGGAAAGGAAGCGGCTAGGAAAAGGCATGGCCAAAAAGAGCTAGTCTTTGACTGGCAATGTTTTGCATAGAAACTTTCCTATCCTACTCAGACCCTTGTTCATCAGCTCCATCGGAAGCAAGCGCTTTTTCCTTCGGCATCTCTTGATCTAGAAAGATCAGCTTGTTTTTCTCTGCAGAAACCAAAAATTTACAATTTTCTACCGGCTCTGCTAAGAGCTTCTCTGCAAGAGGGTCTTCTAAATGGTGCTCGATAGCGCGCCTAAGAGGCCTTGCTCCCATATCGGGCTGGTACCCTTTGTCGACCAAGAACTGTTTTGCTGTTTCGTCCATCTCAAGGTAGATTTTTTTTGCTTCGAGACGTTTTTGCAACTTTTTGAACTCGAGGTCCACAATTTTTTTCAAAGAATTTTTATCAAGCATGTTGAAGATCACAATGCCATCTAACCGGTTGATGAACTCAGGCTTGAAATGTTTCTTCACAGCGGAATTGAACTTTTGTTCCATCGATTTGTAATCGCTGATCACATCTTTTGCCTGGAAACCCACCTCGGTCGATTTTTTGATCAAATCGGCTCCCAAATTTGAGGTCATGATGATGATCGTATTGCGAAAATCGACCTTTCTTCCTAAAGAATCGGTCAGTCTCCCCTCTTCAAGAATTTGTAGTAATAGGTTCATGACATCAGGGTGCGCTTTTTCCACTTCATCAAAAAGCACAACGCAATAAGGCCTGCGTCGAACCTGCTCTGTCAGCTGTCCCCCCTCTTCATAACCGACGTATCCTGGAGGAGACCCGGTCATTCTGCTAGCGGCAAATTTTTCCATGTACTCAGACATGTCCACTTGAATCAGAGCATCTTCACCACCAAACATATGGGTTGCAATTTGCCGTGCAAGCAACGTTTTCCCCACTCCTGTTGGCCCCAAGAACAAGAAAGCCCCGATAGGACGATTGGGATCTTTGATATCGGCTCTGCTACGACGAATGGCCTTACAAACTTTGCTATGCGCCTCTTTTTGCCCAATGATATTTTGGTTGAGGGTTTTTTCCATATTGAGCACTTTTTCTGTCTCCCCTTCTGTTAAGCGGGTAACAGGAATTTTTGTTTGTTTTGCAATGATGTGCGCAATTTCGTCATCATCAACAATGCTTTTTTGCTCTTCTTTATTGCTTTCCCATTCACTGCGAAGATCTTGCAATTTTTCGCGTAACTTTTTTTCGTTATCTCGCAGTCTTGCTGCTTTCTCATATTCCTGACCAGAAATTGCGCCCTCTTTTGCTTTACGGGTCTCTTCAATTTTGGATTCAAGGTCCATGATTGCATTCGGCTGACGCATAGTGCTAACGCGCACCTTTGCCCCCGCTTCATCGAGGAGGTCGATCGCTTTATCGGGTAGAAATCTGCCAGGAAGGTACCTGTCAGATAGATAGACAGCGCTCTTGATACAAGCGTCTGTATAAATGCAATTATGGTGCTCTTCATACTTGGCTTTCAATCCAGCTAAAATCTTCTCACTTTCTGTAAGAGATGGGGGCCCTACCATGATTTTCTGAAACCGCCTTTCTAAAGCAGCATCTTTTTCAATGTGTTTGCGGTATTCATCAATCGTTGTAGCTCCAATACACTGGATTTCTCCTCTCGAAAGCGCCGGCTTTAAAATATTCGACGCGTCAATCGCTCCTTCGGCAGCGCCAGCTCCCACGATCGTATGTAGCTCATCAATGAAGAGAAGAATATTCCCATTCTTCCGAATTTCGTCCATGACCGCTTTGATTCTCTCTTCAAATTGCCCGCGGTACTTTGTTCCTGCGATCATCAAGGTAAGATCCAAAGAAATGAGCCTTTTATTCCGTAAATTGTCAGGCACATCGCCGCTGACAATCGCTTGGGCGAGACCCTCTACAATGGCCGTTTTCCCAACGCCCGCTTCTCCGATCAAAACGGGATTGTTTTTTCTTCGGCGGCAAAGGATCAAAATGAGCCGCTCCACCTCTTCTTGCCGGCCAATGACCGGGTCCATTTTCCCTTCGCGGCTTAGTTCGGTGAGATCATGCCCATACGCTCGAAGCGCAGGCGTTTTATCTCCTGAAGAACCTGGCGCCCTATCTGCTCCAGCTTTGGCGCTGCTCGTGGCATTATCTGGTCCTCCCATCGGAGGAAGCTGCAAGTTGAATGTTTCTAATTCTTTCAAGACTTCTTTCCGAATCTCTTTGAGATTCACGTTCAAATTCTCTAGTACTTGAGCCGCTACGCCGTCAGCTTGCCTTAGTAGCGCTAGAAGCAGGTGCTCTGTTCCTACATAATTGTGGCTCAAGTTCCTAGCTTCTTCGTTCGAAGCTTCAAACACTTTTTTTACCTTTCCCGTGAGCGCTGGATCGCCGTAGACCTGCATTTCAGGACCAAAGCCCACGATTTTTTCTACTTCTGATCGGATCGTTTCATAATCTAAATTGAGATTTCTAAGGACGTTCACGGCAATCCCTTGCCCAAGCTTCAAGAGACCTAAAAGGACATGCTCTGTTCCTAAGTAGTTATGATTTAACCGCTGAGCCTCTTTCTTGGCTAATTTGATGACCTGTTTTGCCCTATTAGTAAATTTATCAAACATAGAATGAATACCACCTGCTTAAACTTGCTTCAGCTCTTAATTCTGATTCTAAACACTTCGTCATATTTTTGTAAACTTGGGGCCGCAGCAAGATTCGTCCCTTCTTAGAGAAATCGACAAGTTACTAAAAAGCAATTACTTAAAAGCAAAACTCGATGAAAATATTTCTACGAAGG
>JBCAXK010000053.1:0-9387 GCA_038534095.1 Chlamydiota bacterium | reverse complement strand
AGCAGGCTCCCACAATTTACCGGATTCACGAAGAGCCGCAAAAAGAGTCGTTTCATGAATTTGTTGTATCTGCCAAAAACTTGGGCTTTTCCTTACCCGATCATCCCGATGAACAAGCGCTTCAAGAACTATTTTACGAAGCCAAGTCTTCTCCCCATTTTAGCCGCCTTTGTTTCTATTTCATCCGTTCGATGAAGCTCGCCTCTTATTCACAAAACAACGTGGGTCATTATGGACTCAAACTCAAAGAGTATGTCCATTTTACGAGTCCGATCCGAAGATACGCAGATCTTTTAACCCAAAGAATGCTCTTCGAAGAGGCTCTTCCCCCTTCTTTAGATAGGATTGCTCAGCACTTATCTGATCAAGAAAGGCGTTCGATGAAAGCAGAAAACAGCGTGATTCAGATCAAAAAGCTGCGCCTACTTGAAAAACAGAAAAAGCGAGCTCCCAACGCTACCTATACCGCAAGCATTACCAGCGTGAAACCCTACGTCATTTTCTTCGAGCTTCAAGAATACCTTATCGAAGGATCTTTACACATCTCACAAATTGGCTACGATTACTTTATCTTTGATCCAACAAAAAACGAGCTAGTTGGAGCAAACACGGGACTCCTTTATAAAATAGGGGAAGAGATTCAGGTGCGCGTTTCGCACATCAACCTGTTATTGCAACAAGTCAAATACGCCATTGCCCCCTCATGAATCTCTTTCCTCCCGCTTTTTACGAAAGAACAAACGTCACACAGATTGTGCAAGAACTTTTGGGGGCCTGCCTAATTTCTGAAATTGGGGGGATAAGAACTTCTGGGCTGATTGTAGAAACTGAAGCCTACGCAGGGGTCTCAGATAAGGCTTGCCACGCCCACTTTAAAAGGCGATCGAAGAAATGCGCACCGATGTACCTAAGAGGTGGGCACGCTTATGTCTATCTCTGTTACGGAATACACCATCTATTCAACATCGTCACAAGCGTGGAAAACGAACCTGAAGCGGTCCTTGTCCGCGCCATTTTGCCTCTTGAAGGATCGCATGCCATGCAAAATAGGCGACAAAAAACCTCGGTAGATCTATCGCTTACAAATGGACCTGGAAAAGTGTGTCAAGCGCTCAACATTGATCTACAAAAAAACGGCGTGATTCTTGAGCCCCCAGATTTATACATTGCAAAGGGACTCCAGTTTCATAAAGACCATATAGAAATAACTCCGAGAATTGGGATCGATTACGCCGAAGAAGATGCCCTCCTTCCCTACCGGTTCGTGATCAAAAAAGGGATGCAAAAGGAGCTGCTCACACAAATCAAATCACACCAAAAGGATTCATCAGATATTTTCGGTACTCAAGTCAATCGATGGCACGCAAAACTCCAGAAAAATCTAAGGGAAAAAATGCCCAAAATCCAATGAAAAAATGGGACGCCGGCGCCCCAATAACCGATTTTTGTTTCTGAAAAGCGCTGCGCAGAAAAACCCTAAAAAAAACTCATCAAAGACAAGTAGCATCCTCAGATTGTATAGACTATTTTAAAGGTCAAGTTTGCAATCAAAATCCCCTTGAAAGCGCGATACTTTTCTTGAAGACTGCTTGCGAAATATCTCGCTGAACAGTAACAATACAGTTGAATTGCCCTAGGAACCCATGAAAAAGTATTTCTTTGCCGGCTTAGCTATTCTACTCCCACTAGCGGTAACCATAGCTGTATTTAGTTTTGTCATCAATTTCTTAACAAAACCATTTATTGGTTTTGCGCAAGATTTTTTGACCTATCTAGGTGTGGATAATGTGGGATTTCTCTTTTTGAAATCGGAACAAGTGCTCATGTACGGAAGTCAGTTATTCATCTTACTGGCTCTTTTTGTCACGACTTTAGGACTCGGTTTCATTGCAAGATCGCTCATATTCAGTCTGTTTTTTCACTACTCCGATAAGCTCTTACATAAGATTCCCTTGGTAAATAAAGTCTATAAGACCAGCCAAGACATTATTCAAACCCTATTTTCTTCAGAAAAAAACTCATTCAAACAAGTTGTGATGGCTCCCTTCCCTACAGACAATATCTATTCTTTAGCGCTTGTATCGAGAGACTCTCCCAAAACATGTCAAGAAGCAAAAAATACGCAGCTTGTTTCTGTATTTGTCCCAACAACGCCCAATCCCACAACAGGCTTTTTGCTGATGTATAAAAAAGAAGATCTGATTTTTTTAGATATGACCACCGAAGATGCGGTCAAATACATTGTATCTTGCGGCGTGATCATTCCCCAACCCCATCAAAAATCGCCATGAAAAAAACCTTCATTACAGGTCTCATCACCCTTCTTCCCATTGCGCTGACCATCTTCCTATTTTCTTTCATCATTGATCTACTCACCACACCATTTTTAGACATTCTTGGAACAGGCATACTGGATTTATTCAAAGCCTATTTACCCTACCTGCCGAAAGACTTTGCTCTGTTTTTTGTAAGAATTTTAATCCTTGTGCTGTTAGTAGCTCTCACTTGCTTGATTGGCCTATTTGCGACGCAAGTGTTTTTCTCTTCGCTGATTGGCTTAACCCAAACAATTTTTTCAAAAATTCCTGGCTTAAGGAACGTCTTTAAGGTGGCTACAGAAATTGCCAAAGCGCTATTTTGCCAAGAGAAAACCGATGCAAAAGCCTTTAAACATCCTGTGATGGTTCCCTTCCCTTCCGATAAAAGTGGTTGTATTGGTTTTGTTTCTGGTTCTATTCCGAAAGAATGTGAAGAAAAAGTGGCAAACCTTGTTCCAGTATTTGTCCCCACCTCCCCCCATCCTATTTCAGGATACATGATGATGGTGCCTAAAGAGTCGGTGTATAACATTGCAATGAGCAACGAAGATGCTGTAAAATTTACGGTCTCTTGTGGTATGATTCATGAGTTTGAACCTCCAAAATCTCGCTAATGCGCGTTCTATTTTTTCCAGTTAACACTCCAAAAGAAAAAATCCTCAAACTTCTCGAAGTAACAAGAGGCCACTTTCGAAAAAAAGAGCATCTTCTTTTTCAAGTATCGGATGAAAAAAGTGCCCATTTCCTCGATGATTTGCTATGGAAGGCTCCCCCCGAGAGTTTTTTACCCCACCTGATTGTAGAAGAAGAGACGGCGGAATGGATTGCGATTACAAAAATGAAAAAAAATCTTAACAACGCAAGGTATGTGTTCAACCTATGCCCGACCCCTTTTCTTCTGCAAGGACCTTGCGAGCTCATCTACGAATTTGAGGACAAAAGTTCTCCTAATCGTCAAATGCTCTCAAAAAAGCGTTTTGAAGCTTACCGGGAATTGCAATACAAGATTGCTTCACCCTAAATACCTTAGAAAAGAGCGGGCTCTTCAAAAACTGGCTTGCTAGTCGTTGTAACATGAGCGCTACCTAGATAGAGCTCCTAGGAAAAGGAAAATTTACTCCTTGCGTATTTTTAGACCCCTTGAGTAAAATTTAAGAAAAATGGATCAATTGTATGACAAGAATTAGTAAACAGAAAGAACGTAGGGCACGCTGCCCGAGAAAACGTAAAGTTTTTTTGGATAGTAAAACAGGGCCAAAAAAAGATGCTTTAGAGCTTGGCTATAAAGAGCATATCAATAGCGTGACCCATTCCGATCCCCAGTCGTTCATTCCACGAATTAAATAGAATCAGGTAAAACACTTATGTCCAGACATCGTAGTTATGGAAAATCCAACAAAGGCGCTAAAAAACGGAACGTACTAAAACGGTTTGAACGCGTCGATGTCTTAAAAAAACTTGGAAAATGGGAAGAGGGGAAAAATCAAAAAGTCACCGGCCTTCCTAAGACTCCTTCTCTATAAATGGATATTTTAATAGCAGATGAACAAAAGCATCTTTTTATCGATCAAAAGTCGATTGTTAAGGTGCTTGAGTTCCTGATAGAAAAAGAGTCGATCGATTGCGACGCTCTTGGTATTCATTTAATTGACGATAAGCAGATTTCCTCCCTTCATAAACACTATTTTCAAGACCCTTCTCCTACCGACTGCATTTCTTTCCCTGTCGATAAGCCAGGTCAAAGAGATGATGGTGTCTGTTTTTTAGGAGAAATTTTTATTTCTACAGAAACAGCGATCACGTACGCAGAAAACAACCAAGTCAGCCCCTATGACGAGGTTCTTCTATACCTCATACATGGATTTTTACACCTGATCGGCTATCAAGATATTCAGGTGGAAGACCAGAAAAAGATGCGAGAAAAAGAAAAACTTTGTATAGATATGTTAAAAACACACCATTTGTGTTTGAAGCAGAGCGCACCTTCCTCTTCGTAAAAGAGCCTGTTTTGAAAGTACGCAACCGATCTTAGTCATTTTCATGCAAAACTCTTCTATGATTTTGATTTTTTTAGGGCTAACGCTCTTTGCGATTGTTTTACTGTTTCTTCTAGAGTCTTTACGCCAATCGTTAAAGCGTCTAGGGCATACGCAAACCCTCACCCTCCTTCGGGCAAAAAGCGCTTTTTTACGTTGGACTCTCCGTTCTGTGTTATTAGACAATAATTCCGAAGTTTTTTTCCGGGTCCTTCGCGTTCTACAAAAAATTGTATACACGGCGCTAGCGCTTTGTTTTTTTGGGTACATGCGGCTTGCTTTAGAACAAGCCCAATCCCCCCTTCTTCCTATGATCGCCTCTTTCCTGATTGTGCTTTTTGCTACATTTTTAGCCGATACCCTAGCTCTTTTAAGCGCAGCGATCTCCCCAAAAACCGCTGCAAAATATTTCCTTCCGATCGCTATGTTTTTAGGCTTACTGCTAAGCCCTTTTTTCATCCCATTTTTTTTCATTGGTGAATGGATCTACAAACGGAAAACATTCCCAAAACAAACGCCACAAAGAGAAGAGTTTCTTCGGGAAGTGTTAGCAACATGCAATTTCGATTTTGATCCAAACGATCAGAAATGGATCATCAAGTTTGTAACCTTCAAACAAAGAATTGCAAAAGAAATCATGATCCCCAGGATTGGGATCACTGCGATTGATGAAGCAACGTCTCTACAAAAAGCAGCGGAGCTCTTTTTGGAAGAGGGGTACAGCAGAATACCTGCGTATAAAAATACCTTAGACGAGATTACAGGTGTCCTTCTTTATAAAGACCTATTTCATTTATACATCAAAAACAAAACGGTAGAAGCGCCCGTCAAATCTCTGATCAAACCGATCATCTACGCGCCAGAAAACAAAAAAATCTCTGATCTTTTACAAGAATTTTGCGCCAAACAGCTCCACTTTGCCGTCATCGTTGATGAATATGGGGGAACAGAGGGAATTGTGACCATTGAAGATATTTTAGAAGAGTTAGTCGGAGAGATTGAAGATGAATACGATGCCCCCGAGAAAGACCTCTTTTGGAAATTGCCGAATGGTTCTTGGGTGATGGACGCAAAAATGAGCACCATCGATGTAGCGGTAAAAACAGGAATTTCCCTACCCCAAAGCAGTAAGTATGAAACGGTGGGAGGATATATTTTCTACAAAGCCGGGACCATTCCCCTCAAGGGTTGGTCCCTACACCAAGACACTTTCAAAATCGAAGTGTTAAAATCGTCGCAGCGCGCTGTCGAAAAAGTGCGCATCACCCCCATTCCGAAAAAACCCACCTAATCCTCTTTTTCCTGATATTCTTTCTCACGCAACAGAGTTTTTTTAGGAAAAGATGCGCGTTGACTCTCCATTTTTAGCGCAATGCTCATCATTTTAGCGACCTTGAGAGTTTGCGTAAGAAAGAACATTGCAGTATAATCATTCTCAGCATTAGGAGAGTTTATCATGAGAAGATCGATTTGTTTTACGCAACCGACCCACACGCAAGCAGGAAAAACGGGAACATGGAAATTTGTGTATACACCTTCTCAAACCCTCCCACAAGGAGCTCGATTAAAGTTTGATCTTTTGAGTAAAGGCCGCCCCATTGATTGGGAGATTCCTGAAACCGACTTATCAAAAAAAACGAGCGTGATTTGGCTCGATCTACAAAATAGCTCCCCTCTTCCTTTCACAAGGACAGAAGATGATCAGTTTGCTCAATTTGAAACCACCCTTCCTCGTGAGGTAAAAGCGGGAGAAAGTTTCACCATCTCGATTGGTCAGCTAAATCCAGAAAAGCATTCCTTAAGCCGCGCACAAAAAATCGTACAAAGAAGAAAATCCTTTCACCTATACATCGATCCAAAAGGAAAAGGTGAGTACAAAGACCGAGAACTTTTTCAAATGGATATTCGGGGAGGCCATTTGCAATCTTTACGAGTCATCGCTCCCTCCATTGTAACAAGGAATAAGCGGTTTGACGTGATTGTCCGTTTTGAAGATGAATTTGGCAATCTTACCTCAAATGCTCCAGAAGGTACCTTGATTGATCTTAGTTACCGCCATTTACGAGAAAATCTGAATTGGAAGCTCTTTGTTCCTGAAACAGGCTTCTTAACCCTTCCCAATCTGTATTTCAATGAACCAGGCGTTTACAAACTGCGCCTAAAAAATCTCCTCACCAATCAGGTATTTTTCTCCCCTCCAATCAAGTGTTACCAAGATTATCCTTTGAACCTCTTTTGGGGAGTGTTTCACGGCGAATCGGAACGTTTTGATGCAACCGAACATATCGAATCTTGCCTCCGCTATTTTCGGGATGAAAAGGCCTACCATTTTTACGGCGTTTCTGCCTTTGATGCCGAGCAAGAAACCTCTTCCGATATTTGGAAGCTCATCAGCAATCAAGTCACCGAGTTTAATGAAGAAGACCGTTTTTCCACATTTTTAGGGTTTCAATGGACCGGAGAAGCGACCCAAGAAGGGATTCGACAATTTCTTTATACAAAAGACAGCAAACCTCTTTTGCGAAAAAAAGATACAAAAACCAATTCTTTGAAAAAAATCTACAAAACACATCAAGCAAAAGATCTTCTTGCAATCCCCTCATTTACCATGAATGGCAAAAAGCCCTACGACTTTACGAATTTTGATCCACAATTTGAACGTGTTGTGGAAATCTACAATGCTTGGGGATCTTCTGAATGTATGGAGAAAGAGGGCAATCCTCGCCCGATAAAAAGTCACAATAACGAAGGCATTGGGGAGACGTCGGAAGGATCGGTGCGAAAAGCTTTAGAGCGCAACTGCCGGTTTGGTTTTGTCGCAGGAGGGTTCGATGATCGAGGCATTTATGAGGGGCTCTTCGATACTGGTCAACAGCAGTATTCTTCAGGACTAACGGCTGTCTTATCCAAAGATCACTCTAGGTCTTCTCTATTTGATGCCCTACAAAAAAGACGTTGTTACGCAACAACAGGCGCGCGGATGATTTTAGGGTTTTATATTGGAGGGGAGCAGATGGGCTCAGAACTATCCAATAGTCAGAAACCAGGACTTGCTCTAAATAGACACATCAGCGGTTATGTGATCGGCACATCGGAACTTGAGAAGGTGGAAATTGTGAGAAATAGCCAAGTGCTACACACATTTTCTCCAGAGGGAGATACGTTTGACTTTGCTTATGACGATACGCAAAACCTTCAAGAATCTTCTATTGGGGGAGATCCGTTTCCTTTTGTCTACTACTATTTGCGAACATTCCAAAAAGATGGACACATAGGCTGGAGCTCCCCTATATGGGTAGACTACCACGCTACTCCACAAAAAATTTCTGCCCCCAAAAAAGTAGTGAAAAAATCTTAGGATCTTTCCGCAAGAAAGAGGATTTCCCTCAATTTTTGCGCCATTAAAGAGAACGTGTCTAATGAAACTGGGAACGCCCTCAACTTTACCCTTGGTAAAAGGCCTATGAAAGGCATTCCCTACTTTCTCTTCCTTACATCATCAACGCTCTTCTTATGAGTTCCCTGCTGATATCTATTCGTTACAAAAGCCCCCTCATGTCCATCCTTTAACATATGTCCACTACTTTTTCAGAGTAACACCTGCAATATGCATCAAAACACCTACTATTGAACAAATTCTGGGGTTACCAAAGCTAAAAGATAAATAAAAGGACTAAGTAATCAAGTAGATGATTTGTAGGCTTATTTTAGATAAAACAAATGAATCTTCAGAAAAATCTCATTACATGAAAAAGGATTGTTAATAGATAATCAGGATTTTTGTTTTAAATCATGATTTCGAAAATAAAACATGGAATGAGGAAAATTTGGGATAAAGATTTTTTATAAAAATTTTTATTAGGAATAACGGATAAATCAACAACAAATTTCTGAAAAACCAGTTATTAAAAAAGGCTAGAGTAAATTTCTAGCCTTTTTTTGAAAAAGTTGCTACTAACCAGCTGTTGTCTCTGGTTTTGTTTTCTTTGGATTATTACCCTTGCCTTTTTCAGAGTTTAAGCACATTCCGCAGCAGCAAAGAAGCCAATACAGAAAAGAGAAAAATCTGCCACAGCAACCCAACTTTTTCTTATCTTTTGTGCCGGTTTTATCTGTGTCCCCTGTTTTATCTGTCTTTGTTGCTTCTTTTTTAGCTTTGTTCTCTGCTTTACCAGTGTTTTCTCCTTTCTTTTTACGTACTTTACCAGTGTTCATTTCTTTCTTAGCATCAGCAGGCTGCATTGAGGATTCTCCTGCACCTGATCCTCGTGGAGACCCTTGCGCAGACCCTTGCACAGACCCTGAATCTGAACCAGCATCTTGTGCTTCCACTTCTCTTCCGCGTTCCGGTCTACCTTCCGCGATAACTCTACTTTGTGCGGGGATTGTCATATTAAAACCTCCAAATATGTTTTTTGAATGTACGATTCAAAAATAATGATTAAAAACGATAGCGAAATTTTACGGAAACTCCATTTTAAATTCTAACTTTTTTTCTGATAAATTTTTGATAGAGAAAATCTGGTCTTGATACAACCTTTGAACTTAAGCATTTCGCAAGAGCTTATTTAGAGAGCAAACTAGAAAAGTGTGAACGATCATCTATTCCTAGTCATGTACATTCACATCCCTCCCCTTTTAATAAAAGGCATCTTGTTCTCAGAACAACTTGTAAGATGCTTATGAGGAAAGCTGGATGTAGCGAGGTTGCGCCCAAAACCACTCCAATATAGATGCCTATGTTATTGCCAACTACCCTGCTGATTGATATAGAGCTATTGAAGAAAAATCGGTTGTTATCCTACGTCAGTTTTACACATGATTTGCTTGAAAGAGAGAGAAGAAAGGTGTTTTTGATAAAGACAAGAATACGCAAGGGGAATAAATTCCCCTTGCTTTTTTCATAAACTCCTCAAAAAATGAGGAAAAGACTCGAGGAATACATGCGTTTTTTTATCTGCATCTTTTTCTTTTTTGTAAGCTACCTTTCTTGTGAAGATCCTTCATTACAACACGCTCTTTATCTCATCAAG
>JBCAXK010000052.1:0-10084 GCA_038534095.1 Chlamydiota bacterium | reverse complement strand
GAGAAAACGGATGCCGATGCTCCAGTTAGAGCGTGTTACCGTTACCTCAAGAATCGGCTGAATTATTTAGATTACAAAGGAGCTGAAGAAAAGAGTCTCCCGATAGGCTCCGGTGAAATTGAAAGCGCACACCGCCATGTTCTACAGAATAGGCTCAAGCTACCTGGGGCTTGGTGGACCTTAGAAAATGCTAAGAATATGATTCATCTTAGAACTTGTAGAGCAAACCACCTTTGGGACGAATACTGGAAAAACTCATAGAATAAATTCCCCGCACTTTTAATCGCACCCTACTTGATCCTACTTTTTGCCGTTATCTTTCTTTTATGTTAATGTCTACTTATGAAGTCTATTCTCGTTACAGGATGCGCAGGTTTTATTGGATATCATAGCGCTGCTATGATGAAGCGACGTGGCGATTTCGTGGTTGGCATCGACTCCTTTTCGAAGGGCGCTTCTTTTTTACTCAAAAAAGAGAGGCAAAAACTCTTAGAAGATCTAGATATTCCGATTTTTCCTGCCGACATTTGCGATACGCAGATTGTAAAGAAATACATCGAGAAATACAAAATCACCCATGTGTTGCATTTGGCAGCGCAGGCAGGTGTAAGAGAGTCCTTCAATAATCCCGATCCTTATGTGCATGCAAATTTACGAGGATTCGTTGCGATATTAGAAGCGATCAAAGAGCGGCCCGATATTCGTCTTGTTTACGCGTCGTCCTCTTCTGTATATGGGCATAATAACACTTTCCCTTTTTCTGAGGAACACCCCGTAGAAAATCCGGCCAATTTGTACGCAGCCACGAAAAGGTGCGCAGAAGTGCTGGCAGCTAGTTACCACCACCTCTACAAACTCTCCTTATGTGGCCTGCGATACTTCACTGTCTATGGACCTTGGGGAAGACCCGATATGGCCTACTTCCATTTTGCGCAGAGTATTTTGGAAGAAAAACCGATCACTTTACATGCTATGGGTAAGATGGAACGGGATTTTACCTACATCGACGATATCGTCATGGGAACCTTGCAAGCTCTTGATCAAGACTCTGCTCTTACAAAACGGGATGAGGGGAGTTTCTCCCTCTATAACTTGGGCAGTAGCCGGCCTGTTTCGGTAGAATATCTTGTCTTGTTGCTAGAAAAGTCGCTGAATAAAAAAGCGATGATCCAATTCCAGGCCCATGCAAAAGGAGAAACGCAGAAAACCTACGCAAATATTGCAAAAGCGCAAAGTGAGCTAGGCTATTGTCCAAAAGTATCTTTCGAAGAGGGGATTCTACGCTTCACCAATTGGATGAAAGCGTTCAAAAAACAATCAATCCCCACGTTTTCAGCAAGAGACAATTAGGGTTATCTATAGAAGAGATCACTTAGCCGTTCTCTCGTTAAACTATGAACCAACAAAAATTCTACCAGGAATCAAAAGCTCTTTCTAGAAAGGGGGTTGGCGGATCTCCTTCCTGAGGTTTTGCGTGATGATGGGCGTAGATACCCATTTTTTCCTCTACTAAGCAGAGCCTTCACCGAAAAGATTTCAGGGAAAATGCATGAAATACTAGGCACTCTTATTCTCCAAAATTACAAGACCTCTTGAGGCGGTCATACCGACCAGAGATTTTTTCCAAGAAGCCTCCATCAATCGATGTTAGCCCCTATCTTAGGCGCCAAATTTAAGAAAGTAGGCTTTGATAGGCTTTGGGAATCTTTTCTACAATGTCAGAAGCAAGTACCCCATAAACTGTTTTCTCCTTAGCAGCCAGCTCTCCTGCAATAGCGTGTAAAAAAGCGCCAAAAAGAGCCGCCTTCTGGGCATAAGAAAACTCACAGGCTTTCTGAGAGGCGCCTTGCGCTAAAAGGGCGGCAACCACTCCAGTGAGCACGTCGCCTGAGCCAGCTGTAGCCGATCCTGGAGATCCCCGATCGATGAGATGAGGCGTTCCCTTTGGAGAGAACAAAACCGTGGGGGCCCCTTTCAGAAGAACATACGCCGCTCTTTGAGCAGCAAAGGCGCCAATTGTTTCGTGAAAACGAAAAGTAGATACTTGTTCTTTTTGATGAAAAAACCGCTTTGCTTCTCCTTCGTGGGGCGTGAGTATCGAGTCTCGAGGCACCTTTTCCCAAGAATCTTTCAGAAGAAACAGCGCGTCAGCGTCGAGGACGAGCGGGCCTTGCCAAGAGGCAAGCACCTTGCCCAAAAGATCTTGCGCCTCTTCTCCCCTTCCTATCCCAGGACCGATAAATACCGACTTTGCGCGGGATAAACAAGACTCCCACAAGCCATTTTTCCAAGGCTCTGCCATCACTTCTGGGGGAAAGGGGGCTAAGTGGGATGTGCCGTGGTACAGCCTAACAAGCCCCGCCCCCGACCGGAGCGCAGCTTTACTAGCAAGAGCAGCTGCTCCCATCATCGCGCCCGATCCTGCAAATCCGAGAACAAGACCCGCGTCATACTTATTCCGAGTTTTTGGGATATTTGGAAGAAAAGTTTTTACAAAATCTTTTTCTACAAGACGGTAGATAGGCGTTCCTTTTTCGAGGGGAAGATCGATTTCGCCAAGCTCTAACAGACCCCGTTTTTCTATCCCTTTTTGGAAAAAGAGCCCCACTTTGTAAGCTCCTAGACATATCGTCCAAGTCGCTTGGATCGCATCAGAAAGGACTTCCCCCGTATCGCTGTTTAAGCCGCTTGGAAGATCTACAGATAGCACGGGATTGCCAGAAGCGTTGACACTTTGTACGATCTCAAGCAAAAGATCGCTACAAGGTCTTGTGCACCCCATACCTAAAAGAGCGTCGACGATGAAATAGGAGGAAGAGCGCATCGCTTCTATCGCAAAAGAGAGGGGGTAAAAAGACTCGATCTTCTGATAGCGCTTCCCCTTTTTGCTCCAAGAAAGGGTCTTTTCATGCACAAATAGGGTAGGGTCATGGCCTTGCTCCTTGAGCAACAGAGCCGCTTCTAAGCCATCTTGCCCATTTTTTCCTGGTCCTATCAAAAATAGCAAGGGCAGGTTCTGGGCATTTTTTCTAGAGATCGCTTTTGCAATAAGAGCCCCAGCTTTTTGCATCAGCTCCTTTTCTGAGTCGTTAGCGCTTTTTTCTAACGCTTCGACCCCTTCCCTTGTATAGACCTTTGGGGACGTATCCATCTAAAGATGCTCTTCTTTCACCGTTCTTGTTAGAAGCTGTTTCACCGCTTCTTGAGGAGCTAATCCCTCATAAATCACGCGGCAAGCAGCTTCGGTAATCGGGACTGGAACCCCACATTTTTTTGCGAGGGAAAGAGCTGAACGGCACGTATCGGCCCCTTCTACGACCATACCTACCGCCTCTTTCGCTTTTTGTAAAGAGTAGCCTTTGGCTAAAAAAGCGCCAAATTGGTAGTTGCGGCTTAAAGTGGAGAGGCAAGAAACGCAAAGATCTCCCATACCAGAAAGACCATTGAGCGTCTCGGTTTTGCAACCCTGTTTCTCCGCAAGTTTACGCATTTCATGCAGGCCTCTTGTCATAAGAGCAGCTTTCGTATTTGCGCCAAAACCGAGCCCATCAGAAATGCCACAAGCAATGGCCATGATATTTTTCATCGCGCCTCCAAAGCAGATCCCGCGGAGATCGTTTGTGGGATAAACCCGGAAGGTGGAGGTTGTGAAAAGAGAGACAATCAGTGGATTGAGGTTTGGGGAGTAACTCGAAGCGACCACAGAAGTGGGGAGGTTTTTCACCACCTCTTCGGCATGACTAGGACCACTCAAACAGCCGATCAGTGGCCGTTTTTTCTCTCCGAGCACCTCTGCTGCCACTTCAGGGAGTAAAAGAACCGTATCTTGTTCAATCCCTTTCGAAGTCAGAATAAACGGCGTTTTTTCTGGAAGAAGAGGCGCAATCTCCTGGCAAACAGGGCGAATTCCTCTCGACGTGACGCTTTCGATCACCACATCGGCTCCCTCTACAGCTTCCCGAATGTCGGTCGTAAAACGGACATTTTTTGCCAAAAAGACCCCATTTAGCTTCGGGTGCTCCCTTGTTTTCTCTAACACTTGCGCAAAATCCTCTTTCCGAGTCCACACAACAATTTCATGATGATTTTGATGCAAAAGATAGACAAGAGCAAAGCCCCAGGTGCCTGCTCCCAAATACCCAATTTTCATGACCTTTCCTTAAAGTATTCCCTGATTTTTTAATGCTGTTTCTACAGACAAAATCCCCCGGTCGCCTGTTCGCTCTTTTAGCGGGGCGTAGCATAGGTGCTTGTCATAAATGAGAACGCCCGTTTTTTTCGAGACAACAAATGCGTCAAATAAGAGCTCTTCTGTTTTGATCTTACCCGATCGTTTTACCTCATGTAAGGGCAAAGAGAGTTTCGATGCTTTTTCCAGAAACGGGAGAGAAAAGCAAAACTGATTCGCATTGCAATATTTAGGATGAAACGATCCAAGGTTTTCATAGTATTCGAGAATGCGAAGTCCTTCGTTTGTTTGCGCTAAAGCGCCCATGGTACTCTCCTCACCCCGGTTTTCGATTCCAATCAAAGAAACATCCAATCCTTGCTCTCTTCTCATCCCAATCAGCGTAGGATCAAAAGGGGCAGCTAGAGGGTTGTCAATGGGGATCACCATCACCTCTTCAACCCCCTGCTCTTTCCATAAAGAGAGTATATTTCTGTCTGCTAAAGTAGCATAAAGGGCTCCATTGCCTCCAGAACTCCTTTCTCCAGAAGGGTGCAAGATCTCTTTTTGTGAAAAAAACGCGAGACTAGTTAGGCCAAAATCCCCTCTGGCTTTTGCGTAGTCAACAAGCTCTTTCTCGCCTTTTTTTGAACAAAGAACGTAAAGAGGTAGGGAGATATCTTGTTTTGCTACTTTACCGCATAAAATTTCTAACAAAGAACGGTTACCCTCAAAAGAAAACAGAGCTTTTGGGTAATCAATCCCTAAACGGGAGGCTGATCCTCCAGCTAAGATCACGCTAACGACTTTTCCCTCTTGCATCCGCTTCGTCCCCATGCTCTCCCAATGAGGCTGCGGGAAAAATACCTCGCTATAAGGGCGCATGCGTTTCTCCAAGAATCGCTTTTAGAGTGGCGCCAACGGAAATCTGGTCAAGATTTTTGTAATCACCGATCAAGGGGATATGCTCTAGATAGGGATTGGGCGAAGGGACATTTTGTTTTAAAACTCCTTGTAAAGGGCGCGCCCAAAGAGACACAATACGCAAAGGGCTCGGCCGATCGATGTAATACAAGATCGATAAAATGCCCGAGTCGGGAAGGATAAGATGAGAGCAGCGGTGGTAAATCAATGAAAATAGCTCCTCTATGCTCGTTTTTCCCCGTAGATCGATCCCCCCAATATCGGAAGAACGCTCATCTTGAGAACCAAATAGGAGCACTTTTTTCCCATGCTTTTTTTCTAAAAGGGTGATGAGTTTTGCATACTTTTCTAAGCCCCAAGACCGCCACTTTCCATGAGGGGATGAGACGCTTGGTTGCAAGCCAATGTACTCTTCCTTAGGATCTAAGTCAAAACGCTTGTGCAAAGCGTCCCAAGAAGCTGGCCACGTGAGTTTAGGAACAAAAGAACCGACCATCGATTGACACCAGTAGGTAGGATCTGGCCAGTTGATGAACACCTCATACTTTTTTTGATCGATCTGATGAGATCGCGTGATATCGTACGGCTGCCCCCTTATAAACGTGGGATCTACAAGATACGAAACCTCAGGAAACAAAGTAAAAGCGGGGCCAAGATCCTTCCTGATAAGAAAGGTAATTTTTGCTTCGGGTATACGCCTCTTGATTGTTGCGACCAGAGGGCAAATCCCTAGAGGAACATCCCCCATACCACGGTTCCATCCGAGCAAAAAAGAGGTCTGCTTCCGCCTGTTTGCTTTCGACAAAAGGATGTCGAATGGGTTAGGGAGAAGTCTTCTGGCCCATGTTTTCCACATAGCGCTCCCTTTTCTCTTCAATCATCGAATAGACTTCCTGGACAGAAATCGCTTCCATACACCGAAAATCGATCGGGCAAACTCTACGATAACAAGGAGAGCAAGGCACCGATTTTTCGATCACCTCTCCTTTCCCAAAGGGACCCGTTTTTTTAGAACTTGTAGAGCCAAAAATCGCAATCAACTCCCGCTCTAAGGCAGCTGCAATATGCATAGGGCCGCTATCGTTTGTGAGAAATAGATCGCAAAGGCTGATGAGTGAACAAAGCTGCCTAAGAGAGGTCTTCCCTGCCCAATTGAGCGCTCGACTCCCCAAACCTTGTGTGATCTCTTCTGCCTCTTCTTGCGCCTGTTTATCGCCAACAAAGACCAAAAAGATGTCCTTATTTTTTAATAGCTTTTCTGCGCATTTGCGGAACTTTTTTTTAGGCCAACACTTCGCTTGTCCGTAAGCAGCAAAGGCATTGATTCCAATCAAATACTGCCCATCAAGATATCCTTGCTCTTTCAAGAGATCACGCGCCTCTTGCTCTTCAGAGGGCTTGAGATAAATCTTCGGATGTAAGCCCTTCATGGGAGCTCCATAGTCCTCCAAAAGACGAAGATACGCAGTAGCCTGATGATCGTGTTTCTTTTTCGATTTTCCTTTCGTTAAAAGTAGTGAACGGAAATGATCCCGGTAACCAACCCTTTCTTGTATGCCTGCTTGCCAAAAATACCAAGCAGAGGAAAATGAATTGGTCAAAAGAATGCCTAAATCGTAATTGCCCCGCCTAAGCATCTCTACAATATTTTTTCGAGCTTCTCTTCGGGAAAACTTTAGTGACTCTTTGCTAAAGACAAGAATTTCATCCACTCTTGGATCTTCTTTCAGAAGTTCTTGCAAAGGAGACTGACACATAACAGTGATCGAAGCTCCAGAAAATCGCTGACGGATCGACTGTAAAGCAGCGAGCGCAAGAACAAAGTCTCCGATCCAATTCGGCATCCGAATGATGATGTTTTTCGGTTCATCCATACAACAATCTTTACACAAAAAAAGGAAAAACCCCAGACGAAAAAACGGCTTTGATGATTTTCCTAAAAAAGCCTTGTAAAGATGGTACTTCATCTAAAGAAAAAGAGGCTCCCTCCTCTCTTTGTACAAGACTTTTACATTGCTCATCCTCGCTAAATCTTCAAGTGCCTTTCGTATGATCTAGGCTTTTTTGGAATCATCACTTAGTATAAAAACATGAAACGGAAGAATCCTACCATCATTTTAGGCATTGATCCTGGTACCAGAGTCACTGGATTTGGCGTACTTCGCCTTTCATCTACGATTGAAGCGGTGGATTATGGGTGCATCAAGCTCCCCACGAAAAAACCTCTTTCTTACCGGTACTACCTCCTCTTCAACGCTTTTACGGAGCTTATTACTCAGCATCAACCCGACGAAATCGCTGTAGAAAAGCAGTACTTAGATCAAAACTTTGTCTCCACGACAAAGTTGTACGGCGCAAAAACGGCTCTTTTGATTGCAGCTGAACAGGCAAAAGTTCCGACGGCAGAGTACTCGGCAACAAAAGCGAAAAAAGCGGTGACCGGTTACGGACTAGCATCAAAAGAGCAACTACAAAAAACCTTGCAAAATCTTCTCTCCTTAGAAAAAATCCCCGAGCCAGAAGATGCTTCTGATGCGCTTTCTCTTGCGTATTGCCACGCAAATTCTGTAACATTTGCAGCAAGATGTATGATTACGTAAAAGGCACTCTCAAAGAAAAGGTTCCCAGCTACTGCGTACTTGATGTAGGGGGCTTAGGATACCTCATCTTCATTTCCTCAAGCACCTTCGCGCGCCTTCCTACTGAGGGAGAAGACCTTCTTGTATATACTACGCTCATCGTCCGGGAGGACGCTCACCTTCTATACGGATTTTTCACCAAGCAAGAGCGCTCCTTATTTCTGCTTCTTAGAGGAGTATCGGGAATTGGCCCCAAAACGGCGCTAGCTTTAGTCGGTCATTTGGATTTACCCCTTTTTCAAACAGCGGTGCAAGACGAAAAACCAGAAGTATTAGCAAAGGTCCCAGGCATTGGGAAAAAAACAGCCAGCAGAATTGTTGTCGAAATGCGCGATAAATTGGACATACTCAATACGCTTCGTCAAGAGGCCTCTTTAGAATCGGTGGACACCATCAGTTTTGATGCAATTGCTGCTCTTGTGCATCTGGGTTACGCCCAACAAGCCGCGAAAAAAGCGGTGGAAAAAGTGCGTAAGAATCATGATGCTTTAGGAACCCTCATACCAGCTGCGCTACAAATCCTGTAAACAGGGCGTAGAAACCTGCGCCGTAAATTCCATGAAGACACCGCATTTCTAAGTTCTCCTCGATTGACTCTTAGATCAAAAAAAACAGATATACCATCTCTCATGAACCGATAAGCTGCCTCAAAAGTAGTGGTAGACAATCTCCTCTCCTTTTTTAGGCCCTTTGATCTTCCAATGGATAGAAAATCCCCGGTTTTCTAAAACGATTCTAGCAAAATAGTGATCTTGTCCGCATACGTAGGGAGAGATTGTCTCAAGATATCCCTCATCGGAAGAAACAAGCACCAACAGCTCGGTCCAATCCGCATAGATCGGTCGTTTTTTTGCAAGTAGCAACCTATCTCCTTTTTTTTCAAAAAGCAGTGTATTATGGAACGGTCCAACAGGCCCTAGCCCCCGCTCTTCAAAGATCTTTTTCCCTGGAAAAACCTCCAAAGAAACCGTTCCTAAATAATGACCATCTTTTGACTGAACCATCTGAATCTGATGCAATGTCTCCCAAAACGCGCCCAGCATCTACCACCTTCCCTCTAGTTATGATCTTTTTATTCTACACTTTATTGTGAAAAGATCCTTCGATGAATTGTCCTTACTCATCGATTTGTAGGAAGAAGGATTGCATCCTCGTCGAAAAGACAGATCACTCAAATCCTGCGCCAAAAGCGTCAAGTCCGATCAGCAACAACGAGTAGACTGGATGTGTAAGAGCCAGATTACAAACGTAGAATGTGGTAAGAAAAACTCAAGATGCTCATTCAAGAAAAGAACCTTTGCTTCTACAGTAGTAGAATATACAAAGAGCCTCTCCTCTTCAGCTTTTTATGTAGCTTCATAAGCGCACTAGTTAGGGCCTTTTCCCCTCTTACATAACAACAATACTCACAAGGAGGCATGAGCAATCCAGCGCAATTTTTTGCTAGTGAATTTCGATAAAACTGTATGTTGCATAGTCAAAGATCGTTGACCGTTAGGATAAAATTTTACGAAAGGCTTTCTGGCCGACCTTTTCTTTGTTTAAATGTTTTATCGCGCGCACTTTTCATCTGGCTTTTAGTGGATACGGCTGATTGTTTTGTTAATGCATTCCCGGTTAATCGTACTTTTGGCAAAACGTAGATTGCTTTTGTACGCTTTGCATCAAATGATTCATATTTTTTTACAGGTTGTTTCTTCCTTTCGGGAAGTTTTTCTACCTCAAGTCTGGGAACAAGTGGCTTCCCATCACCAAGTCGTTTTCCCTCCTTGCTCTCTAGAAGATCTCCCAATTCTTTCTGAACTGTTCGCAATTGATTGTTTTCTACTTGAAAGTCTCTTAGATTATTGAGCGTTGCTATTCTTCCCGTAATAAATCTGATCGGGTTTCCATTTAACAATAGACGCTCCAAATTCCCTAGACTCCCTATGAATTTAGAGATAACTCGAAGCTTGTTCCCCGAGACATCTAGAGTCAATAGATTTCCTAACTTACCGATTTCTTGAGGAATAGATGTTAATTGATTATTTTGTAAAAGCAACTCTTGTAAAGCAAGACACCCTGGGAACTGTTGACGATCTTCTTCTAGAATGGTTTCTAAATGAGTCCCCTTCGGAAGCATAGACTTTTTTCTATAGGCTACTCTTCCAATTTCTCGAGAAAGGAAATCAATCTTATTATTGGACGCATTTAGTACCCGCAAACGAGTTAACGCTCCTATTTCTGGAGGAATAAAGCGAAGACCATTCCAAGAGACGTCTAATTTCCACAAACTTCTTAGAACCTGTTTAAAATCCCTTTAATGTTGTATAAACGCTACCTTTGTAATTTTTTTAGAGGTAGTTATGCGACG
>JBCAXK010000051.1:0-10497 GCA_038534095.1 Chlamydiota bacterium | reverse complement strand
TTATTGTCGCTCTTTTCTCCTAACTCTTCGTGTCGACCTTCGTTGTAAAATGCGTAAGTCAGATCCCAGAATAGCTTCCTCATCTGTTGCATTTTCTTCTTCAATCGTTTGATATTAAGCTCTAGACGTTGAATCGATTGCTTGCATTGGTTGATGAAAAATTTGTTCGCTTTTATATTAGTGATCAAATTTTCTGGTACGTTCGTTTCCTTGTTGCTAATGAATTGTTGCCTGCGCGGATCGCCCGTAGTTCCTAACTGACAGCTATTTTGGATAGAAGAGGGTAAGGGCGTTTTATGAGAGTTTGATGATGCATTGGTAGCACTTGAAACGCTTGTAGAAAGTGTTGAAGAAGAAAATGCGTTCGGTGAGCCTATTAAGCTGCTCTGAATATGTAACGCTCTTTTGGGCTGTGGGATCAATGAAGTGGCGGGGTCTCTCGGTAGCGTAAAATTTTTACTGTGAACGGGCTTGGACATAATATTTCTCTATAAATTTAACTAAGAACTTTTTGGATTTTAAAAGAGTAAAATTTTTTCAGGGTCTATTTTCTACTTGTTGTACTATTAAGTAGATGTTTTTTCGGTTTCTTCCCGCTTGATGAGTGGTCAAATAAATATGCATTTTTTTGTACTAAAGAGTCAAATTCTAGATGGGTTTTGTTTGTGTTGGATTTTTTAGGAATCACCGTAGTTATTCCAATTTTTTTCCCCAATTGCAAAGCGACTCTGAATCGTATCCCTTGTCAACAATCAATTGTTTCGCATTGTTTATTTTTTTGATAAGGATATTGGCGATTTTTCCCCTGTGGGCTCCAATCCCGGTGATTTCAAAATCAATCAGGGTTCCATGCGCCGCTTTGGTAAAATGAAGCTTTGTTCCTCTTGCTAACTGTCTTCGATCACTATCCTTTTGAAATCCATTTCTTCTCGCACATCAACAAAGCTGCCAAAGGTCTTTTTCGGGCCACTAAAGCGCTGATAAGAGGTTTTGTAAGGGAAAAACTCGAAAGGGGGGCATTCTGGAGGAAGTTCGAGCGTGCTTTGTACATAAAATAGCTTACAGCGCTTCTAGATCATTTTCTTACCAGTAACAAGCATGCTTTCTCCTAGTGATTTGTCGTTATTGCGATACTGCTTCACTTAAAATCCTCCCAAAAACCGATGAAATCGCTCTTCTGAAAATAGCAAATCTTAAACAATTCTTAAGCAAAATCAAACACGGATTGATATCAAAAAATCAGGGATAGGTCCTAATGATCTATTTTTCAAGAGGTTGTTGTTGCAACAGCTGTTTTGTCCAAGTATCTAATGAAGGGTCTTCTCCTATACCAGCTGGTGTAATATTACTGTCTCCTGGTGTGTGCTTTTGTGTAATGTTCCTTGCAGATAATGGCTTTTTGTTAGCAGGATTTTGAGGAAATGGAGCTCCGTATTCTGTCGACACCTTTTCGGTAGAGTTAAAAACATTTGAGCCTAAAGTGAAGCAGTCCGATTGTGGATTGCCTTCATGACCAAATGGCTGGTCACTGGGAATGCTAGACATAAGAGAAGGTTTCTTAAATAAAGCGTCCATTCGATGACTTTTTCTACGGCTTTCAACGACTTGCGTCTCACCTCTTCTTTCTCTCTTTTTTCGATGGGTGGGCAAAAGAGGCTTAGCCTGCTCTTGTGTGTATGACGCTCTTGATGAGGATTGAGGGAAAGAGTTTAAGGGCCATGTAGCATTATGAGGGTGATCGCCTGTAGGCTGCCCTTTGCAAGGAAGGATAGATGGCCCAGGAGGCAAATGAAAGGGGTGATTGGAGGGCCTTTGTGTGTATGATTCTCTTGATGAGGATGGAGGTAAAGAGTTTAAGGGCCATGTAGCATTATTTGGAGGGTGATCGCCTATAGGCTGCGCCGTGTAAGAGAGGGTAGATGGCTTAGAGGGCGCATGAAACGGGGGTAAGGGGTGATTGGAGGGCCTTGTGTATGATGCTCTTGATGAGGATTGAGAGGGAGAGTTTAAGGGCCATGTAGCATTATTTGGAGGGTGATCGCCTGTAGGCTGCCCTTCGCAAGGAAGGATAGATGGCCTAGGAGGCACATGAAAAGGGGCGGTGGATGGCCCTGTGGATTGCGGATGACTACCTTCATGGATTGCAGAGCTATGGATAGTTGTTTGTTGCAAAGATACTGTGTCAGGTTGGTTGATTGCTATCAGATTGCCTAAATACAAAAGTGTTTTTTGTAATTCAGTAATCGAATTTTCGATGTGCCCTACAGATTCTGTTACAGAATTAGCATTGTCAGAGCTCTTTCGTGAGTCTAATCCATATAGACTCTTAAACACTGTTCTAACTGGATTTTCCCTTTCTTTTTTATCCAATGTTTCGATTACTTTGAATTGAGCCAATGCATCAGCCATGTTATTGAGTTTTTTATTCATCTCTTCGACATTCTTCTTCAATGTTTTCATAAGAAGCTCTAAGACTTGGGTCGATTGATTGAGTTGTCCAGTAAAATGCCTAGTTGCTTGTACGATGGGGTCTGTAGAATAATCCCTGCGTTTTGCATAGGTATATTTTGAGGGGCCTTGGGAACTCATTGAGGAAGCAGAGCTGCCTGGCTCATCTCGTAACTTTCTTTTGCTCTGGTTGTATAACGTTCGGTAGTAGTCGCCTGATTTCTTAGGTTGATTAAAAGTAGGATGGGCCACAATATTCCTCTATACAATTGGATTCATTTTTTTTATTGTAGAAAAATACGAATTATAAGCAGAACCTTACTTTTTTATATAGCTTGAAAACTGAAAGTCTCTTTTTAGAGAAAATTGTTGGAATTTCTGTTGGGCATTCGTTGCGCGTTTTCCTGGATCAGGAAGAGTGTAGGATAATAAGTCTTAAATATTGGGTAAGAGCCGAAAAATCTTCTAGCGCCCTATCCACAAACCTGGATGTAAGAGCGCTTTTTACATTTTTCAAGGAATAGACAAGCCTACTAACCAAAGAAGTTAGAGCACCTTAAGAAATTTTCTAAGAATAAAGGGGTTAATGTGTATTGTTTATGCTTTTTTCCTTTTTCTTTCATGCTCTTTCAAGTGCCGTTTTCTGATGCGTAAATTTTTGGGAGTGATTTCTAAGAGTTCATCCTCTTCGATGTAGTCGATGGCATCTTCTAAAATGAAGATTTTTGGAGGAGTGAGAATCACGTTTTCATCTGTACCCGAAGCGCGCACGTTTGTGAGCTGCTTTCCCTTGATGATATTGACAACAAGGTCATTGTCTCTAGAATGTTCACCCACTACTTGCCCCTCATAGACGTCGTCACCTGGTTTCGCAAAAAGAGTTCCCCGGTTCTGTAAGTTGAACGAGGCGTAAGCGTTGGCTTTTCCTGTAGAGTTGGACACCAGTACCCCTCGAAGGCGTGTTCTAGAGAGGTCTTTTTTAGGAGCAAAAGAATCAAATATTGAGGTGAGGATCCCTAGGCCAGAGGTTTTGGTGATGAACTCTGCGCGGTATCCCATCAGCCCCCTTGTGGGCATCAGGAAGATCATTGAGGTGATGCCTGTTTCGCTTGTGGTGAGCGATTGCATTTCTCCTTTTCTTCTGGAAAGATCTTCGATAATCGATCCAGAGAGATTTTCAGGCACTTCTACATGCACTTTTTCGAAAGGTTCATGGATTTTTCCTTCGATCTCTTTTAAAATCACTTGTGGCTTTGAAATAGCGCACTCATAACCTTCTCTTCTTAAGGTTTCTAAAAGGACTGCTAAGTGGAGCTCCCCCTTGCCACAAACCTTCACGGCGTCATCTCTACCTTCGATATCTTCGATTTTTAAGGTGATGTTTGCTTCTTTCTCTTTGATCAGACGTTCTTTGATTTTATTCATGGTCACGTATTTCCCTTCTTTCCCTGCAAACGGGCTACTATTGACCATGATTTCAATCGATACAGTGGGCTCACTAATAGCGATAGGAGGGAGTTCTACGATGTGTTCTGGGTCGCAAAGAGTATCTCCTATATCACTATTTTCAATGCCGGATAGAACAACAATATCCCCGCAGCCAGCCTCTTCGATCGGGACCTTTTCCAATCCTAAATGCCCCTCGATTTTGGTGATTCTATGCTGCGTTTGCGTCCCTTGTCGATCTATTTTCAAAATGGTATCGCCAATCTTGACAGACCCTTCCAAAATGCGCCCGGAAGCTCCTCTTCCGGTAAAAGAGTCGTAGGTGATGGTGGCTGTTTGCATCAAAAAAGGCTTACTTAAGCTTCCAGGAGGCTTAGGACAAGCCTCTACAATGAGCTCAAATAGAGGTTCTAGATTGACAGGAGTATCGTTTGGGGACTTGATCGCATAACCAGAGAGCCCTGAAGCGTAGATATACCGAAAATCGAGCTGTTTGTCTGAAGCGCCTAGCTCGACAAAAAGATCAAACGTTTCATCCAAAACCCGATCTGGATCGGCGTTAGGGCGATCGATTTTATTGAGGATCACGATCGGATTTAGCCCCATTTTTAAGGCGCAGGAAAGAACAAAGCGGGTTTGCGGCATAGGCCCTTCTTTTGCATCTACAAGGAGCAAAACAGAGTTGACCATACCAAGAACCCTTTCGACCTCTCCTGAAAAGTCGGCGTGCCCTGGCGTATCGATGATGTTGATTTTGTAATCTCCAAAGCGCACAGAGGTTTGTTTTGCAAAGATGGTGATGCCCCGCTCTCTTTCTTGATCGTAGCTATCCATGACTCTTTCGGGAATCGCTTCTGTTTCTCGAAAAATATTGGCTTGTTTTAAGAGCTGATCTAGGAGGGTAGTCTTTCCGTGATCGATGTGAGCAATAATAGCAATGTTGCGAATGTGTTCTGGTTTGTCCATAAAATCTTTACGTTATTTGTCTTGTTTATCTAGATCTGCTTGAGTCTCTTACTTAAGCTCGATGGCTGTGAATCGTGATGCTTTTTTTTCAAAAATTCCCTTTCAGTCTGCCTGAATGCCTTTGCAAGTGGGCGCTACTACGAAAAAGTAGGGTTTTCTGAAAAGCATCTAAGCGCTCGCTTCCTAAGAGAGAGCGTACGCTGGGAGGCGTATATTCACGAAAGCATCATTATAGAGGAAAAAGGGGAGCAATAGCTAGAGGTATTTCCCTGTTCTTCAATGGTATTGGCAAATGCATATTGAAGAGAACAGGCGTTCTTATCAGTGACTAGGGGTCTTCTGTGGGCATCGAGGTGGCCCTTGCCGATTGGAAGGGGAAAAATGAGGGTGGAGTCTTTTTCTCAAGATCTTCTAGAAAAGGCTTGCTTGCAGCCTCCCCGGCTATATACTAGAGTGGAAAAAATGATACTATGCGTTATTCCACTCTTCCTCCTTTTTTTCGTCATCTGACTGAAGCTGCTCCTCATCATTTGGCGCCCGTTTACGCAATTTTTTGTAGTGATCCAGAAGAGGGTAGGTACCTTGCTAAGGCCGTTCTTAAAAAGGTGGGAAAATCCTTTTCGAAAGTCACGTCTCTTTCTGCGTTAAAAACGGTTTGGAATCAGCAAACCCTGTTTTCCCCATCAGAGGTGTTTTGGTTAGATACCCCTAAAGTGAGTAAAAAAGAGGCGCCTCTTCTTAAACAACTTTTACTCAGCGGCTCTTCGATGCTGCTCATCACCTCTCAAGAAGATCATTTAGGCCGATTTTTTGAAGAAAAAGGGGTCCTTCTCACCTTTTTTCCTGAAAAAAAATGGACTAGAGAAAAGCGCTTTTGTCTCTATTTACAAGAACAAGCGAAGAAGAGGGGCAAGGTGATTGAGCAAAGCGCTCTCCAAGAGCTTTTACTGAGAAGCGGGCTTGAGTTAGAGCAGCTTTTTTCTGACCTTGACAAGGTTTGTACTTATATCGGAAAGAAAAAAATGGTGGAGAAGGGGGACGTTGCAACCATGCTTGTTCCCCTATGCGCAAAAACCCTTTGGGAAAAAGCGGAAAAGTTTGTTTGGGAAAAGCAGTATCAACTGATCGATAAACCAGATCATCCCCTTTTTCTGCACGCCGTTCGTAAGCAATTTCATATGGGGTACCTTTTGGCAGGTTTTTCTGACCCCTATGAAGCCAAACCACTTTTTCCCAAGGTATGGCCTACCCTGTTTGCCAAGAGAGCTACCGCGGCGAGTAGCTTGGGGCAAGCCTACTTTCGGCAGGGTATTTTGGAGACATTTTTTGCAGAAAAACGCTTAAGAGAAACCGGACTATTCGATCCCATCCTTTTATACGCTCATGTTACTACTACTACCCAATATATTGTATGAGGAGGGTTGGGGCGACCTTCCTCAGAATTTACGAGACAAAGTCGCTTCTTTGGATATGCTTGTCGCAGAAAGTGAAAAGGTAGCGCGGCAGTATCTTCGCCATTTCGGACAAACTTTGCCGATCGATGTGTTTAATCGACATAGCTCGCAACAAGATATCGACTTTTTTCTGCGGCAAATGCAGGAAGGAAAAGTGCTTGGATTGATCTCTGATGCGGGTCTTGTTGCTGTTGCAGATCCTGGATCTGCCCTTGTAGAGGCTTGTCATAAGGCTAAATTGCCTGTAAAAGGTCTTGGGGGCCCCTCTTCTATCACCCTTGGTCTCATGCTGTCGGGCTTTTCTGCCAATCGTTTTTCGTTCTATGGCTATTTGCCAAAATCTGACCCTGAAAAGAAAAAAAAGCTGTTGCTCTTAGAAAGCCGGTCAGAAGAGGAGGGGAGCGCAGAAATTTTCATAGAAACGCCTTACCGGGCTAAAGCGCTCTTTTTATTTTTACTAGATACTCTACAAAGAGATACGCTCCTTTTTGTAGGAAAAGAGCTGGGCTCTGCCAACGAGTACGCCTATTCTCAAAGAGTTGCGTCTTGGAAAAAATCCCTCATTTCTTGGGGGAAAGATCGCGCAATTTTTATTCTTTACCGCGGTCACTTTTTTCTAGCCAAATCGAGGCAAAATTTGATAAGACGAAGAAATAGAAGGTAAGAGTTTAGCTTCAGCGGAAAGGAGGAGAAAAGGCTATGGAAAAAGGACAGCGCGTAGAGTTAGAATATTCTGTTTTTCTAGAAAATGGAAAAGTTATTGATAGCAATGTTGGGGGGCCTCCTCTTTCTTTTCATTTAGGGATGCATCAAATCCTTCCTGCTTTAGAAGATGTTCTCGTCGATCTAAGTAAGGGAGAGAGCAAAACGGTGACCCTTGATCCTAGGGAGGCGTATGGGGATGTAGATCCTAGCGCGTTTAAAGAGGTCGATTCTGAAGCCATTCCGCAAGATTTGCGTTATGAGGGCGCTGTGTTAGGTGTGCAAGATGATGAAGGGAATCAGTACCGAATCCGCGTCGACTCGATTGCTGGAGAGGTGGCTGTCATCGATTTCAATCACCCTCTTGCCGGGAAAACATTGACCTTTCAGATGCGGATTATCGATGTTAAATAAGCTCTTCTGCAACGCTATCGTAAAAGAATAGCCCCTTTTTTGTAAGGCGTATCCAAGCTCCCTCTTTTTCAAGAAATTGTTTTTTTGTGAGCTTGGAGATCCCTTCTTGCAACTCTTTCGAGAGCTTCCCCTGTTTTCTAATGAACCCGGGCAAAAAGACTCCTGAAGAAAGGCGCAAGCCAAGAATCAATAGCTCTTTTTGCAGGTCTTTTTCTTCTAGTTTCGTTTTTTTCTCTACGGGAGACTCCCCTCTATCGAGTGATTGGCAGTATTGAAAAAGATCTGCGTGATTGTGAAACCTTGTTTTTTCGTAATAACTATGGCTGGAAGGGCCAAATCCTAGGTAGGGGAGAGCTTTCCAGTACCTCTGGTTGTGCTGAGCCTCGTAGCCCGGCTTTGCAAAGGCAAAGAGCTCGTAGCGCTGAAAGCCGAGCGCTTCTAATTGTTCGGTATATGTTTCAAGAATCTCCTTGCTTGCTTCTTGCTGAGGTTGCCACCGTTTCTTTGTTTCGAGAAAAGAGCCCGTTTCAATCGAAAGATTGTACAAAGAAATATGGGGAGCTGGATAGTCGCGGAGCAGCGCAACATCTTCTAAAGCGTCGCGCGCAGTTTGATGAGGAAGGTCGTAGAGCAGGTCCAAAGATATGTTCGGAATGTGCTGATGGGCAAGGTCCCATTGCGCTTGAGAAAGCGCCTTTCTCCCAAGCATTTCTAACTGGATTGTTTTCCCTGTTTGTAAACCAATACTCAGCCGGTTGATTCCCATGGAGAGGCAATCCCTAAGAAGAGGCCTTGTCACATCTTCAGGGTTCATTTCTAGCGTGATTTCGATCGTTTTTGTATAGGAGTATCTTGCAAGATGGGCCAAAATCTTTGCGCAAGCTTCAGGAAAAATCGAAGGGGTGCCTCCGCCAAAGTAGATCGAAGCGATTTGATGATTTCTGAGTAGAGAGCGTTTGCTTTCTACCTCTTGTAGCACTGCCTTCAAGTAAGCTTGCCTAGAAGGCTCATCATCAAGAACGGCGAAAAAGGTGCAATACGGACAAATCTTTCGGCAAAAAGGGATATGAAAATAGAGGCCAAGGCTACCAGTTGTCGGCATCGGGATCTTCCATAATCCCTCGCTTCCAACGGTTGCGGTCAGAAAATGGATCCTCTTCTTCCTCTTCTTCAGAAAATGTTGCTTCTTCACCTGCTTGGGTTTCTGAAGCTTCTGTTTCAAAGTTTTCCGTCTCCATATCCAAGCCTGCATCGGTCATATTGGCGTCCATGTCCATATCGGGCATGGTGTGCGGGTCGGGGTAGATCTGGCGAGCAGGAGATTTTTTGGGGATCACATATTCATCAATATCCCCATTTTCCTTGAGAAAGCGGAGGCGCTCTTTTTCCTCTTCGATACGCTCTTTCATCGTTCGAATTTCTTCTCGATGTTTTTCTATATCTTTTTTAGGAACAAGGCCTAATTTTAGCCACTGCTCTAAATCTTCAAGCTCTACTTCTAATTTTTTTAATCGTTCACTTTTGATATTCATGTAGCCTATTGTATCTCCCTATATTTCAGCCTGTGTAACCCAGAAATGGTTTTTTGAAAATGGTTTTTGCTGATTTTTACCCAGAAAATAATGGACGAATCTCTAACTTTATGAAAATAAGAAAATTAACTCAATAAAATTTCCGATACGCAAAGAGTGGATCAATAACTATGAGAAGACCCACAACGGCAAGAGGATTTTGCGTTTGGATTGTGCACTTTGAATCCAGGGTTTTGCAAATCTTCTACATAATCGATCATGCAACCGATCAGACGTGGAAGTTGTTCCTGGTCGACATGGATCTCTACACCAAAGGAATAGGTGATCACATCGCTTTCTTTGGCTTTTTCGGAAAAGTCGAGCTTATGTTTGAATCCAGAGCAACCTTCGCGCACCTCTTGCAAGCGAAGCCCATACCCTTCTTTGCCTTCCTGTTTTAGAATTTCTAAAAACTTGTTGGCAGCGATTTCTGTAAGGGTGATGAGTTCCTTTTCCTGAGTCGTCTCTTTTTTGGCTTGATCCATAAAAAATCTCCTAAAATGTTACCTTAACAGCTCCACGAAGGATGGAGCATTGACAGGCTAACCTTTCTTTATCAAGTTCGCCAAGAAAATCTTCCTCAGCCTCGGTAAAACCTGAGAGGTTTTCCATTCCTTCTTCTACTTCAACGACGCATGTTCCGCAAACGCCTTCGGTACAAGCAAAAGGAACGCCCACCTCTTCGCAAGCTTCTGTAATGGATGAGCCGTCTTCTAGTTCGACTTCCTCTTCTAAATCTTTAAAGATTAGTTTCGCCATAATTTTCCGTGTTTAGCTCATCTAGATCTTAGCAATCTTGTTACAAAAATAGCAAGAAATTTTACGCCTTGTGTCACCGACCTTTTGCAAAAGGATCCTTTTACACGCTACAATATCTCGCCGTTTTTCTGAAAAAAACAGCAGAAGATGCCGCCTAAAAAAACCTTCTACCTTCTGAAAAGAAATAAGAATTTTGGGTTAGATGAAAAGTTCATGCAGCGCTTGCTGTTCCATGCGCCCTACTTCTTAGCGTAAAGTCGGGGAACTTAAGCAAGGCTAAAATGCAATAAAAAGGATCTTCCGAAAGATGTGTTTTTAGCGGGAAATGTTTTAGAAGGTGGTTTTGTTCTTGTAGTTTGCTACCCTTGCTACCAAACAGTTGGTAGCTGGTCAGATCTCTTTTCCCCAAATTTGTGCGTCAAAAGAGAGATGTAAAAGGGACAAGCGCGCAAATGCGCGCGTGTTCTATCGACTTAAGAAAGTTCTTAGGCGGAATATCTATGCTTACTTGATCCTTTGAACCCGACTTGCTTAAGATTTTTTTACTGTTCGCGTAGTAGAGAGCGGGCTGATTCTTTTAGCGTAGCGATGCCGTTGGTAAAGCCACACTGAATTAAAAGAGTTTGTAGCTCTTTTAATTCTGTTTCATAATGATCTAGTAAACTCTCTAAACGAGCTAATCTTTTGGCCTGCATAATTGACTCCGAAAAATAGTAAAACTATCTATCTATCTTACT
>JBCAXK010000050.1:0-10615 GCA_038534095.1 Chlamydiota bacterium | reverse complement strand
TGAAATTCATTTATCCTCCTTGGGGTTTCCCAAGGAGGATAACAAAATCAATGAAAATTTTGATGCGTCAGTTCTGGCCTCCTTTACCTCTCATCTGGTAAAAAAAGGCACAAAGAGCAGAGAATCTAGGCTATTTGCACCCTGGCGGTGCATAGCGCCGCTGCGACCAATCTGAAAAGAAGATTAGCCTCCGCGCTCACAAGCTAGCCTATTCGAAGCTGGTTATCTTAAGGGAATTTTATCGATGATTTTCTATAAAAAAATCTCAAAAATTTTTAGTGAAAACGCCCTGCAGGCAAACACAACTCACTCTAAAGAGCTTTTTCAGGGGGCACCCCTATTCGCTTTTATAAACAGATACTGCTTAGCTGCGTGAACCATGCATATTGGTTATATGCTCAGCCAATTCGGTGTGCCCGCTGTTATTTGCATGAGCATAAGCAAAATCAACCAAGGTTTCTCCAATCGCTTTATCTGGGCAAGGTTCGCCCCCATAGGTTTTTAACAGGTGATCGAGCAAATCCCTTTTTTCGTAAACTGTTGCTACGCAAATAGTGTAATGACGGCGCTTCCACCCCTCGGCTTCGTTCGGTAGATCATCGTCCCCGTAAATGTTTAGAAGGTGATCAACTAAAGCTATTTGGTCGCTAAGTACCGCTTCATCCATAGCATAATCAATCATAGTCCCTCTTGACGATTTTTCTGGCCATGGTGTTTTCCCATAGATTGTTATCAGGTGGTCAACTAAGGGTATTTGCCCATAACCAGCAGCTTTTTTAAAAGTGTATTGAGCACGCGTGCATCCTGCCGGTTGTTGTGGCCATTGCTCTTGCCCATGGATTTTTAGCAGGTGATCGACTGGAGATATTTTTCCGCTCAA
Source organism: Chlamydiota bacterium (assembly GCA_038534095.1). Taxonomy (GTDB): domain Bacteria; phylum Chlamydiota; class Chlamydiia; order Chlamydiales; family SM23-39; genus JBCAXK01. The sequence continues at coordinate 9,735 of JBCAXK010000050.1, read as the reverse complement.
TGCTGCTTCATTCAGAGTAAAATCAATGAGCGACCATCCCTCGGGTTCGTTCGGTAGCTGCTTGTCTCCATAAATCTCTAAAAGATCGTCTAACACCTGCATTTGATCATTACTTAATGCTTGAATAATTAAATCTTTGACCTTTTTTATTGGGTAGTCTGAAGGAGGCTTTATCGGTACGCTTTGTGTTTTGGATTCCGCTTTTGAGCGCTCTGATGCAGGGCTTATGGGTACGATTTGTGTTGGGTCTGCTTTCAAAGAAGTGAAGAAGCAACCCAAGATTAAATCGATGATTTTTACAACAAGATTGCCTAAAGCCGGAATCAGCAACAAACCATTGCGAATCCAAGTGACCCGGCCCCATTTGGGTAAGCTAGTTGCAGAAGATGTCTGTAAAGCCTTGGCTCCAGTTTCTTCCACTTTTGTAAAAAAACATTTTGTAATTAAGAATTTGGGTTCCTGAATGTACGGACCTACCAATGGATAATCTGGCTCTTTGAAATACTTTCTTATGCTGTTACAAAAACTCATAGCAACCCTCCCGAATAAATATTTCTAAATATAATAAATGAAAGTAATTTAATTTTAAACTAAAAACAATTTTAAAATAACAGTGTTTATTTATGTAAAAAACAAAGATTGCTAATGATTTTTATTGGATTCGAGTTTTTATCTATCCCCCATTCCTCAAGTAGATTTAGCAATGTAAGAGAATGCTATACTTTCTAAAAATATTGGAGATTGAGGGGAAGGTCTAGAAAAGCGAGAAGCATTTTGAAAGCTGTTTTAGCTATATTCCTTCGAAAATTTTCTTTTACGAGGAATAGAAGTAAAAGATCTGGGGTAAAAAATTCTGGAGGCGTCCACGAAATACACTCCGATCACAAACCGCGCAGATGAACAATTTCTTGTTTTAAGGAGAAGCGCAAGCAAGAGACATTGCATAGCATTTTTTTCTGAAAATTCCTTTCCAAACATTGCGCACTTTCTCTAAAATTTGTTTTTCTATTCAACATGTATCCCCATGCCACTTGAAGAAATAATTGAACCAGGACAATAGAGATACGTCATGCTAAAAAGCGCCTTATTCCTTCTTCTTATTTTCTGCTCTCTTGACTCCACTTTTGCCGAACACCCCTCAAGATGGGCAGAGACAACATTAGAGACGATGTCTCTTGAGGAAAAAATTGGACAAATCTTTTTGATTGCAGGCTACGTTGATGAAGACTTTTGCGCAAAGGAAACGGGAAACCCTAATCTGTTTGTAGAAATCGAGCGGTATATTCAAGATTACCATGTTGGGGGGATTGCTTTTGTCGGGCCAAGTTCTAGTCAAAAACAGGCTAGGCTAATCAACCATTACCAAAGCCTGAGCAAGTATTCTCTTTTGATTGCTCAGGATTTAGAGTGGGGTCTTTCTATGCGCTTAGAAGATGGCATGTCTTTCCCAAAAAATAGCGCTTTAGGCTTTCTTGAGGATACACACCTCATCCATCAAATGGGTAAAGAAATTGCTCGGCAGGCAAAGCTGGTTGGGGTGCACATGAATTTCAGCCCCGTTTTAGATGTAAATAGACATCTAGACAACCCTGTGATCAATGTGCGCTCTTTTGGAAGCTGCCCCCAAAAGGTCGCAAAGCAAGGGATCGCAATGATTCGGGGACTACAAGAGGGTGGCATCATCGCTTCAGCGAAGCATTTTCCAGGACTTGGAGACATTGATCAAGATCCCCATTTGCATCTACCTCTAGCTGCGCATAGTCAAGAAAGATTGGGAGAGGTGGAGCTTTATCCGTTTGTTCAAGCCATTGCTTCAGGCCTCTTATCGATCCAAACAGAACATGTCCTTGTCCCCTCTTTAGAACTAGATCCGTCTTTGCCTGCAAGCTTATCCCCCTCCATTGTTACACATCTTTTAAAAAATCAGCTTAGCTTCGATGGACTCGTGATTAGCGGCGCTCTCCGGATGAAGGGTTTAACCCGCGATTTTTCTGATGAAGAGATTGCCGTCCGCGCTTTTTTAGCGGGAAACGACTTGCTTCTTATGCCAAGAGATTTTTTAAAAGCGTACAAAGCCATCAGCGCAGCGATCAAAAGCGGTCTTATTCTAAAAAGTACGTTAGACGCTAGAGTCTTCAAAATCCTAAAGATGAAAGAGTGCTTTCATATTCAGGAGAAGCGCCCTCTCAATATACCTGGTCCAAGTGATCTAGCGAGTCCTCAGGCGCAGCAACTACAAAAAAAGCTTTGGAAAAGCGTCATTGGTTTTAGAAAGGGAATGCCTCCAAACCTTCTTTATCGAGAGGAGCCTATTGCGTACGTGCAATTAGGAGAAAGTGCCTCAAATGCCTTTTTTGAAGAGCTTTCTTCCAGACTAGAGATGACCCCCTTCGATCTTTTAAGCCCTAAAACACACGACACCCTACTCACGAAACTAGATAAATATTCATGGATCATTTTTGCCGTACACCCTCTCGATCCAAGAAGGATCACAAACATTCGCTTACTAGAAGAAAAGGAGCAAACAAAACAGCTACGGAATTTTCACGTCCATGGAATCATCCCCTCCTACGAAAATTGGATTCAGCATTTAGAAAAGTATGCCCACAAAACGATTGTCACTTTGTTTGGAAGCGCCTATTCCCTCGATTTTTTTAAGAAATACCCCACAGTGCTCCTTGCCCATGAAGACACAAACCTTACCCAGAAGTATGCTAGCGAGATCCTCCAAAGCTCTTTCGAAAGTGGCACAGAAGAAGGGGTAGAAATAGACTGGTGATCTTCACCCCTCAATAGGCATAAGGATCCGCGTAAAGTCTTTGCAAAGTGTAGAGAGAGAAAGCTCCTATTCCCAAAGCGATCCCTAAAAAATAGAGCAGAAAGGCTGGCGAGGCGCTATCAGAAAAAAAGACGGTTCCAATCGTAGGGATCGTGCTTGCAATCGTAAAAGCTGCGTTGTAGGTAAGCGCCAGCGCGCTGCAGCGCACCTTTGTTGGAAATAGCCTCGATACAATCGGAAGATAGCTCACAAAAAATACAGCGATCCAAAACTGATACGTAATAAAAAACAGCGTCAAAAAAGTAGGATCTCCCATTTTTAAGAGACCATTCATGAAAGAAGCTGAGAAAAAAATACCCACCATCCCGTAAAACAAGAGCTGTTTTTTATCAACATGATCAGCTACATGCCCAAATAGAATCATAAAGAGAAAGGAAAATGCCATCCCAATCGACATCGATCGGTAGATCATGGGAGACGAGTAACCAAAATATTTAGAAAGAAATACAGGCGAATAGACATGGATGATGATCAAGGTTGCTAACAGAAAAGTGAGTCCTAAAGCAATAAGTAGAGAGGTGGAATGTTCTTTGAGGATGCGTAGGAAGCACTTAGGCTGTTGTAAAAATTCTCGAGTTTTGCAGGCCTGTTGCAAAAATTCTTCGGTTTCATACAGATGTTTTCGGCTGTAAAGCGCAACCCAAGCAAGAACTCCACCAAAAATAAACGGAAGGCGCCAAGCGTAAGCGATGATCTCTTGATCAGTAAAAAAAGAAGAAAGCGCTGCCAGCACAAAGGTTGCCATCAGCGCTCCAAGGGACGTTCCTGATAAAACAAGGCCGCACGCTCTGCCTAAAACTCTTTGATGGGAAGATTCTACTACGATCGTGGCTGCGCTTGGAAGCTCTGCCCCAAATGAAATTCCTTGTAGCAAGCGAAGAGCCACAAGCATCAAGGGAGCGAAAGAACCTGCCATCTGATACGTGGGAAGGCATCCGATGAACAGCGTAGAAAAAGCCATCAACGCCATAATGGTTATGAAGGATTGTTTTCTCCCATAACAGTCGGAAATCACTCCAAAAAACGCCCCACCAATCGGCCTTACAAGGTAGCCTATAGAAAAAATGGAAAAGGCCTGCGCCACACGCAAAAATTCTGTAGATGTGGGGAAAAAAACCTCTGATAAGTAATTCACCATCATTCCGTAAATTACAAAATCGTAGTATTCAAACCCAGACCCTAGCGCGGCAATAAAAGCGATATACAGAGGAGAAAGATGTTTGCGATGTTGTGTCTGTTCCATAGGGTACATGCCTAAACGATTCCTCCACTCAAGAGCGTCTTGAAAGACTGGTTTTCTTGAAAAAACAGCCAGACTCATTAAGAAAGGCCTCTAGAAAAGACAAAAATCTACGCAAGGAATTGCGCTCGCCACCCGCATATACGAAGAAACCTTCACTTTCCATAAAAAATAGGCTCCGTAGATTCTGGGAAACGCTCTTTGAAAAAGGGCTGCTTATGGAAAGAAAATAAGGGTAACAAGACCTGGGGAAAATACCTTGTGTTCATAGAAAGATTTCACGTAAGACAAGCGTGATTTTACCATATTTCTCGATACAAAACGAATAAAGAAACGATCTAGCTTCCAAAATGCGCTTTTCCCTCAAAGGAATTTCCAGAAGATTTTTGGAAAACATGCTACTAGAACAATCTTTTTAGAAATGGCGGTTGCCACAAATATTTCGTTACCAAAAACGTTGGAGATGATTGCTAAAAACACTGGCTAAGTGTTCCGATGCCCATCAGGTCTAGTCGGTTGATGCAAAAGGTCTTTTGTAATAAAGCGGAAACATCTTGCAACAAAGGAAAATGATTCTCTACAATTGAATCTTCAAGTAGCATTCTCTATAACTATTTTTCATGTTCGCTCCTTCCCTGATCACTGAACGACTTCTACTTCGCCATTGGAAAAAAACAGACCTCGATCCTTTTGCAAAAATGAACGCAGATCCTAGAGTGATGGCCTACTTCCCTAAAACACTGTCTACACAAGAAACAACAGATCTTGTCGAGCAAATGGACCGCATGCTCAAAGAGAAGGGGTATGGCCCTTGGGCAGTAGAAGTGCCAGGAATCGTTCCCTTTATTGGTTTTGTCGGCTTAATGTATCAAGACTTCCCTGCCGATTTTACTCCCTGCATAGAAATAGGATGGCGCCTCGCTTATGACTACTGGGGACAAGGCTACGCATTTGAAGCTGCATCAAAAGTGATGGAATACGCGTTCTTTGAATTACAACTCCCCGAGCTTGTCTCTTTGACTTCGATAAAAAACAAACGCTCTCAAAAATTGATGCAAAAGTTGGGTATGACGCGGAATCCAAAAGAAGATTTCGACAGCCCTAAAGTTCCCTTAGATAGTCCGCTACAGCCCCACGTGATCTATCGGAAAAAAAATCCGGCAGCCTAAATTATCCAGATACAATATAGAGAAGCTCTTTAAAAATGCGCTTGTTAGCAACAAAACACTTTCAGCAACAAAAAGGCTCTATTGGCATCTCTGTTTAACTTGCAGAAATTTGAATAGAAAATACTTCCAAAAGGGACAGCACCTCTGGAACGGAAAACTGCGCCTCCTTTAGTGTATTGAATCTAGGATCGATTGCGTAATTTTTTGCCTGTCGAAAATCGGCTCCCGATAGTTCTGTATGATGAAAAATGCTCCCTTCTAAATCTGCTTCTTGAAAATTGGCTCCCAAAAGATGCGCGCCTGTAAACGAGCAGTCTTTGACTTTACTCTGGAAAAAATTCCCTCCAGATAGTTTTACTTGGGAGAAATTGCATCCAAGGAGAATGGAACGTAGAAAGCGTGGGGAAAAAAAACGTTGATGACAAAGAAAAAACTCCCCTCCCACGATTTTGCAATCTTCAAAAATCGTATCTTGTAAACGGCACCCCTCCATCATCACTTGGTGAAACTGGCATGCTTTGAAGGAGCAATCGATGAACTGGGCGCTTCGAAAATCTTTTTCTACAAAAGGTACTTTCTCAAAACGGCATTCATAAAATTGCGTAGAAGAAAAGCTTTGCGTATTGATGTTTTTTGCGTCAAATACTTCTTGCTCTTTGCTTTCCATAGATACTTAGGGGTCTTTTTCCATACCCAATATACCACAAGTGAACCATCTGTGTACATGCCTTGGTAGATGCTCTGCCTTACTTTTGCGAAGAGGATCTGTCCATTGCAGATCCATCTACGTATCATCATCAAAGTAAGGAGATCTACGCACCAACTCGCTTTCCCATGATCAAAGATCAAAACAACCTTCGGACCTGTTCATCATTGAGATAACTAGGGAAAGAAGATCTGTTGTCTAGTTCAGCTGTTTTCTTAATGACAAGCAACTTGATGTAAGTTGCCTATACATATCATTTTTTAGATTTTGTAGCGCTGCTCAATCGAGAATTGTATCAAGGAGGCCCAAAGAACTTCAATAACTCCCTATAGATTCTTTGAAAAATTTAGGAAAAGATGTGCCTGCAAGAAACACAAGAATCAGAGTACTATCCTAAGGCAGCACACCACGATTCTTTAGCAAACATTGTAACTGCGATTTCCAAGACACGTTCCTTGAAACTTATCTTTACATGCCTTAGGATAAGTATGATCTATTTGCTCGGATGGTGGAATGGTAGACACAAGGGACTTAAAATCCCTTGGGAGCAATCCCGTGAGGGTTCGAGTCCCTCTCCGAGCAAACATTTATAATTAACGACTTAAGACACAAAGCTCCAAAAATGCTCCGATTCGCAACTAAAAATGAGCGCAATTTTTCTCTGATTTGAGGGGTATTTTCAGGGTCAACTCTTCAAGGATATTGCGAGAAGCTAGCAAGGTTCCATCGATAATCTTAGTCGTAATTTCTGGAAATACAGCAAACTTCTTGCTAAAAATTTTTATCCCTTGATAGCCTCTTTTTCCTAATTATTTATGATTTTAAGGAGGTAAGAAGATGTTTTACTGCGCAATAATTACCATGATTTGTTCGTTTGCAATATGCTTGCAGGCGAGTGAGCCACAAACTACTTCCCCCAAAGAAATCCATCTTAAGACTCCTGATTTGAGTGATGAAAATTTTTTAGGAGCAAGGGTGGGAATTCGCCCTTATAGAAAATCGGGTCCTCGCGTAGAGGAAGAATACTACGGTGATAAGCTGATTGTTCACAATTATGGCTATAGCGGATCAGGAGTAACTTTGTGTTGGGGAGGAGCGCAGAGAGTAATAGATCTTCTATCTAGCGCTTTTATGAGAGACCCTTCCTTATTGCACGCAAACAGGATCGCAGTGCTTGGCGCTGGAGTGATTGGTTTATCAACTGCTTATGAATTATTGAAACTAGGCTATGATGTCACGATTTACTCTAAGGAATTTTCTCCGAATCTTACCTCAGATGTTGCTATTGGCATATGGAGTCCTCCATCCTTGAATAGCATCCAGTCTTCAGAAAAAAAACAAGCATTGAAGTATATGTTAGAAGTATCGAGAAAAAGGTACTTACAACTCGCAACTGCAGAGGAACCAGAATTTTTGGGAGTAGGCTTTATTGATGATTACATTTTCAAAAATGCAGATTACAAGCAACTAAAGTATTTCAAGCCAAAGTTTAAGGACCAAGAGCCGAAAATTGTCGTGCAATTTGATAATGGATTACGAAAAACAGGAAGCGTCAAAAGAATTTTAAGCATTGATGGGAAACAGTTTATCAAGGATCTTTTTACAAAAGTCAAATTATTCAACGCATCAATAGTGGAACGTCATATTGAAAATATCGAAGATATCTTGGATTTAGAGGAACCCATTGTTGTGAATTGCACAAGTTTTGGCGCAGAAAAACTATTCAACGATCAAGAGTTTCTTCCAATACGAGGTCATATACTCTTCTTTAAAAACGTCCATAATATCGACTATATGACCTACGAAAATGTTTCTGATGAAACTTCTACTTGGGTAGGAATCTATCCGCGAGGCGATGAGTTGATCATCTCCGGAACATTGGAGGAAGGAGTTAGAGAAAAGTCTGTAGACCCAGCAATTGTACAAAAAATGTTAAACAACGTTCGTAGTAAATTTTCTCCAAAGGCGCCTATCGGAGAATAGTATCTAGCTCTTATCAACAGATCAAGCTGATCGCCCCTAGAGCAACCAAAAATTGATCTCAAAGATTGCTCAAGTCTCGATCTACAATGATTGAAAAAATGGCATTTTTGCCTTGGTAGGTAAAAATGCCTTTGATACAAAAGACAACAAGAGGGATGATTTTGTACTATTTCAGGCGTTAGACTACGTTTACTACTTGATGAGCGGTAATATTAGGTTTCACCCCTAGGTACACTTACTTAGGCGCGTGAATAAAACAATTGTTCAGAAATTGCATTGATACACACTATTTGACAACCAATTTGGAGAGAGTACGCCATGAAAAAAGGAATCAAAGACACCGCTTTCAAAGAAGAGACCTTTGATCTTTTAGACATTCGCATTGGAAAAGTAATTCGGGTAGAAGAAGAACCCCAAGCTCCAAAAAAAGCGTATAAACTGGAAATTGATTTCGGTAAGTTTGGCGTAAAAACCAGCGTTGGAAGATTTACGCAACATACGCCAGACGAGATGCTCAATCAATCCGTTTTAGCGATCTTGAACTTTGAGCCAAGGCAAATTGGAAATACCGTTTCTGAAGTTCTTGTCCTGGGAGTGCAATATCCAAAAGCTGATAGCGGAGAAGCCACAATCATTTCCCCTATTGCTCCTGCGAAAATTGGTGGAAAAGTATTCTAATGTTTTCCTGCGCTATTCATTTTTTATGCTAGGATTGCTTACCGAAAGACACAAAAAATATTGATCGAAAAAAAACACCGATTTTCTTACTTTGAGAGTTGAGGTGTACGATGAACATATCCAGAATACTACTATGTTGTTTTTCTCTATTTTTCTTAGGAGCCCCGTCAAACGCAATTCACGCAGAAATCACGGTCGTTAGAAATCGAAACGCAAAAAACTGCAAATATTGTGGAGCCAAAAATCACTATCAAGCCCGATCTTGCTGGAAATGCAACGCCCGGTTTGATCATTAAGAAAACGGTCACTCTAATAAGGCGAGCTTACATGCAAAAAACATCTAGTTTTTTGCATATTTCTGTCGTAAATCGCTTCTTCTAATCCATGAGAAAAGGTGTTTTTTTTAATACTTCTTTCTTACCCCAGCAAGTTTTCAGTCTCTTATTTTTCTAAGACGCATCATGAGCCTTCGATGACTGAACAAGACCATTTTTTATTTTTATGAAACAAAAGCATGGTATACAATAACGATCCTTTTACGACATTTCATTACAAACATTCTTACACAGTCCCTTCCGATAAGGCAAAACCACAACTACGACAAAGGTACGATGAATGAACTCTATACAAAATGTAGACAGGTTTTTTGGATTGGTCAGACATTGCACGCATAGTGAGCTTGACGATTTCATCCAAGAAAAACTGGTACCGAACGCCGATAATGTACAACTATTTCTAAAAGTACTAGAAAGAGTAAGAACAATCCCTTTAGAAACCGGTTTTTCAAATACTTGGAAAAGATTCTGTAATATAAACCCTCTTGCCGAAAGTATGAGGAATGAAGAATCCAATAACATCATTGGTGAGAGAATAAACAACACAGAAAAAATTTTTTCCGCAATAAAAAATGTTGATAAAGCGCTGAGCTATACCAATCCTAAATTCCGTGATTTATCCATTGAAGATTTCTATGTAACTAAAAAATTGTACGATTTGATCCTAAAATTAAAACCTTATGAACAAAAGAATCAAGCCACAATCCAAAAAACCTACTCCTATATTTCGTCAAGAATTGAGTCATACATACAAAAAACTAGCGCTACTAAAACAAAGGATTTAT
>JBCAXK010000049.1:0-10838 GCA_038534095.1 Chlamydiota bacterium | reverse complement strand
TTACCTGATTTTCCGCCCAACACTGCAATGCCTCTCGATCCAAGGAACGTCCTGATTCAATCAAATGCTCTTCCGCTGTATCTGCTAAACTCGCTTCGCCATCACTATTTTCAACAATATCCAGCGTTTTTTCCATACGCTCCATGAGCTTAGGATATTTTGCTAATCGACGTACTAACGCTTCTTCTTTTTTCATCGCCAGACTCCTTCTTAAAAATTCTTTCACAAACTTTTAACTAATTAGCACTACTTTCACAAGAATCTTCTTCCCCGCACTTTTAATCGCACCCATCATTGTATCTAACGTTGATCTTTAAGGTTTTTGGAGCACGATCATGGGATACTCGAGGATTTGTTCTCGAAATGCTTGCTCCCAAGGGTGCTTGTGGCCTTTTGTGCCACCCGTATAATAAGGGATCCATCTTTTTCTTTCAGGAGTCAATGCTTCTAGAGGAGTGCTTTTTAGCTGGTGATGGTGCCAGTTAGCGTAAAAAGGGAAAATATTTTCTCCTAGAAAGGTGAGAGAAGAGACGTTAAATCCAGCGCTTTTACACAAGGTGAGGGCATTATCTAACACAAGAGCGTTGTGCGTCCCCTCAAGGGTATCTGGTATGAGCTTCTTTAATAGAGAGAGTTTTTCTTGGTTTAGAATGAAGTAGGTCGAGAGAATAAGTATTCCATGGCTTCTAAGCGTCCGATGGGCTTCTAGACAAAATTGGTGAAAAGAGGAAAAGTGTTGGGAAGATTCTAAGGCATAAACAGCATCAAAACTTTGGTTGGGGAACGGGAGGTTTTCTGCTGTTCCTTGAGAAAATCTGGAAGCGTAATTCGGATAAGCGTGGATGCATGTTTCGATTTGTGTTTTTAAACAATCGATTCCATAAGCGGAAAATCCAAGTTTCTGTAGCCAAAACACGCCATGGCCACGTCCACATCCTACTTCTAGGATGTGAGAGGATGCGTTTGGGATTTGTTGGAAAAGCAAAAAGTAGAGCTGTTTTTGTGCTAGGATCCGTTTTTCTTTTGTGAGGGGATAGGAGATACCTTTCCAGTAACCAAAATTGATGCATCCTTGCGCTTCTTTGGGGAAGAGTTTTTCCATCCAAAGATCGGAGATATCCCCTGAAAGGTGGTACATAGTTTCTAGGGAAGGTTTTTTCATGGGCTTTCTTCCGAGTTTTGCAAGGATTTACAGCATTTTTTTGTGGTGTAAAAACAGATAAACATCCCATTGAATATCGATTAGCGCTGTTTCTTATAAACTTTTTTTGATTTTTTCTACATCTTTTAGGAAAGAAAATAGTCGATTAGGATAGCAAGATACTCGTTGTTTGCTTGATGAAAGAGCTACAATTGCGTATGAAGGCAAATAAACAGACCAAATGGCTGCGTACTATTCATTAGATTGGGATGGCGGGAACTTGTAAGCGTTCCGGCGAATCTTTATGGGCTTTGACAAGAAAATTGTATGAAACCATCTTCTTTACAGCGACCTTCTATAAGAAATTTTCCAAGAAGTGTCGTTCTCTCTTCTTTGATTGCTCTTTTTTCCATTGCTACCCGAGAGGCAAGCAAGCTTTACTTTTTCTTAGTTCTTGGAGAGATTCCACTGAGGAGTCTTTCGTATACTACATTATGGGTCGGTTTGAGCGTGGTTTTTTCAACGATCACAGGGTATTTATTGGACCGGTTTTCCAAGAAAAAGATTCTCATCCTGACTATGCTCATGTCGTTAATTTCGATCATGTGTTTAGATCTGGGATGCCTGATTCTTGGCATTGTGATCAATGGGGTGTTTTGCAACGTGACGGTTGTTGGTAGAGCGACGTATAGTTACATACACGCCCAAAGGCCAAGCGTTCGGGTCTTTGCCGAAACTTTCGCGGTCCAAGCGCTCCCCTGGATTGTGATTTGCCTCTACTCCTTTATCTATATCCATTATGTAAAAAGCATTGCGATTGCGATGTCGATCATTGCGTTGATCGGAAGCGCTTGCTTTTTATATGTGCGACCACAACCCCATAGCAATGTTCCCCTATTTTTTTATGAAAAATTGCAGATGATTCGGGGAGATCGTTTTCGGATTTTTGTGGCATTTTTTTTCTCAGAAATTGCTTATCAACTCATCGAATACTATTTAGACTCCCACTTTGTGGAAACAGTGGTTTCTAATTCATTTGCTTTATTAGGTATGGGGATATTTATTGGAGCGATTTTTCATTGGGCTGTCCACTTTACTCCAGGGATAAAAGAGATTTTTGTTGCTTATATAGCCTCTCTTGGCGTTTTTGTGTCGGGGTACATCTCTTATGGATATTTTGCTTCGTCTGCCCTGGAAAACTTTAGCTATTACCTCCCTTTTGCCATTGTGGGAGGTTTTGGTCTTCCTCTCATTTTTGCGGGATTTACCCGTCATGTTCATCCGAAAGAAAAGAGTTTTTTAGTGGGTGGTTTGGAATCGCTGATGGCTATGGCAGACTGCCTGGGTCCGGTGCTTGCAAGTTTCAATATTTTTACTTTCCCGACGATGATTGTGCTGTTAGGCATTTCGACTCTTTGTACGTACAAAACAGCGTTTTATCGAAAAGCTGTTTAGCAGGTTTTTCGATAAGGTGTTTAGTTTCCAAGTAGGAAAATCGCCCAAGTTGATCTCACCCCGTTTAAGGGTCGTTTGCTTTCCATCACACCTTTTCGATATGAAGTGGAGCGCCTGGATGGGGAAGGCCTTCATGAGCCTTGGAACTCTTCTGATCTTGCACGTAATCTTCTAGCCACTTGCGTGTGATGCTGGCCGAGCTTTTTTGGGGATAGCAAGAAGAGAAGAAAAAAGATCGGATTTTTTCCGAACATTGGAGCAAGATTTCTGTTCTATCTGGTTGAGTATTTTTTATAACTGTACGTAAATGATTCTGCGGAAGCTCTAACAAAAACTCTGCAAGTTTAGGGCATTTTGCAAACGCGATCGTTTTTTGTAAACGTTCTGTCCGATCGGAAAATTGGATCATTTCGTGGTGGTTTTCGTTGTTGTCGAAGTATTGTACAAGCAACCGCAAGGCTTGTTGCATAACGTGCATGATAGAATTGTAGACAAGGCCTGTAGCTGCTGGAGGTAACGTGATCGAGAGAAAAGTGCGCTCGTCTCCTTGAAAATAGTATTGCGGAATACTCGCTGACGGGCCATAAGCTCCTAAAGCAAAAACGGTCCCTGTGAAGTAGGCCACTTTTGCAGTAACGGGTAGAAGCTTTCCTTCGATTGTTGGAGGAACCGTACTTGTGAGTAATAAGATAAAGATCTTAACGAGTTCTGCTATACCTCCAGGGATCACTACTAAGTCTTTAAAAAGGGCAGGTAAAACATAGAGAACCGCAAAGCCGAGACCTATCGCAAAGCTTCCCTGGGTCAATGCAGGAATTTTACTCGCAAAGCTTTTTGCGCTTCTGTTGAGAATGGAGGTGAGCATCCACATATTTGCAAGTCCGCAGAGGAGTCCTGGGACGTAGAATACATACAAGTAGACCTTGTTAGCGATGCTGTGTATTCTAGAAGTACTACTGCTGGTTGCGCTTGTTCTCGTAAAGTAAAAACCGATGGCTCGCTCGACTTTTTCTTGCGCATGGTTGATCTCATGAATGTTTTGGATCTGATCTAAAGCCGTTTCTAAAGGAGTGGAATTCTCGGAAGAACCTACCAAGAAAGGCTCTCTTAAAGAGGCCTGATCGATCTTCCTTTGTGGAAGAACAGGATCTTTTTGCTCAGAGCCATTTCTTGTAGGCCTTTCAGAATGCGAGCTTCCCGAAGGATTGTCTGGCAAGTATCCAATGCATTCGAGCCGTTTTTTTTCTATGATCCCTTGCAATGCTTGTCCCATTAAGCGCACTTGCCGGTCTCTATGATCGAGAGAGCCTGTTCTACTTAGAAATACGAGGAGTCTCCAGGTGGCGTAGGTGCAGATCACAGACTCAAAAAGAACGATTGACGTGGGAGCAACCCATGTGGGTAAGAGTAGCTCTTTATTGGCGTCTCCAGCAATGACTGCTAAAGGAAATACGTTCAAAAGACCGATCGCTACGCTCACGATTAGATAGATCGTGAGCCTAAAACGGGACAATTGATCGGGTAAAAGATCCTCTTGCTCCTGCGTGAGATCTCCCGAGATTGTATTGATGATCATCTTTTCTCCGAGGATACTAAAACACCAGAATCCGAAGAAGTTACACCAGCAGAGAAATGCTCCATAAGTAGTTGCTTCTGTTTCATCAGAAACAGACCTTTTGGCAAAGTGGATGGAGAGCATGAGGTACCCCAATTTTCCAAGAGTAGAAGAGAGGTAAGACCACGCCCAAGCAACTATCCGTACTCTCTTTCTTGTGGGAGTAGTTTCTGCTTGCTTATTACCAAACACGCTCAGTCTTAGATAATTTCCTAACGTGCTTTGTGTTGTGGCGAGATCATGAACCGTGATAGAGGATTTTCCTTCTGTAGTAATAGACATAGTGACTCTGCGTGACCCTGTAAACAATGAATGCAAAAAATAGTAAAAATTTTTTGACCTTTTTACAAAAAGTTTTTTTCATCCAAGCGATGAAATCGCGCTCAAGGTCCTATTAAGACTTGATTTCAGTAGTCTTAAAACAGAGAGCCTGTCTTTATTTTTACTTTGGTAAAGAGGCCTTATCCAAAAACAAAAGAGTTTCACCTTTAGGTTGATAGCTTAAGCATTCCTAGCAAAAAACAGTGTCTTTTTTAGGAATATATTTTGTAGGGAGCAAACAAGAGGAAAACGGCCCATGTTTTCACAGTCAAACAGACAAAAAATTACAAAATTTATTTGAATTATTGATTGAAAAAAATTTTTTTTATTTATAGAATTTTGGAAATTTTTATTTTGGAGGTGTTAGTGGTAGCAGGACTGAATATGAGTGGACTTACAATTTTACCAAAAGCCGACAAGGTTGTAAAAGAAATGAACATGGGACCCGACGGTCAACCGAATCAGTATCTACTAGAGGTGATGGAAAAATTATCTTCATCGCTAGAAAAAGACGTATCATCTTCATCCCTAGAAAAAGACCCATCAAATCGCCAAATTGCTCAAGATACGTGGAATTACTTTAGACAAAACCAAGGCATCGTAGCGCAACGTATTTTAGAAGTAAATAATAATTTGTTAATGGAGCCATCTGTTAGGTCAGACGCCGTTCTTCGTAAAAATTCGGGGTCAGATAAAACTAAAGATGAAACTAAAGATAAAGATGAGCAAGACTCTATAACTTCTTCTTTAGCAACTATTGTGGGCGCAAGTTTAAAGAAGCTGCCGGTTATGTCACTTGCGGACGTCGTAAACGAAGAAAAAGGAACCTCTCCTGAACACGGTACCTCGAAAGGTTGCAGCGAAGAGGAAGAAAAGCGCCCCCCTCTTCATCGCTTGGGTACCATTTCAAGTGCAGGGAGCGTTTTCACTTCACACAGTAAAATTCAGGAACGTATTACAAATTCTGTCGTGAAAGTTGTTCTGAAGGAAATACGTGTAAGTAGCCAAGGGGGAGGCTTGCCTCCGAGCTCTCAGCCTCTTTATCCACAAAAAAAAGGGACATCGACCTGGAAGAAAATTAAAGCTTTTTTCGGCAGATTCTTGTGGAGAAACAGAAAAAAAATACCGCCACCTCGCAATACAAACAGCAAGATTTTCGAAAGTAAAACAGAAAAAGCGAATAGCGGAAGTACTACTCGAAAAATCACGCAGGCTTCAGAAGAGTGTAAGCAGAGTAAAACACTATCTTCTAAGGAACGCGTAACCAATGAAGAGGCTTCTCCTGAGCCCTCTCCAAGATATGGAACAACATCAATGCCTTCTATGCCCGGTCCTCAAAGCACTGCAACAGACGCTCTAATAGACGCTCTCGAAAAAAGGAAACAAAAGGAAGAGGGTAACGGTTAAATTTCATGAGATCGCAACGGTTGCCTAGTTTTGTGAAACAAGTGCAGAACATATCCTGTGAAAAAACTTGTAGGTAGGGCGTAAAAAGCCCAGTAAAAAATGTAGTTGTTTGCATCTAAGTAGTAGCCGTACAAGCTAGATGAGAGCCCCACAAAAATGCTGCTGTAAGCAGAAAGTTTTTGGGGGCTTTTTTGATAAAAAGCGGCGAGTAATCTTTACGCTAATGTGGAACTAGGGACGTTGGCAAGAATCATCTGTTCCAAGACCGATTGATGAAAAAGATTGGCGCCAAGAAGAGAGATAAGAGCAAAAGCGCCTACAGAGTAAATCCCTTGCAGGGAGGAGGTGCATCCGGTATTTAAAAAATCTCGTAACCAGATCGATCGCATTGCGCTCCAAAAACCGCTCAGCGTCATCGCAGAAAGGATCAAAAGAAAAGCAAAGCCTATCCGCGCAAAATCCTGCGGGAAATATAGTTAGTAAGACCTCAGGGAAAACGGTTTCGATAGAACGGGGCGCAAAACCCTTCTGTTGTAAACAGATAAAAGAAAAAATGCTGCAAGTATAGAAAAGCGAGACGAAAAAGGCAGAGGAAATGATCGCTCTATCCGCCTGTTTTTCCGAATTTGTTGCAAAAATCTTCTGCCTATACGCAGAGGCAAGGATGTAGGTCAACATTTTGATGATGATCAAAGAGGCAGTCAAACCCTAATATGAGTACTCTCATGATCAGCTAAACAAGATCTCTACAACTTTATCAATGCTTATAGCTTTGCTAAGCGATTGAAAACCCTTGAAGAATTCACTCCGTATGATGCAATTCTGGACCAAACAGCCGGAAAAATTTAAGATGAGTACACGCCACCAAACTCTGGGAACAAACATCTTAGGGAGAGTCGAACTTGAGAACTGTCTACAAAGCGCTGGAATGAAGAGGAACTCAAGATTCCCTGCCTATTTACAAGCACTTTTGAAAAAGATTGCTTTTGAAGAAGGTGTTTGTTAGCCTAATTTGGGTATGATCAAATCTAAAACACAAAAAATCTCTCTTTTTTTACTGGTTCTATTGGTTGTTTCTGCGATCGATAGTATTAGAAATTTGCCGTCGGCCGCGATTTTTGGTCCCTCGCTCATCTTTTTTTTTCTGTTTTCTGCAGCCACGTTTTTGGTGCCTGTGGCGCTTGTCTCTGCGCAGCTTTCCTCTTGGGTGAAGGGGAAGGGAGGCGTCTACCACTGGATTGCTGAGGCGTTTGGTGATAGCGCAGGGATGTTTGGCATCTGGCTACAGTGGATCAATACGATGGTCTGGTATCCTACGATTTTATCGTTCATGGCAGGTACCTTGGCTTATCTTATTCAACCAGAGTTAGCCGAGAATAAAACGTATTTAATTCTCGTGATCCTTGGGATTTTTTGGCTTCTTACTCTCATCAACTTGTTCGGTATTCGAACTTCCACAAAAATCAATAGTTTCTGCGCTCTTATCGGTACGATCATCCCGATGCTATTGCTGATTTGTTTAGGGATTCTCTGGTGGGCTTCTGGGAAAACAATGCAGATCACGTTTTCCTATCAAACGATTGTTCCTACCCTCTCTTCACTCGAGAACTGGATCTCTTTAACGGTGATCATGGCCTCTTTTTTGGGGGTGGAACTTGCAGGTGTGCATGCAAACGATATTGCCGATCCTCAAAAAAACTTTCCGAAGGCGATGGCGTACGCTTCGGTTTTTTTGATCGCTACTATGCTACTTGGCGCTCTTTCGATTGGGATTGTTGTCCCTGTACAAGAGATCAATCTCGTCTCTGGGATCATGCAGGTTTTTTCCGATTTTTTTGCCGCATTTTCCATCCCTGCCTGGACAAGGATGCTGGCTGTTCTCATTTTGATTGGGAGTTTTGGGTCGATCATCAACTGGCTCATTTCTCCTGCCAAAGGACTGTTGCACGCAGCAGAATGTGGATTTCTGCCTCGTCGATTTTTACGTCTCAATCGTTATGGCGTTGCGCAAAACATCCTCTTTTTACAAGCGGTGATTGTGAGCCTACTTTGCGCAGTGTTTTATCTTGTTCCTGGCGTCAACGCGTTCTACTGGTTTTTAACAGCCCTGAGCACCGATCTTTATATGGTGATGTACCTTCTTCTCTTTGCAAGCGCTATCCGCTTGTATACAAAACATAGGGGAAAGGCGTATGCCTTCAATATTCCAGGGAAGCAAGTGGGAATCTTCATCGTGTCTGGTTTAGGGATCTTTAGCTCTTTACTCACCATTTTTGTCGGGTTTTTCCCTCCAGAGCATATTGCGATTGGTCAAGGGTATTACGCGCTACTGATCTTAGGGGGCAATCTTCTCTTTGCCGCTCCAGCGCTCCTTTTTTGCCGTTATAGAAAAAGACAAAAAGCTTCGGTACAAAAACGCTCTTTATAACTCCTTTATCACTCTCCGCTTTTCCCCAAAGAAGAGTCTTTTTCTTGAGCAAAACTCTTGCCTAGGAAAAGATTGTGCCAGATATTATGCCCAATTTTCTGATGGTTCTCCGAGACGGATTTTGACAAAAAAGTCTTCTCACATAACAATAAAAAAGTCTTATGCAACGTAGGAATTCTAATGCGCCTTGTTTTTGTGACGTTTTTTTTCTTTTTTCTACCTCTATGCGCCTCTGATCCTCTCGAAAATATCCCTTACGTATTTCCAAATAAAAAAACGGGGAACGGTTATGTAGATGTCCTATACTGGAAACCTTACGCCCCCGTTCCTACAGGATTGGAGTACACAGAAACGGTTTTGCCAGAAGTGGACGTTGCGATTCCCTCAGCAGAAAAAATTCAAAAAGTGCGTCCGAGTTTTCATCCAGGATTCCGGGTAGGGTTCGATTGGAACATGCCCATTTCCTACTGGAATGTAGGCATAGAATATACCCGCCTTGTTGCAAAAGATGAGCAAACCTTTGTGATAGAAGATCCAGACGTCCGGTTTCAGGGGATTTGGGATACTTTACGGATCATTCTTTTCTCAGATAAGAGCATTCAAAATACTACAGAGCAAAATAGCAATTTCAACACTCTTGATGCTGATCTCATCTACGATTTGTATGAGAAGCATTTTGTCTTCCGCCCTTTCATTGGTCTTGGCGCTGCGCTCATCAAAAACGACCTATATCCTACCTACCGGTCGGTAGATTTGAACATAAACGCCACAATAGAAAATCGCGTGCGCCTGACAAGCAACTTTCGAGGAATCGGTCTTCGGGGGGGATTCTATTCCGATTACGCAGCGAGTAAATGGTGGAAGTTTTTCACAAAAACTGCTTTTTCTCTACTTGTCTCTAGAAATACCTTTCGCAGTAATAGCTCTTTTCAATTAACAAATGACATAGTGGGTGAGATTTCAGGGACTTCTCGATCGAACGCTATTCGTGAACTTGGGGTGCAAAGTGCGTTTTTTCTCTCTTTAGGAACAAGTTTTGCTTATGAGAGTCCCTGTTACGACAGGTACACATCTCTTGGCATCGCCTACGAAATGTCTTTATGGCCCGATTTGCTTTACTTTCAAAGGTTGCAAGCAGGATCAGACGCCCCCATCGAGTACTATAGGAATCATTATGGATCCCAAGGGCTGACGATTCGTCTTCTCTTTGGATTTTGAATAAGTACATTCTCTGCTCATCAGTAATATCGCCAAGCGTATCTAGGAAAGAAAAATAGCTGGATCCTAAAAACAGCTTTGATAGAATGCTCATGCTTTAGGAGGATTCTATGAAAAAAAAGTGGATTTTTTTCTGCGCCCTTTTGTGCGCTTTCCAAGTATTTGCATTAGATGAAACCGCTTGTCGGGAAGTGCGAGCAAGGTCGAACGAGGCTTGGGCAAACCATCGTGCTATGGTCAAAGAGTACCATAGGCTCCCTGAAGAAGAGGAGGAAGAAAAGCTCCACTGTTTACAACAAGCTCTTGCCTACTGCTATGAATCTTTGGAGCTGGTAGATGCTATTTTACACGATTTTTCTTTGAAGTCTTGGTGGAGGCGGAAAAAGTCTTGGCGCGTCCGGATGAAAAAACGGTGTGAAAGCGAGCGTCCCTACATGATCAAAACCATCGAGGATCTTGAGCAAGCCATCGATCAGTTCCTTTTTAAAAAAGCCTTTTCTAAAGCGGAGCCCCTTTGCAAGAAAAGCATAGAAGAGGCTGCCTTAGGCAAAGGATGCGCAGAGACGCTTCCTGCAGAGCCTTTTGAGCAAGAAAAGTGTTTGGCGCTTTTACAAGAGAGTAAGGAGCATTACCTCAAAGCAAGAACGCTCATGATGGAGGGGAAAAGCCTTTTAGAAGAGGCGCCTCTTCTCGCACAAAATTATTTGCAAGAAGTACATCATATCATAGAGAGCTATGAATCTTCTCTAGCTTTTTTGGAGCGTGCCATCCATATCTGGCCAGAAAAAATCACTGAGAGGAAACATCAGCTAGAAAAAGAAGTCGACGTTCTGCAAGTTCTTGCCGACACGTCGTTTTCTTCGGGGGACCTTGAACAGGCTCTCCTCGAGTACAAAAAACAGCGAGATAAGCTCAGCATTCTTACCCAGTATTATGAGGAAGAGTTTCTCTCTTTATATGAAGAACTCGAAGAAACGATTAGACACGTAGAAAAACTAGCTGAAGAAGAACAAAGCCGAAAAGCAGCTTGATGAAATGATCTACCGGTTTTGCAGTAGCAAAGAACCTTGATCAGTAGAAAAAGGAGCGTTGTACGATCACTGTTACAAACCGAGAGTCTTGCTCAAGAGGGGTCGCTCCTAACTGCAATGCCCCTTTTGGCGTAGATGAAAGTTTTCCCCAAATCCATGTATTTGATCCAAATGCTCCTTTCTATGAACGCTTTTGCCTATTGTTAGGCGTTTGAAAAATTC
>JBCAXK010000048.1:0-10866 GCA_038534095.1 Chlamydiota bacterium | reverse complement strand
AAAGGCAGATTATTCATGTATTACTAACCCTTCCGCCACTAAATAGCATTACTACTATTTCGTACGACTTGCATGCCTCATCCACGCCGTCAACGTACAAAATAATAATATATATATCAAATTTTTTTACTGAGAATTTGATCTATATATTATTATTTTGTACGTTGACAAACAAGAAATGTTAATTTCTTGTCCGCACAAATCTTCATGAAGAAGATTTGCATAGCGTTCTTATTCTATTGTTAAATATCGACCGACAATCTTCGTTGTCTTTACCTTTTGTCTCGCAGTCACTTTGCGTTTAAAAGATACTAACAATCTACTAGAGATCTGAATTACTTGCAACACCTCTGCTAATTTTTTTTCTTTTTTTCTCTTTTCCCCTGGGGAAGCAGGGAGAAACGGGCGTTTGTTTCTCTGCACTCTTTTGACGATTTATCGGAAAAATGTGTCGTTTTTGTACGCACTGATTTGCCGCTTTGCTCATATCGCATTGTTCTATCATAAGCTACTCTTGTTAGCTGTTTTTTCCAGGAACAAACTCTTTCATAAAAAAAATTATTGCCAATTTAAAATTGAACTACTTATTGTCGAGATGAAATAGCGATATGGTTTGTGACCGTATATTTTGCTTGTTTACACAAGGCTAAAGCTAGCTATTTAACTGAAGTAAACTCGGAGATTGTATATGACTAAAAATTTGTCGTGGAGATACGCGATCGCATCCTGTGCATTGTCCTTGCTAGCCACCACCTGTGCCTACGCAATGCCGCAAGGACCCTGCGATCCTGCTCCCAAAAACATTTGTTGTGAAGAGCCTAAACCTGGCCCCTTTGCTTTTCTTTATCCAAAAGATATGAATCTAGCTTGCCCTAACGATTTTTATTTTTATGGAGATTTTCTTGCCATGCAACCCATGCAAGATGGACTAGTGTACGGAATTGTTGACACCAACGCTTCCAACGTTATCGGATCATCGCTTTCAGGGGGAAAGGTGCTGAGCTTTTCATCTGATCACAATAGTTATGATTGGGATTATGGAGCGCGCATTGGCCTTGGATGCGTCTTAAGTCGTGATGCGTGGAACCTTGATGTACAATGGATGTGGTTTCACACCAATCAAGATGTGAACGGAACAACCGAAAGAACTGGTTTGATTATCCCTCAGTGGATTCCTACGCAAGCCCCTACCCTTGATGATACTGACGCTTCGCAAAGGTGGGAAATGAAATTGAATGTGCTTGACATCGCTTTAGGCAAGCCTTTTCATGTGAGCCGGTACGTTGTTTTATCCCCATTTTTTGGACTTAGAGCGGCCTGGATCGATCAAAACTATGTCGCAAGATATGCTGGAAGTTTCGATACAAAATTTCGCGTAGATCGTAACAATTTTTGGGGCGTTGGAACCCGGATGGGCGTCAACTCTGAATGGTCAATGGGATCGGGATTTCAATTGCTTGCCAACTCAAGCACTTCCCTACTCTATTCAAAGTTCGATGTTTCAGAGAATCTTCCGTTTGAAACAGCAAGCTACGCCTTTGATAGCAGCTTTTACCGAAATAGCTCAAACTTGGAACTACAAGTTGGAGTTGCTTGGGGAACGCATTTCAACGATATGCAAAACTACGTAAGGCTACAAGCTTTATGGGAATTCCATACTTGGTATGACCAAAACCAGATACGAAAACTGTTTAGCAACAATCCCGCTGGAACGTTTGTCAACGATACCGTATCTCGAGGAGATCTCAATTTAAGTGGTATCTCTCTCCGAGTGATGTTTGATTTTTAACGCAAAGCACTTACCAAAAAAGGCAGCTTCTTCAAAGAGGCTGCCTTTTTCATACAGCGTTTCTCACGCGATTCCAACAAAGCGGAGAAACAAATACGTTCCAAAACCCCCTAAATATCCCAGCAAAGCCCCCCAAGAAACTTTCTTAAAATACCAAAGAAAATCGACTTTTTCTATTCCCATCCAAGCAACTCCCGCTGCTGAACCGATGAGCAGAAGACTTCCTCCAGTACCTGCTGTATAAGCAATCATCGCCCACAGAACATCGTTCGTTGGATACTGCGCTAAAGGGTACATGCCCATAGTAGCCGCAACTAAAGGCACGTTATCGATGATGGAAGAAAGAAACCCCATCACAAGAGCAACAAACGAAAAACTCGGTAAGTGCGCTTGAAAATAAGAGGCTAAGAGAGCTAAAAGGCCCATGATTTCTAAGGCATTGATCGCTAGTAAAATCCCTAGAAAAAAAAGCACGCCAGATGTATCGATTCTGGTTAAAATATGTGGAACTTGCAAGTAACTCCTTTTTTCATCTTGCTTGTGAACAAGATCCGTAACGAGCCATAGCGCTCCAAGGCCTAGTAAAATGCCCATAAATGGAGGGAGTCCGATCCACTCCTTAGCAAGGGGAACAAACAAGAGCGCTATTAGGCCCAAAAAAAAGATGGGATACGCGCCCGGCTCTATCATCTCCCCCTCTTTCTCTAGCAAAACCTCGTAACTACCCTTCAGCTCCTTCCCTAAAACGGTTAAGGAGATCAACAAACAGACAAGACTGGGGAAAAATAGGGTTTTCATAATAAACCATGTTGTTACCTGATGGCCAATCCATAACATGGTTGTTGTCACATCTCCAATGGGCGTCCAAGCTCCCCCTGCGTTAGCAGCAACCACTACACTAGCCCCCAGAAGCCAGCGCTCTTTTTTCTCTCGAACAAGTTTTCTGAGGAGCGAGGTCATAACAATCGTGGTGGTTAGGTTGTCGAGCAATGAGGAGAGGAAAAAGGTCATGAAACCAACAAGCCAAAGGATCTTCTGTTTTTTTCTTGTCCGAATGAGATCTGTGATGATCGTAAAACCCCGGTGAGCATCGATCAACTCCACAAGGGTCATTGCTCCGAGAAGGAAAAATATGATCTGACCAACCTCTCCTAAGTAATGACTCAGCTCTTCGGTAACTTTTGCAGTGGTGAGAGGTCCATAGAGAAAAAAAAGGCTCCATAATACGCTGGCCATCAGCAATGCGCTGGCCGTTTTATTGATCTTAAGACTCCCCTCAAAAATGATCGCACAGTAGCCCAATAGAAAGATGCAGGTGACCAGAATCGCAAGCCAGATACTTTCCCCCTTTTTATCTGCAGACTACGCAACTGTTTTTTTTAACGCACGTTTTACAGAAAATTTTACCCAATCTACAACAACTTTGTTATATTGCAAATATGCATGTAACGATCCAAACAAAGCCCCATCCTATCTTAAGAAAACGGCTGTTTCGAGCGATGTGCTTAGCTTGCGCTCTAGGAGCCTCTCTATTGTTGGGTAGTTTAGTCATCGGACAAATGCTACTTAAAAGGGAACTTGGCTTCATCGCAATGGGCATCGGAGCGATAACCCTTCTACTCACAGGATGGTATGCCTATCGGTATTACGCCCTTTCTTCTTCGAAAAAACGGTGTGATGAACTCATTTTTTCTGAGAAAATGCTCACCTACAAACTTCAAGGAAGACACGTTCTTAGCTTGCCAATCAATGTGATCGGAAAGATCACTTATGAAGAGAAGGGCTCGAGGTATGGAATCGCAATCCTTCTGTCGGTCCCTTTTCAGGAACACCTTGTGATGCATCATCCCGATTTTTCGTTAAAAGCCTTTCAAAAGCGTTCAAAGGCCTATGGATGCGATCTATTTTTCCCCTATTTTTATGAAAAAACCCTCCAAGAAATCGAGCCATACCCACCAATCAAGGAGCTCCTTTCTACAAAGCTCCCCTCAAAAAAGTCAAAGAGCTTGTAAAATGTCGTGAAGCCGGACCATGCCGATGAGCCTCCCCTCTTCAAGAACAGGCATCACAGTAATCCCGCCATCGACTTTTTCCTCCATTTTCTGCAAAGCGCTTACCGCGAGCACCGCTTTGGTAGTGAAGCGGGGCGATGTAGTCATTACCTCTTCAATCGGCTTTTCAAGAGCTTGATGACCAAACATCTCGACGGTTCTTCGCAGATCTCCATCGGTAAAAATGCCCAAAAGCTCTCTACGTTCGTTGGTGATGAACAGGCAACCCGATTTTTTCTCAGATAAGCGACATAGAAGATGAAGCAACTTTTCTCCAAAAGAGCACAAAGGGAGCTCTTCCCCTTTGCGCATCACATCTTCTACAGTCAGTGAAAGCTTTTTCCCAATCGAGCCCGCGGGATGGTTTTTTGCAAAATCGCCCCGAGTGAACTTCTTTTTTTTCATCATCGCAACAGCTAAGAGGTGCCCATACATGAGCTGCACCTCTGTAGAAGTAGTTGGGGCCAAATCAAAAGGGCACAGCTCTTTCTCTACGGGTAGATAGGCAGAAAGATCGCACTGCTCATACAGTTTTCCGCTCCGATTCGACACAAGAGCAATCGTCCATACTTTCTTATTCTTAGCAAATGGCAACAGACGAATGAGCTCTTCGGTATTACCGCTTTTGCTCAGCAAGATCAATACGTCATCTTGATCCAAAAGGCCCAAGTCGCCGTGCATAGCATCGGTTGAGGGCAAATAAAGCGCTTTTGTACCAGTAGATAGAAAGGTCATTGCGAGTTTGTTTGCAATGATTCCACTTTTCCCTACGCCTGTAAAAACAAGCGTTCCTTTTGTGTTGTACAACTTTGCTAAAATTTCTGCTGCTTGATCCAGATCGATCTGATCAAAAAATTGATCGATGTACTGCTTTTGGTGTTGTAACAGCGTCCCAATCATCTCACGAAAGCCACCTATCTGCGCTTCCGAGTTGTTGTTTGATTTCTTGCAAAAACTTACACCCATACATACCATCAATTATCCGGTGATCAAAAGTTAAAGATACATGGACTTTCGATCGAATGCCAAAAGAATTGTTCTCTAAAACAGCGACTTTTTTTTCTATGGCTCCAATTCCTAGAATCGCAGCCTCTTTATAACGGAGGATAGGAATCCCAATCTGGACCTCTCCCATCCCAAAATTCGTCAATGTGATCGAACCATTTTCTGTTTCATCTGCAGACAATGCACGCTGCCTTGTTTTTTTTACGAGTAAAGCAATTTCTCTAGATAGGGCAACAAAAGATAGAGCACTTGCCTGTTTGATGATCGGCACAAAGATTCCCTCTTCCACACTAACGGCGATCCCAAGGTTCACAGATTCTTTCATGATCACCGTATCCCCTTCCACAGAAGCGTTCATCAGCGGATACGTCTTTACGGCTGCAATCAGCGCTTTGGCAAAAAACGGGGTGATGGTGAGTTTGGTCTGATGTTCTTGAAAAAATGCTTCTTTTTCTCTCTCTACGATTTGTAAAATTGGTGTTACATCCACTTCGATCACTAAAGATGCTTGGGGAGCTTCGTAAAATGAGCGGACCATATTCTCGGCAATCGTTTTACGAAGGGGGGTCATGGGAATTTTTTTATCCCCCTCTTGCACAATTTTTTCCTCTTGATAAGCGCTTAAGTGCTGCTCTAGATCCTTTTTACTCAGCCTCTGACCCTTTCTAGGAATCGATTCTAAGTCGCTCATACTGATCTGATGTTCTTGCGCTATACGCAGCACAGCCGGGCTAAAGAAGGGCGTTTCTTCTTGCAATAACGCTTCTTGTCGAAGGAGACAAAGAGGTTTACCCACTTCCACCCGCCCGTTTACGGGAGCGATGATCTCCTCTAAAAAACCCTTAGCTGGCGACGGGATTTCTGTATTGATTTTATCGGTCGCAATTTCTACTAAAGGCTCATCTTTTTCAACAAGATCTCCCACTTTCTTGAGCCAAGCAACCACCGTACCTTCGGTGATGCTTTCTCCTATTTTTGGAAGACAGATAGATAGGGATTCAATATTTTCGTTCATCAAATCCATTTTATGAAGAGCTGGAATTTCCATAAAGGCTCTTTCTTGGCGATCTTGCAAGCTCCTCTATACTCTTCAAAACGGTTGCAATAAAGCGCCCCTATGCCATCTTCCTAAAAGTAGCACAGCTCGCCATCCCTAAATTGCCTGAAACTCCTGCGATTTTACCCCCCTATACTTGCTTGTTGTTTTCCTTTTATCCATCGAGGGGCTTTTTTAGTCAGCAAAAAAAGAGGTCTCGATCTTGATAACCCATTTTGCATGCAATATTTTCTTGAAAAATGCTGGTGCCAGAGCTAGTATGCTTTTTAAAAAATTTTTAGCCCGTTCTTATGATTGCAAAATACTTTTTCTTAAGCTCTCTCTGTCTTTTTGGTTACTCTTACTTAAACCCTAGATCCCCTTCTGCTCTTTCTGAATACACCTTTATGGACCAGCTTGCTGTAGAAGCAGGAACGGCAAAAAGTTCCCTATATCATGATTACATGAGGGTCTACTCCAAATACTTTGCTTCTTTGCGCAATCAGCCAATCAAATTCTTAGAAATCGGCATTTTGCACGGTCAAAGTGTCCAGTTTTGGGAACGTTATTTCCCAAAAGGCACCCTCCATTTCATAGATAGTAGTTTTGACCGGATAGACTATTTTTCTACCCGTTCTACCTACCACTTAGCCGATCAAGCAAATGCGCTCGATTTGCGCAAGGTGATGAAAGACTCGGGCGGTGATTTCAACATCATCATCGATGACGGCGGACATGTTGCCAATCAGCAGATCACCAGTTTTCTTGAATTATTTCCCCACGTGAAAAGTGGCGGCATGTACATCATCGAAGATTTGCACACCTCCTACTGGAAAAATTACGGAGGATCTGACGCAGGATCTGCCGAATCTCCGATTCCAGGAGAAAAGTCTGCCATCACATTTTTACAAGGATTGATTCACGATCTCAATTTTGTGGGAGCAAGAACAGGTATCGCTGACCACAGGAAACTGTCTCCCGAGCTAAAAGCTTCCCTTTCGTATACGAAAGCGCATATCGATTCCATGCATTTTTACGATAGCCTTTGCATCATCTTAAAAAAATAAGAGCTCTAGCTGTTTCTCTCACAAAGAGCTCATCGATCACAGGATATTAGAAAGGCCGTTTATTCCTTCAGCCGCAAGCCCCATGTGTTTCCTCCCTCTCAAGGTCTAGAAATCATCAAAAATAGGGAGAACCTTCCTATCAAAGAGCTCTGCACTTGAATCGTTTTCTAGCTTACAATGCGTTTTTTACTTTTTTGAACGTAGCTGTTGCGCATCTTCTGAATCGTCTCATTGCTTCTTCATCTGAGATGGGCGTAGCGACATCATCATTGATGAAAAACCACTGCGAGCCTTTTTTTACGCAAGAAACGTAGTGGCAAGAGGTCAAAGGTCCTATGGTTGTTTGAGCATCACCATGAATATTGCCGTGTATCGCAAAGGCTTGTAGCTCATAAGATTTAGGCTTATGATAGCAAGCAACTTCCATTTGCCCGTCAGTAGCTCTTTTAGAGATCTCCTTCGAAGAGATGCCGATCGCTCCGTCATTTGATGGGAAAAAGATGGGATTGGGAACATACTTTTTCACAAATACGCGCGGCTCTTTGCTCTTTTTTGATCCTTTGTCTCCCTCACTTGTTCTCTTTAGAGCAGTGAGTGAGTAGCTCTTTTCTGGTCGAGGCTGCACTTCCACAGAGTGTTGATCTTCTGGGTATTCTCTCACCATTCTAAAATGGAGCGTATCTGGCAGCGTTGTAAAAGCAAGCTGCTCATCGATCAAGGTTTCTATCGATAAAGGCGCTTCGGGTGGTTGATGCTTTTGTTTGATCAAGTTGATCGGGATGACCGTAAAATCACTAGGATTGGTTGCCACGCCGTCGTTCATGAGATAGGTATGACTTGTTTTTAGGTGTTCTATATTGATGTGATTTCTCTCAAAGAGAGAAAACAGCCCCTGTAGCATTTCTGCTGTCGATAGCTGCGTTGTGAGGATTTGATCTTTCCGCGTTTCTGATACGCCGTTTTGATCATAAATTTGCACAAGGTCCGCAAACACAGTTTGTAGTTCTTCTGCAATATCGATCGATCCCCCCACGTGCTGTTCATACTTAGTAATGATTTTCGCGAGAGCAGCTATCCGCGAATGATCTCGTGATTGTTCATGGGCTTGTTCAAGAAACGTCTTTATTTCCTGGGCGAGGTAGGGGTCTGTAAACATGCCTATGTGTAGAGCAGTAAGAGCCCAGCACGTTTGGTGACCAGGATTTCTGATGAACGTAGTGACCCTGGATGTTACTGGTACACTTGCCTCATTGCCTTGCGAAAGAGGGCCAAAATCTTGCTCGATCGGGTCTATTTTTGGGTTAGGCTTTTCCGAATCAGATTGTAAGAGAGGCTGATTTTTAATCACTTTGGAGTTAGCTATTTTCCCCATAGTCTTCTGAAGAAAAGCTCTGTCATTGGCATCAAACTGCGCCATAATTTTTAAACAAGAGGATCTCCTTTTTGGCCGAATCTTCCCCATTTGCTGTTCCCTAGTAAGGGGGTGAAGAACGCCCTTTTTTTGATGAGAGGGGAAAGATGGAAGCGGATCTTGCTGAGCAATCTTAGACGGCGCGCTCTTTTGGATCTTTTTTCCCTGATCTTGCGTCCCTATCCATGCTTTTTGCATCTTCCCAATAGCAGGAGTCATTGGCGCAGGTGAACACAGATTTTTACTGGATATCAGACTTGTTTTATGATCTAGAACCGGATCTTTTTGAGCATGTTGATTTTTCTTAAGTGCACAAAACGGCAGAGGAGAAGGCGCTCTCCTCAATGAGGTGCGTTTGAGGAGTTGCCCCTTTTTAGGATCTGCGAATGCCTCTTCCTGACTTCGCACCTCCCCACGTTCTAGCCTATCGATTTCTAGAGCAGTAGATGGCTGGTTTCGAGGATGTAAGCTACATGGAGTATAATAGAGATAAATCAGAAGGTTACCAATCCCAGGCAATAAAGCAAGAGCGCGCTTTTCTATCGTATTTCGTAGAGACGGATTATTCTTGCCTTGCGCCGATTGTTCTATAGGAGATCCATCTACCTCCAAAGCAGCCTCTGTAACAGGAACGCAGCACGCAAAGAATCTCAAAGCAACATCTTGTACCGTATCAATGATGGCAACAATTCCGCTAATGCCTGGAAGATAATACAAGGGATCAGACCACCTATTAGGCGGATCAATGGATTTTAAAATACTCATTATAAATCTTAATTAATAATATATTATATAAAATAACATTTTTTTTATTATTAATAATATTGTATTTATATTTTTAATAAATTTTTTAGATTTTAAATAAATTTATTAACGTGCTCTATTCCCTTGATTACTCGTAAGCTTAAAGGGAAATAAGCAATAGGAATACCTTCGATTTTTGGTACTTTCACCCAATCTTTTTCTGTGCAAAAAAGGACATGACCACCATGCTTTGTATTTTCTTTCCAAAGATTTTCTATCTGACTCTTAGAAAAAGGGTCATGATCTGCAAAAAACTGGTGATACACTACGGAAAATCCAAGCTTTTTTACCGATGCTAAAAACGATTCAGGGCGGGCAATCGCGCAAAAAAGGCTCCCTCTTCTTATCTCGCATAAAGAACCATCAGAAAGAAGAGGCTCTTCCAATACCCTTTCAATGTGAACAATAGGCGCTTTTGTGTATTTTTTGATCGGCTTTGTCTCTTTCCCCTCAAAAAATACTAAATCAGCCCTTGCAAAAGAGGTGAAAGGTTCCCGAAGGAACCCTCGAGGAAGATACCTTTCTGGAGGTTGAAGGTCCTCCTCTTTTACAGTGACAATTTCTACGTCTCTATCTACTGGCCAATGTTGCATGCCATCATCTAGAATAGCAATTTTCTTCCGCTTTTCGGCAATACGTAAGCTTCTACTCCGCTTTTTCCCCACAATCACCATCGCGTGGGGAGCTTTCTTTTTGATGAGGACCGCTTCATCTCCAAATTGATCAGGGTTGTGCTCTTCCACAATCAAAGGACGCTTGGCCTTCTCTCCTTTACTACGGTATCCTCTAGTGATCACCGCACATTTTTCAGAACCAATATGTTGTAAAAGCCAAAGCACAATGGGCGTTTTGCCACTCCCACCAGCAACGGGGCTCCCCACACTAATCACAAAAGCAGAAGAGCGAAATGGAGAAAAAAGATGTGTATAAAGCCGTTTCCGGAAAAAGGCCCCGGCTAAATAAAAGCGGCTGCAAATAAAAAGCAGCGGATGGAGCCAGCTTTTTTCCTTTTGCATACAAGAGCGAATTGACAAAATAATTCGTGAAAGTCTTATCAAAAGCATCAACCTTTAGCTATAAGGCCCTATGTCTAAAAATGATTACAAATCATAAAAGGCCGGTGTATACGCTTGCTGGGAAGGGATCCGTATATTCATCTACCTTATCAGGACCGCTATCTCCTCGAGAACCCTAGGGAACAAGAGGAGGAGCTCCCTCTCCTTGAGGTGCTGCCTGGTTTTGGTTATCTCCAGAATTGCTTACGACCTGCTCTAAGAGCCTCCTAAATGCAGCTTTTTGTAAAGATTTCTGCTTCGCACTCGGATTTTCTATAAAATTGTTAGAAAAAAAGGACCCAAGAGAATTTTCCTCTTTTTTATTATTTTTTTCTTCAAAAGCGTGAGATCGATCAGTAGATACCAAAGGAGGGCTCCCCTCTCGCGTATTGTCGTTGTTTTCTAGTTGTTTTTTGCTATTTTTTTCGTCCAAAGCGTGAGATCGATCACTAGATTTCAAAGGAGGGCTCCCCTCTCCCGTATTGTCGTTGTTTTCTAGTTGTTTTTCGCTATTTTTTTCGTCCAAAGCGTGAGGTCGATCACTAGATTTCAAAGGAGGGCTCCCCTCTCCCGTATTGTCGTTGTTTTCTAGTTGTTTTTTGCTATTTTTTTCGTCCAAAGCGTGAGATCGATCACTAGATTTCAAAG
>JBCAXK010000047.1:0-11388 GCA_038534095.1 Chlamydiota bacterium | reverse complement strand
CCCAATAAAGTCTCTTCAGACATTTACAGCATCTATACAGAGTATGAAAAAGACTATATTGGGGATTTTTTCCAAAACGTTTGAGGAAAAAAAATTTTTCCATAGTGGAGGCAGGTCTTTTGATGATTGATGGTTTTGATTTGTTGTCCGAATAGAAATGCCAATGACTTTGAATGGATCCATGTGAGTCTCCTCCAAGATGTAGAAATATTACTGTATCATAAGTCGTTTGAAACGACAAAAACTTAGGAAAAAGTAACATACTAACGATGATCAGTATCAGATTGAGATGAGAGCACAATGTTCCTTCTAAATGCCC
Source organism: Chlamydiota bacterium (assembly GCA_038534095.1). Classification (GTDB taxonomy): domain Bacteria; phylum Chlamydiota; class Chlamydiia; order Chlamydiales; family SM23-39; genus JBCAXK01. Next base: position 11,069 of record JBCAXK010000047.1, on the reverse strand, counting down.
AGGAAACACAATCCGTTGGGAATAGATAAGTAGTATCGCCGGCTTCTTTGTTTAAGAAGGCGCTTTGCGATGTGCAGAGTGAACGGGCACAATGCATGCAGACACAAAAATTCGATTCTACAAGGAGAAAGCCTGCCCAAAACCGATCGGGAAAACCTCCTCGCTAGGAGGCTGCTAGATGTGTCATCTGAATATGGCATCTGATTTTACAATTGTCGGTTAAAAAAAGGTGCATTGCAGTAGATTAGAGCTATGAATACTTTTTTGCTACTACCCTCCCATCTATTCCCTTTAGATCATCTTAAAGCTTACAAACAACACAAGCTGATTATGATCGAAGGCCTTGATTACTTTGCCAGGTACAAGTACCACAAAAAACGGCTAGTATTTTTTATCGAATCCATGCGCAATTATCGCGATTCGCTAAAAGAAAAAGGGTATCAAGTGACCTACATTCCATTAGATAAGAAAAAGACATTTCTTGAGGCGCTTGATGAAGTGATGAAGGGATGCGAGTTATTAGAGATGTTTGCCGTTGAAGAGAGGTACCTTGATCAAGCTCTTCGGGAGTACTGTCAGGACAAGGGAATGGGGTACAAAACGTATCCAAGTCCTCTATTTTTGCAAACAGAGGAGGAAATGGATGGCTATTTTCAGAAGAGAAAAACAGTCCGTATGCAGCATTTTTACGAAGGGATGCGCAAAAAACAGGACATTTTACTAGAAAAAGGGAAACCAAAGGGGGGGAAATGGAGTTTTGATGCGGAAAATCGCAAACCATTACCAAAATCGCAGCACATTCCTCGGAAAAAATTCCCTAAACCTTCACCTCACCAAAAAGAGGTTAGAGCGCTTGTAGAGAAGATGTTTCCGGATCATCCTGGTAGTACGGAAGATTGCTGGCTACCTGTTACTCGCAAACAGGCTCTTTTGTGGCTGGAGGAGTTTATCGAGGTAGATCTGCTGTTGTTTGGTCCCTATGAAGATGCTATTTCTGATCGTGATCCCTTTTTGTTCCACTCAGTACTCTCGCCCCTTTTGAATATTGGTCTTCTCACGCCAAAAGAGGTGATTGACAGAGTTTTAGAGCAAAAAAAGATTCCATTGAACTCCCTTGAAGGATTTATTCGACAAGTGATTGGCTGGCGAGAATTCATTCGGGGAATCGACAGAGCCTTTGGAGCGAAAGAAGCGTCGTCCAATTTTTTTGGACACAAAAGAAAAATGACCTCTTCTTGGTATTCGGGCGATACGGGGATTGTTCTTTTAGATAAGACGATCCAAAAAGCTGTACAATGGGGTTATTGTCATCATATTGAACGTCTTATGGTTCTCAGTAACCTCATGCTACTGTCGGAGATTCATCCGAAGGAAGTGTTTGTATGGTTTATGGAGCTTTTTGTCGATAGCGCAGACTGGGTCATGGGGCCAAATGTCTATGGGATGGGGCAATTCAGTGATGGGGGCATTTTTGCGACAAAACCCTACATTTGTGGTTCAAACTATTTGCTCAAAATGAGCGATCATAAAAAAGAAGAATCGTGCCTAATCATCGATGGTCTTTACTGGAGATTTGTGGAGAAAAAGAAACGGTTTTTACAGACGCAACCCCGATTAAATATGATGGTGAAATTATTCGAGAAAATGCCACAAGAAAGAAAAAAACAGCTTCGCGCTCTTGCTGAACAGTTTCTACATCAAAAAACTAAGCTATAAAAAAGAGCGGGTCACATCCTTTCTACAAAGCTTTTCTATACAAAATTTTATTGACAGCAAATAACCTAGCTCTAAAATCTCATATGGATTTAACTAGGAGGTATTTTATGAGTCATTTACCGAAGCCTTTTTTGCGCTTTCCATCCCTCTTCTCCGGAAGCGATCTTATTGAAGATCTGCCCTTCAGTATCTATGAGGATAGGGAAAAGGTGTGCGTCGAAGTGCACGCCCCTGGTATGAATATAGAAGATATTCGCGTGGAGTTTCATGATCGGTATCTGATCATCCACGCTGAAAATCAAGAAGAAGAAACAGAAGATAAGAAATATTACCGGAAAGCAAAAAAAACATTTGCTTATGAACTTTATGTTCCAGGCAATATTGACGCGCATCAAGATCCTCACGCAGAGCTCGATAGAGGAATACTCACAGTCTCGTTTACAAAAGTGGAGGAAAACCAAAAATCACGCTGCATTAAGGTGCACGCAAAGTAACTATTTTGAGCGCTAAAGTTGCGTTTAGCGCTCTCTTCTTATGGTTCTATTAGCGCGGCTTGAACTATGCTGAGGACATCGTTTCAGTCGACATTTTTCTAATTAGGAAAAACGGAAAATAAAGCCCGCAAGATTTTTTCGGAAAGAAGAGACGAAAGATGTAGAAAAGGAAAAAAGATCTTTTGAAATTTTCGAAAAATTGATATGTAGTAAGTAAGGCGGTGATCTATGCATTATGTTCGATTTTTTTTGCTATTAGTATTGTTGATCAATGTTTCTTGTGACCAAAATTCCGATCAAGAGATCAGCCTAGATGCTGTTGATCGTTTGAAGAAAGGGAACAGCCGCTTTTTACAAAATACTTCCCGTTATCCAAACCGTAACGAGGATAGAATTCGATCGCTTAAGGATAAGAGAAAACCGTTTGCTGTGGTTGTTACCGCTTCTAATGCGAACGTGATTCCAGAAATTATTTTTGATCAGGGATTTGGAGATCTGTTTGTGATGAGAACAGCAGGAAGCTTTCTTTGTAAGTCACAAATGGATACCGTCCGTTATGGAGTTACTCAGTTTTCTCCCTCAATGATTCTCATTTTAGCACATGGAAATTCCGACCTTCTCAAAACGGTGATCAAAGGGAAAACAAAGCATATCCCGATCATTGAAAAAAATATCCGGCCGTCTATTCAAACAGCCAAGAAGCAGGGGGACTCTGATCTGCTTGTTTCTTCTATGCAACAGCATACCCTTGCTATAGCAGACAAGGTGATGGCCGACCCTGTCATCAAAAAGAAAGTCGACCAAAAAACCCTTCTTCTTCAGCTTGCTTACTACAACATGGATGAAGGAACCATCGAGTTTTGGGATTACGTAACGCTTCGGAAACAGTTTCCTATTCCAGAGAAACCAGCAGTTCCTACGAAAAAAACATCGTCTACAACGCGTACTACTTCTCTTTAAACCTACGTGGCTAGCTTGTACAGCATCTCTAGGAATCTTGTTTGATCCAATAGTATTGAAGTGCTTGCTACTCGAGCACAAACGCTCCAATTTCTCTTTTCAGCTCTCTTTAGCGTATTTTTCAAAGTCTTTTACCCAAACATTCTCAAGGCTACTGCGATAGGGGAGATTCATCTTGTTACTCCATGTGGCATTTGTAAAAGTTCGATGAGACCAATAGACAAGAATTTGTTTAGAGAAGATCCAAATTTGGAAGATGAGGTATAGAGAGAAGCTTCCAATAATGTTTGACAACGCCCATAAAAGCTACTAGCCTGTTTCAGAATTTTTAATATTTTTAGGAGAAATCATGAAACAATTGCAGAAAAGGTTTGTATCTATTGTCATGTTCTTATCCCTATGGATGAGCTGCAGTCTTTTTGCCGATATCAATTTTGATATGGCCCCTGAACTTCGTTTGGGAAGGTACCGTTTAGAAGGCTCCGCTCTCGGTTCAAACATAGTGAGTTATACTGGAGAAGTGGATATCGCTCAGCATGGAGAGAATTTTCTTGTGAAATGGTGGATTGGAAACACGCAATCTCAAACAGGCATCGGGATTCTTTTGGGACGAACATTGAGCGTTTCTTTTTATGACGATATGAAAGCCACATATGGAGTAGCCGTATTCTACTTGAGTGATTATGGGTATTTAAAAGGCTATTGGACCTTTCATAATCGCCTGATGCAAGGAAAAGAAGAGTTGACCTTCCTTTGGTAATGAGGATGATTTGAACAAGTAGATATTTTCTCTACTTGTTCGATAGAGACTCTCTCTTGACGATATTTTTTTCTGAGATAAGTACATCTACAAAAGAGAAAAAACCTGGGTAGCTACGCTCCCACTTTTCCTAGGTGCTTCAGCTTCACCGAATCTTTACACCTTTCTTGAGATTGCTGTTCTACTTTATTTAGGAAACGTTCAATCCCATTTACCTGTTGCTTCGCTACTGCTGCTGTAATCGAATTATGGCTTTCTGTTTCTCTAAGGTATACCTGTGCAGTTGAAGATACAACGATAGGACAGGAAGAATGGGTCCTGGGAATCACTGTATCATCCAAAGTCGCGTAAAATTCCACAGAAGTGTTGTGCCGTTTGATCGATCTTTTGAATGCTTGTAACAGTTTTTGACAGTGGAGACTGTCCGATCGGAGTTCCTTTCGGAGAGCAGGATCTAAAAGGAAGCGCGTGAGGCAACAATCACTAAGACAGTCGATCGTACGACATCCTTGAAGCGCTCCAGCAATCAAGGAAAGGTGCAAATGGTATTTATTTGGGGAGCTCTCCTGCTTTTTCATCAGGTCTATGTATACACGAGCAGCAACTCTCGCTCCGTTGGAGTTCCCAATGAGAATAATCGGGTTGGGATGCTTTGTTCTGTAGTTCTCGATCACTTTTTGAATGCGCATCGCCGCCTCTTCCAAAGAACAGTTCCCCCTTTTATAGACCGGAGCAGCGTAGACGTCAATCCCTTCACACTGTTTGAGTAGATCTTGCTGGCGATACCAAATACAAGGACTTCCAAATAGACCATGTAGAAGCACAACAAGAGCTTTGCTATCTTTTTTCCATGACACATTTTTTTCCTGAAAAAAAAGGAGACTTTGCGCATATTTCCAACAACTTTTACACAAAACAAAGAACATAAAACGGAGTTGCTTCAGAAAAGAAATCGCGCAAGCAACCACTTTCCGTAGATACGGCCTTCTATCAGTATAGGATCCGTTCCTATATTCCACGTAAGGCTTTGGACTAGAAAAAAAATATGAAGGAACAAATATTGGAGAAAAGGGCATCTTAATCAATCCTTGGAAAAAAATTAAAATATTTTTTGATTGACTAGAGATTTTTGACAAGAAAAATTTTTGTAGATAGCGAAAAACAGGAGGCTCTATGAAAAATACTTTTTTACATATTTTCTCGTAAAAGTCTATCTTTGTTCCATTGTAATTTTCCTTTGTTTAATTCATTTTTTCAAATAAAATAAAAACCTTTAAAAAAATGCATCAGCAATGAAAACTATTTTTGCCTTTAAATCTCGAATATAGGAGAACAATATGATTCATGGAATCCAAAAGTGTAACAGATTTTTTGGATACGCTAGGAATATCAGAGAACACAAACGCTTATACGAGCTATTTAAGGGCCCGTTTTACTGTGCGCATCTTGTAAACCTAATATCGACAATGGGTCTTTGGTTTGCGTACCAAGCTGGATCTAGCTTCGCCAAGCTAAACGCTGCGCAAATAAACAGCAACCATATTTCCCAAGACGGTTTAAGTGCGAACTTTAGTAACAACATAGACCTCATGTTTGGTTTCGGAATTTTGTTCATAAGCGCTAATGTTTCTTCACATATTTTGAGTAAAGCCGTGGTTTTCCAGGCCTTGATTCCAAATAACAATGCTTTATTCTCAAGAAGTATTTGCGAGCACCTAAAATTGTGCAGCTTATTGCCGAGTTATGCGGAAAATTTTTCCCTGGCTCGCTTCAGCGAGTCCGATAATCATATTTTTCATCGCACGCGAAATTTTCTCACGTACATGGTAGTTTTAGAAAATAGCAAATATGTTTCTATCTCACTTATGTTCTTTGGATTCTTTGCTGTAGGCTCTTCTGAGTACATGGCAGAGAACAAGAAATTGACTTTTTCAAAACTCCAAATACCATCGGAAGTTTCCATGACCATCGCTATCATGTCTAGTCTATTTTTTATGGCTAGTAAGATATTAACCCCTGTTGTTAGACAAAGAGTTGTCAATGGAGTAGTCGCAACAAGACTATATGCTCCGCTCAGCGATCTCTAAAACGGTGTTTGATTTCTTGATGCAATAGGAAATAGGTTCGAGGAATTTTTGGCACAAGCGGGGATAGCGCCTTTGCTGCAGCTGCAAAATACTATGCTAATGACCGATGAAGAGCCTTGTCTTTCATGCCACTATATCCAAATTTTTTTGTGAAAAAATAAGATCTTTCCTAAGATAATTGATGACTACTTGTTCTATCATGAATAGAATCTTCGATGAAAGAGAGCTCGCATGAGCGCTAAGCAATCTACGTGTTAACAAGAAATGGAACATCATGACGCTACAAATTGACTGCAGCTGGAATCAAGGGAAAAATCGAGGAATGCTGACCATTTCCTTTGATCCTGCTCCAAAGGAACTTTTCGATCTGTCAGAAGAAAATATGGCCGCGTTGGGTGAGATGGTCAAATCTCTGCCCAATGAAGGCCCCAAGGGACTGGAAAAACTGGAGGCTTTTCAAAAGCAATTTCCGAGTAGTCTCTATCTTGGCTACTGTTTGCACCAAGCTTACACATTTTTTCAGCAGGAAAAAGATTTGGCAAAGTTGCGAAAAAAACTTGAAAGAAAATTTTCTGCCACGCTTTTATACCAGTGTATACTCGCGGAAAAAGATCTTGCAGACACTTCTGATAGTCCCATAGAACCTTTTGAAGGGAATGAGGTTCTTTTGGCCGCGTTTCCTGGCAGAACGCTCTTCTACTATAAAGAAGCGATCGCTTTTCATGAGGTGTGGTTAAAATACCTTTCTATGATCGAAAACCCGATTGCGATAGAAAAACATAAACGTTTTTTATTTTTAATTTTCAATACGCATAAATCGTTTCTCGCTACGGGACAATCTTCTTAAAAGGGGAATATGAACCGTTTTTTCTACATTTTTTTTGGGGTTTTTCTCATGCATTCTACGTTACACAGTAAAGAAAACCCGATTGTCTGCAAAGAATTTGTGATGAAAAACCCTTCTACCCCTTTTTGTCATGCATCTACGCTTTGTGAAAATCGGAAGGGAGAAATCCTATGTTCTTGGTATGAAGGATCGGACGAGGGCGCCTCTGATGTAACAATTGCGCTGGCTTCTCGAGATAAACATCGGTGGTCCCAGCCTAAAACGGTTGCTCGAGGGACAAGCGCTTGTTGGAATCCTGTTTTGTATCAAGACCCTGCGGGCACAATTTTTCTATTTTACAAAGTAGGACCCAATCCACAGAGATGGTCGGGCTCTTACAAATGTTCTTATGATGAGGGAGAGGAGTGGGGCGAAGAGCAAAAACTCCCCGCAGGGGTTTTTGGTCCGGTCAAAAATCGTCCCATCCTTTTAGAGGATGGAGCTCTGCTTTGTGGCTCTTCCACCGAAAGTTGGAAGCGGTGGGGCTGTTGGATCGATTGTACTCGAGATCAGGGGAAGACATGGGAAAAGTATGGCCCTATCAATGTACCCGAACATCTTTATGGAACCATACAGCCTGCGCTTGTAAAGTTAGAAAATCGAGTGGTTCGTATGTTCACCCGATCCCTTGTGTTGAAAAAAGTTTGCGTAGCTACTTCTTATGATGGGGGAGTGCATTGGACGTCTCTTGCCCCTACCTCTCTTCCAAACCCGAACTCGGCCGTGGACGCAATTTTGCTTGCTGATGGAAGGATGTTGATCGTTTACAATCATAGTGAAACGAAGCGTTCTCCACTCAACCTCGCGCTATCTTCTGATGGAGGGAAAACTTGGTGTATTTGCCTGACATTAGAGAACGAGCCAGGTAGTTTTTCTTACCCTTCTGTGATTCAATCCAAAAATGGTCACCTGCATATTAGCTACACATGGAATCGGGAAAACATCAAATATGTTGAGATCGATCCAAAATTCTTGTAGGTGGATAAACATCTTCGATCGTTCTTCAGCCTGAACCTCCAGCCAATAGATACAAAGAAATAGAGCCAATCTTAATAAAGAGAAGCATTGTAAGGTGAGCTTGGAGGTATTCTAGCTATTTTGAAAATACCATGAATTTTAGCGCTCTTACAGGCCTTTATTCGAGGGATGAGGGATTTCTTTCAGTAGACATCTAAAAAATGGTGGGCGGGCATACACCGCTTTTGCATGGTCTTCAAGATGTAGAAGCTTCTTTTCGGAGTCTATCAACATATGCTATCAGTTCTACCGAACGTCGGACAGGCTTATTGCCTGGATCTACTTGCTGTCTGTTCCAATTGCTTTGCAGCAAAAGCGAGATTATCCATCACAAATTTTTTCCATTCATTGGGGAGGTGTGGAAGTTGCAAAAGAGAGAGGGATAGATTTTTTGATTGTTCGTATTTGCCTATGTAATAAGCAGCGATTGAATATTCAAATAAAAGACCGTAATCGCTGATCCAATCCATGTTAAATAGAATATCTTTACTAGATTTTGATTGCTGTAAATATCTCTTAATTAAGGAATAAGACTCTGCGTATTCCTCAAAGCGGTTGCGTAGTTTTGCTAAAAAATAGACAGGTTCTATCCGTTTTTTTCGATATTCGTGAGCATCTAAATAGGCTCTTTCTACAACAGCTTTAGAAAGTCCAAGTTTTTCTAGAAGAAGGCCAATTTGCAAATAGGACCAGAACACTTCTTCTTGCCAACCACCCATTGCGATTCTCTTTTGGTAACAAACAAGAGCGTCAGCAGGTTTACCTGCGTCCCGATAACTTTCTGCTAGGTAGAACATACTTCTAGGATTATGAGGATCTTTTTTGAGATCGGACTCTAAAAGCATAATATTGCGGAAGAATTTTTTTGTGGGGTGTTTAGAGCAGGCTCCACCAGATTTTGTGATATAGCGGGGATCCTGGAGGACGGCAGAGGTGTAAGGAAATCCGCAATCGATGTATTCATGGGTAACGCCAATCCATTTCCATGGAAGACTGCTTTTTACAATTTGTGGTTTGATGTAGGAGAACTCCTCGGTTCCTCGCCAAAAATTGTAACAGTCATGCGTGAGGGCACCAAAGGTTCTTTCTCCTGAAAAAGATAATACATCATCTGCGTCCATAAATAGGATGTAGGACGCTTTTCCCTTTGCAAGCTCAAAGGCTTCAGAGCGATTTTCTCCAAAATTTCTCCAAGGTTTTTCGTGAAGCTCACCAGGAATTCCCTGTAAAAATTTCCGAATCTTTTTCATGGTATCATCAGTAGAACCTGTATCGACAATCACCCAATAGTCGATCAAATCTACTACAGATCTTAATGAGCGGAGGATCACATCACTTTCATTGCGTACAATCATATTGAGGCAAATGGTTTCCTTAGAAAAAAGAAAGGTAACCGCGCTAACTAGTAGAATAATCAAAAATTTCACGAAAAAAATTTATAGAAAAGACTTCTTTAAAACAATCAAAAATTTAAGAGAGGGGATGATGAATCTTGCCAAGTGTTATACTAAGGCTAGTCTATGGAAAGTCGTTTGCTTACTTGTTTTCATTTTCTAAAGCTTGTTCCATGTAAAGATCGATGATTCCAGTGCTATCTACGCAGGAGTAACCCATGTTTTCTGCATGTTTTATATCTTCTAATGAAACCATTCCAGGATCACAAAAGACAGATTTTCGTTGAGGATGAACATTGGCTCTTTTCTTATAGGCGTGTATACGGATAGATTCTTGACTAACAGAAACAGGCTTTTCGTTGTTTTGGAAATGATTTCTATATGGAGAAAGGGTGGTTGTCGTTGCGCAAGCGGGTTTAAAAATTGTTTTTAGGACAGGACTTTTTAGTGACTTTCTTGGAGAGAACAGTCTCTTAGATTTCGTGATGTTTTTTGTATAAGAGTGTTCCCTTATAAAGTAGGAAGATGTGAGCGTAATAGCAGCGTGTTCTTGATACCTTTCTAGGATATCATATAAATGGTCTTCTGAAGGAACAAGATATTCATCCAATTCCAAAAATATGAGCCATTCTGTCAGATCTTTTGCAGCGTATTTACAAGCATTTTCGTAAGCTGAAAGTTTTGTAACTGAAAAAGATCCTAAAGATACGTCGATTTGAGGCCAAAAAATCAGATCCACTTCTTTGCTATCCAAGTGTTTTTTTAGAAGTTCATAAGGAACGGAAGATTTTTTCGAATAATAAAGAAAGAAATGATCGATGCCTAAAGTCTTATGGTAGCTCAGCCATTTATCTAACTGACCTGTATCCTTAGGTAGGAGCGCACATGCAGAAATTTTGTATTTAGGCGCATCTCCGTAAACGGGAAATGCATGAAAAATCGATAACAAAAAGCCGAGTAAAAAATACACCATCGTCAGTTTCCTAATTTAATAATTGTTGCTGCAAAGACAGGAGCTTGGTTTTGAACATTAAAAGGAAGCGGGTTTTTTAAAGTGAGTCCGGAACGAATAGTAACAAAAGTTAAATCCGTTGGGTTGGTAGTCACTTCAATAATCATGGTTGTTGTGATCATTTCTTCTATTGCATCAGTAGCAATTCTTCTACTAATATCCCCGGATCCATTGATTTGTAATTCAACAGATTCATTTCCAGTATCACAACAGTATCCCCAAGAGATTTGATAAAATCCGGTATCAGAAATTCTTATTGTTCCTGTACTAGGAATAGAAATCAGAGAGCTTGGAGCGCCGACGTTAATTGTTGTGAATGGAATAGATCCATTTAACGGTACGCCTATAAGGGTATTGTTAACGCCAGGCAATGTAATAAAAGCAAAATCTTCAATTCCATTACCTGTAGCCCCAGTAACACCGGTGGGCCCCGTTGGTCCAGGATCCCCTGCAGGGCCTGTCGGTCCGACATCACCGGCAGTGCCTGCATTTCCAGTAGGACCAGTATTCCCTGTAAAGCCAATAGGCCCAGTATTTCCTGTGGGGCCCGTTGTTCCAGGATCCCCTGCTGGACCTGTTGGACCTACATCACCGGCAGTACCTGCATTTCCGGTAGGACCAGTATTCCCTGTAAAGCCAATAGGCCCAGTATTTCCTGTGGGGCCTGTTGTTCCAGGATCCCCTGCTGGACCTGTTGGACCTACATCACCGGCAGTACCTGCATTTCCGGTAGGACCAGTATT
>JBCAXK010000046.1:0-11624 GCA_038534095.1 Chlamydiota bacterium | reverse complement strand
TTTTGATCGCATCCCATTTCGCTTCTAACTCCTCAATAGAAAGGGATGAGTCAGATTTCTCTTTTGAAAACACATGAAAATGCCCAAAAAGAAAAAAATCTTTTGAAAAGCATTCCTCGCAATACTCCCACTTTATTAGTACTACAAAAAATTTTACGAAAGTTAGCAAAAGATCCCGATTTTTCTCTTCTAGCGAACATAGAAAGTTTGCCAACACCTTTTCAAAAAAACTTTTTCCATTTTGTGTACAAAGAGGCCCTAAGCTCTGATATTGACATGGAAGGAGAGGTCAGAAGGGGATTGCAAGCCTTAGAAGAGGCGTACATAGCTGAAGAAAAAACTTCACCGGAGAAATCTTAAAGCACTCTTTCACGTCTTAAGGCTGCTACCTTCCAGTCCTGACCTGATTCGACAGAAAAAGTTCCTCAAGGTCCCCGGTGAAGATTATCATTTTATGCAAAAGAAGCAATATTTGCAAAAGAATATATGTACGAAATAGGCAAGCATCGCACATTCCCCAGCCTTTTCTGTTGAGTAATAGATTTTTTCAAAACCGCAAAAAAATTACTGTAAGTATATGTCCATGAATAGGTTTAGGATTCAATGCTATTTTGAGAATCTGGCCATTGGTTTTCCTTAGTAGAAACTGCATTTTTCTCTCATGCTTTGTATGACTTAAAGATACAAAGCACCTGGCCTTGGCCAATCCTTGTCTATCGAGGATCAAACAATTGAGTGACTACTGAAGCTTCCTAAAGGTGCTATTTATTCGACGCAAGCTTAGCGGTTAAATTATAGAGAGAAGTGCCTTCATAAAATTTGGTCAGAATTTGTAGAGCGTTATCCCCTTTTTCTGCCATCAAACCGGCAGAATAAAGGCATAGGCCCACTCCGTGTCCCTTCCCATAACCATCGAAAATGAGTTCTTGATGGGTGGATTCTATCGTAAAATCGTTGCTTTGTATGCAATCCTTCCCTAGTAGCTTTTGAAAGGCAAAAAAATTGAGGTCTTTTTGTTCCTGTTTTCCGACAAGGCGAACAGCGTAAGACTTTTTCGACTCATGATCGATGAACAGTTCAATATTTTCGATATCTTGCATGCCACATTTTTTCGCAAGAGCGCCTTTATCAATAGAAAAAATCCAGTTGCTATCTTTTCTATCGTTAAGAGCATAAGGGGCGCTGGCGCTGATGCTAGGACAAAGGGCTTCTTTTCGAAAAATCGCAGAAAAAGCGGCCGTTTTTCCGCCGCTATGTTCTGTCCAAGTTGCTGGAAATGCTTCTTTTTTTCCATTGACGTCGTGGACTAAAATAAGCCCTTTTGTCGATTTAATCACCTTATCAATGAACGATCCTGGAGTGCGTAAAAATGAGCCCACATAATCGATTTCCTGGGCGTCTAGATGCCAAAGAGACTGGGGATTTTTTGCGTAGTAGTGGGCAGAAGTGCGCGCAAGAATCGCTACTGCAGAAAGAACTTCTGTATCAATTGGGTACAAAAACTCTTTTGCAAGAACCGCATTGACATAATCTTCGATCAGAACCTCATTCACAATATGAATTCGATCTTCTTTTGCGTAAATGGATAAAGAGCCATCATATTGGACTCCATTGACTAAGAGGGAGCAAGATTCCGATCTAGGGACAAGAGAAATTTGGTGAATGTCTAAAAATGTCTCACCCCATTTAATGCCCTTCTCTGTAGCATGGACTAAAAAACGTTTGCCTAAAAGGCCTGAAGTGATTCTAGAGTGATCCTTCGGATTAAAAATGTAGTAGGGGCCTTTGGCTTCTAATAAAGCCTCTTTCGCTCCTTGCTGAATTAAGATTTTTACGCTTTCTGCTTGCTTTGATGGCAAAGTGTTTTCTGCTAAAAGAGATCCTGCCATAAAAAAGATGCACCATAAAAACCGCATAATCGACTCCATTACCTTTTGTTCCGTTCTTTTTGCAAATGAGCATATCCAAGTTCGGTGAGTTGCCTTCCTCTTGGAGTACGTTGAATGAACCCCTCTAAAATCAAAAAGGGTTCATACACCTCTGCAAGAGTTACAGGCTCTTCTCCCACCGCTAATGCGAGAGTACCTAAACCGACAGGACCACCATTATGATGCTCCATCATAACAGTCAAGATTTTTTTGTCCATCTCATCGAGCCCTTTTTCATCAATGGCAAGCATTTGTAACGCTTCTTCTGTCGCCTTGCAGGAGGCAGAGCCTTGATTATGAATCGCGGCGTAGTCACGTACCCATCGGATCAAGTTATTGAGTATTCTAGGTGTACCTCTCGATCTTCTTGCAATAGCCTGAGCGCTTTTTTCATCTAAAGAAAAATCCAATAAATTGGCTGAGCGTTTTGCAATTTCGCTAAGACAGTCTAACGGGTAGTATTCAAGGCGAAGGTGTTGCAAAAATCGGGTACGTAATGGATTGGTTAACAGGCCCGATTTGGTTGTAGCTCCAACAAGAGTAAATGGGGCGATTTGAATGGGAACAGAGCGGGCGTTGGGTCCCGAGTCGATCAGCAAATCGATCTGAAAATCTTCCATAGCCGAGTACAAGTACTCTTCGATATGCCGCGAGAGCCGGTGAATTTCATCGATGAATAGGAGGTCATTTTTCTGCAGGCCGGTAAGAATACCTGCTAAATCTCCTGGTTTATCAATTACAGGACCTGAGGTGATCACAATTCCCGCGTTCATCTCCCGTGCAAGAATTTGGGCTAGGGTCGTTTTCCCCAAACCTGGAGGACCAGAAAATAGCGTATGGCCTAAAGGATCCTTCCTTTTTTTTGCCGCTTCGATCAAAATATGAAGACGCTTGATGATTTTTGGTTGACCGGTGAAGGCATCTAAACGCAACGGACGAAGAGGGGTTTCAAAGGCGTCGTCCTTCTTTTCCATAGTCGATGTGATTTGTGGTTTGTCAGAATCCAAAGAAAACCTTTTTTACCTGTTTTCATAAAAACTCTAGCAAGAAAACCAATTCGAGCGCTATACAAACTTGTTAGCGCCTTCAAACTAAGGAGATATTTATGGCTTTACTTCCTGACCATTGGATCAAAAAGATGGCGAAACAAAAGAACATGATCACACCGTTTGTGGATACTTTGGCCGCATCTGGTGTAGTGAGTTATGGTCTATCTAGTTATGGTTATGATTTACGTGTAGATCGGAGTTTCAAAATTTTCACCAATACCTACAACGCCATTGTAGATCCGAAAAACTTTCAAGAGGATGCTTTTGTGACGATTGAAGCAGATACTTGCATCATTCCTCCCAACTCGTTTGCCCTAGCTCGTTCGGTGGAATATTTTCGTATTCCAAGAAATGTGCTGACGATTTGTCTTGGAAAATCGACCTATGCTCGTTGCGGTATTATCGTCAATGTGACCCCCTTTGAGCCTGAGTGGGAAGGGCAGGTGACGTTGGAGATTTCGAATACAACGCCCCTTCCTGCAAAAATTTATGCAGGGGAAGGTTTGGCGCAGGTCTTGTTTTTCGAAGCAAAAGAGGAGTGCGAAACTTCATACAAAGAACGGGGAGGAAAGTACATGGGACAAGTAGGCATTACGCCACCAAAAGTGTTAAAATCGTAGAAATTCTCTAGAAAAATATGTACTGAATGGCAATAAAGAACTTAGAGGGGGCTGTTGAAACGTGCGTTTTTTTTCCATAATCCGTTGGAAAGTGCTCCTCTTGTGTATGAGCATTGTGAGTTTAGGATTTGCCCACCAAAAATTTTTTCAGGTGAAAAAGCAGGCCATTTCTACATTTCAAAAAGAACTGTGTTTACTCCAAAAAAGTAAAAAAAAGCTAGAAATGCTCAAGATGGAATTGCAACAAAGAGCGCAATCCAAAAACGATCCCGACTGGATTGAGAGGGTGTTGATGCAGAAATTGGGACTTGTTCCGAAGGGCTACATGAAAGTACATTTCGTTCCACAAGTCCAAGGAGAAAAACGAACAGAGGACCGCTAACTTGCTCATTTTTTCCGCCCTGCTCCTTTGTCTTCTCCTCTTTTTTTCTGCCTATTTATCCTGCTCAGAAACTGCCCTCTTCTCCCTCCCTTCATTCACGGTAAAGAAGTACAAAACGAGTAAATCGCCCAAGAAACGACTGGTGGCTAAGCTGCTGCACAATCCAAAAGATCTACTCGTGACGATTATGATGCTCAATGTCTTTGCCAATATTTTGATTCAAAACGTCATTTCTAGCCTCTTTGGAACGATTTCTAGTCTCTATTTGAAAGTGGGAGTGCCTCTTTTGCTGACGCTGTTTTTGGGAGAGATTTTACCGAAATCGTTAGCCATTGCGCAAAATGAACGGCTAGCTACCTTAGTCAGCACGTACATTGCGCTCGCAAGAACGATCCTCTCACCTATCCGCAAAGTCCTGACCAATACAACAAGCTTGTTATCCCGCTTTCTTTTTTTCTTTTTGAAGAGTGAAAAAGCCATTTCTTCAGAGGAGCTGGAGCACATTTTGCATCACTCAGAAAAAAAAGGGGTTATGCAAGAAAAAGAGGTGGATCTCATCAAGGGATTTTTAGAGCTTCAAAACTCTCTTGTGAAAGAACACGTTCGCCCTAGAGAAGAGATCCTGTTTTATGACATACAAAAACCCATTGCAGAACTTTTGCAATTGATGAAGAAAGAAGAGTGTTCTAGATTGCCCGTTTGTGATGGGGATATTGATCATGTTATTGGGATCATTTCTGTACGTCGCTACTTTTTTTACGCCCATCAAATTAGCGGAGTAAGCGATTTGCGAAAAATCCTCAAAAAACCCTTTTTCATTCCTGAGTCGAGCTCTGCCTCAAGCTTGCTTGAGCAGATGCGAGAAAAACAGGAGAATTTCGCCTTAGCTGTTGATGAATACGGATTTGTTAGCGGCCTAGTTACGCAAGAAGATTTGATCGAAGGGGTTATTGGAGAAATTGCTGATCGGCGGGATCATAAAGAGAAAAAATATACCCGCTCTGGTAAAGATGTGATCATCGCTAGCGGAAAATTGCCTCTTCTTGATTTTGAAGATGTTTTTGAAGAAAGGCTCGTTTCACGCTCTGGCGCAGTGACTTTAGGGGGATGGTTGATCGAGCAAATGGGCGACATTCCAAAAACGGGGGATAAATATGTGAATGATCAATTTCTTTTTTCTATTTTATTAGCCGCTCCCAATAGAATTCAGCGTGTATACGTACGTAGGCGCGCCAAAAAACCCTCCCGATTTTCATGACAACATTTTCCCTGCTCATCCTTCTTTTCCTCTGCGTTTTCATGCAAGGCTTTTTTTCTATGTTTGAAATGGCGGCCGTTTCATTCAATAAAGTGCGCTTGGAATATTATGTCGTGCAAAAAAAACGGCGCGCTTTGTGGCTCAGTTCTCTACTCAAAAATCCTTCAAGGCTCTTTGGGACGACCTTGATTTTGGTCAATACTCTCTTACAGTGCGGTTCAGAAATTTCTCGTCTTTTTTATAAATCTATAGGGATGAGTCCCGATTTTGCCCCTTTAACGCAAATTTTCATTGTACTGATTTTTGGAGAACTGGCTCCCATGTTTGCCGCGAGAAGGCATCCTGAACATGTCGCTTTTTTGCACATTCCCATTGTGATTTTTTTCTCAAAAGTACTGACGCCCATCATTTGGATCATCAATAGGTTGAATGACGTGCTACATAGAGCCTTTGGGAAGCAAGAAGAGAGTTCGCTTTTTTTATCTCGAGAAGAGTTGCAAAAAGCCTTCGAAGAAAACCACGAAAGCGTGTTTGACGAGATCATTGAGCGATTTTTTACGATTAAGTATTTGCGCGCGCAAAAGGTGATGGCTCCTTTAACCTCTTTTCCACATGTTTCTTCCCAAAAAACTGTTGGTGAAGTGCGCACTCTTTTGCAACACCACTACGTTCCTTTTCTTCTCATCTACCATCAAGATGTTTTGAATATTGTGGGGATCGCCTACGTTCGTGATCTCCTTGCTTTGAATGATCGGGAAAAAGTGGTCAATTATGCCAAGTCTTCTTGGTTCATCATCGAGAGTGATTTTATCCTTGAAATCCTTGCGCAATTTCGTAGAAATAATCAAAGCGTTGCTATTGTCCTTGGAGAATCTGCCAAGCCTGCAGGTCTAGTCACTTTGGATATGTTGATCGATGAAATCTTTGGGAAGGCCGAGCCTGCCTTGCAAGAACAGATGAAGACACGCCACATCCATTTTGACAAAACGGTTTCAGGAGAGATGTCTTTAGCCGAGTTTCATCGCTTGTTTCATGTTAAGGTGCCTAGATCGAGTTCTGAGTCGCTAAGTGATTATGTCATTGAAGTATTGGGTCACCATCCCGAGCAAGGAGAGACGTTGCGGATTGAGTCTCTAGAATTAGAGGTGTTAGAAACGAGCCTTTTTTCCGTAAAAAAACTTTTGGTGAAAACGCTCAACGTCTGAGATTTTGGCAAATTCTGGCAATGCAATCCGCTGCGTACGAAATTTCTTCTTCCGTTGTCTGCCTACTTAAGCTAAAGCGGACAGAACAGCTCGCCTTTTCTCGAGAAAAGCCGATTTCTGTCAACACTCTAGAATCACGTTGACCTGAGCCACAAGCAGAGCCGCTAGAAGCGCAAACTCCTCTTTGATCAAGGGCGATGAGTAAAGCTTCCGCATCGATCCCCGGAAAGTGGAGATTGCTTACGTTGCAAATGCGTCTGCCTTGTCCATTGATTTCAAAGGTGATTCCTAGATCGAAAAGGCGCCGCTCAAAGGCATCCCGTAGCGTCTCCATATGATCTTTGTACCCCTTTACCCCTGATTGCGCTAAAGAGAAAGCGGCGTTTAGACCTAAAATTCCTTCTACATTTTCTGTTCCCGCCCTTTTTTGGTGTTCTTGGGGGCCTCCTAGTAGAAGAGACTTAAAAGGGAAGAGGGGGTCTGCGTAGAAGAAGCCAACCCCTTTTGGCCCATGAAATTTATGCGCGCTTAGAAAAAGAGCGGAGATCCCTGGTAAGAGTTTGAGAGGCTCTTTGCCCACTTGGGCAACGGCGTCAATCAAGAGGTACGCGTTCTTTGCATGTGCCATTTCTGCAATTTCTTCTAAAGGAAGTAGGGCGCCCACTTCTGAGTTCACGCTACTCAAAATCAAGAGAGTGTCTCGGGGATAGGGCTCTTCTAAGGCGGCTTTGAGCGCCTGCAAAGACACATGTCCCGAGAGCTCAACAGGTAAATAGATAACGGGGTTTCCCCTAGTTTTTCTACGCAGCACGTTTTCATGGACGCATGAGTGCTCGATTTTTGTGGTTATGATCCGCATATCTTGTGGAATGCCTCCGATGAGGGTCGCTGCCGCTTCGGTGGCTGATGAAGTAAAAAACAGATCTCTTGGTGATGCGCCTAGAAGATCAGAGATATTCTTTCTAGAAGCTTCTAACAAAGAGCGCGCTTTTTGCCCATATTGATGGAAGGTAGAAGAGGGATTGAGAGGGATGCCTTCCATAGAGCGCATAGCGTCCCATACCTCTGGAATCATCACCGTTGTAGCATTATTATCGAGATAGACTTTCATATTACTTAATTTTTACGAATAGGGTAGTAATATTATCAGAACTCCCTTTTTCTTTTGCTTTATTGATCATATCTCTCGCTTTTTTCTTTAAAGAGCTTTTTTGCTGGAGAAGATATTCAATTTCGGGAAGGGGCACAAAATCGCTTAGCCCATCGGTGCAAAGAAAAAACACGTCCCCCGACTGCAGAGTCACGCACGCAATTTCGGGTTCTACTTTTGTGCACGTGCCAATCGCTCTTGTAATGACATGTTTGTTGACTCGGCTTACCGAATGTTTGAGGGAGTGGTCTTGGGTGAGTTGTTTGAGCTCTCGGTTTCGATACCGGTAAATCCTACTATCGCCAACATGAGCGTAAATAACAGAGTCTTCGTAGAGATACAAACAGCAGAGAGTTGTTCCCATCCCTTTTAAGGTATGTTTCTGACTTCCTAAGGAAAAAATTTTCGCATTGACTTGATCGATGGCTGAGCGCAAATGATAGATCAATTCTTTTGTAGGAATTTTTGCTTTTTTTTGAGGGTGGATGAGATTTTTGATGGAAATGCCTAGGTGGTTGATGGTTTCTTTTGCCGCAACCTCTCCTGCGTTATGCCCTCCCATTCCGTCGGCAAGAGCAAAAAACCTGTAGCGAGGCATCGATAGAAGCACATCCTCATTGTTTGGCCGAACAAGGCCAATGTCTGAAATCCCGTAGCTTTCTAATCGTATTGCTGTTCTTTTTCTCATCTACCCTTCCCCAAAAAATATGAGATAAAACACGCTAATCGCGTTAAAAAGGGCGTGCAGGACCATTGGAGCCAGCAAAGAACGTTCCTTTTCGTAAAGAAACCCTAGGAAAAGAGCAAATACAAATAGAGAACTAATGATCGAGAGATTCGACAGACCTTGATCGGAAGAATAATGAAAAAAAGCAAAAATGAGCGAGCTCAAAAATACAGAAAAATAGGTAGAGAAGTACTTCTTGAAAAAGTTTTGCACCACACCGCGAAAGAGCGACTCTTCAACCATCGGAGCTAAAACAATGATGAGAAAACAGGCAGACAGAAATAGCAAGGGGCTTTCTTGAGAACGTTTTAAATATAGGACAGGAGCCTGATCTTGAAAAGGGTAATTCGGAGAAAAATAGAGAATCGACCATTCGATCAGCTGACTCCAAAGAGTCATGGTAAAAAAGGCGATCGGCCAAGTCACTACCCCTTTAGCGATGTCCCTTATGTAGGAGTTTTTGCTTCTCTTCCAGATCAGCTTACCTAGCGGTTTTCTCCATAAGTAAAAGAAGACGACAAAAAAAAGCAGCGTCACAATGAGGTGCGCCATATTGATCAAAGAGGCAAGAAGAAGAAGGTCGTTTGTTGTTGCTGGGCCGCTTTGCACCGATTGCGCATAGGCTTGTAGTAGAGGGATGAGGAGCCAAGGTAAAAAGAAATAGACCAAGAAACACCAAACAACATCCTGAAAAGAGACAGGCACCACATAGATCTTTTTTCCTGTAGGAGCTGCGTAAAGGTAGTAAGAAGCAACGAGGAGCAAAAGAAAGAAAAGGGTGGTGATGATAGGCAGCGCGCTTGCTGTAGAAAGCAGCAAAGCCTCACCCATGAAACCGACTCTTTGCAAGAAGAATGTAATCATTCAATCTTGTGGTGATTTCTTTACAGATTCTTTCGTGAGCTGTATGCATAGGAGTTCTTCTATAACGATCAGATCCCCAAACAACTTCTGCGTAATCGATATCTAGAACATTTTTATTGATGTAAAAAGAATCTTTGATGAGTTCTTGTAAGACAATCGTCGGTTTAGGGCCTCTGATATCGACGATGCGCAAACGCACAGCCATATTGAGGTTTGAAGGGCTGCTGATTCTTCCCGGCTTTTGTTTGACAATTTCATGTTGAGCGATTTCCAAAAACACGACAAATTCATGCGGAGCGTATTCTTGTCTTATCCACGAAAGATCTTGGCCAAAAGGATTTTCTGCGTAAGGAATCTGATTGATTCCCTCTTCTTTGTTCACATAAAGAGTCGACTTCAACGCAACCTTTGCCAAAATCTTCTCAAGCAACTCTTCAGGAAGGCTCCAGGATAAATCGGTGATAGAAGAGGTGTCGATGATAGGAGCGATCACAACATTCGGTTTGGCTCTACCATCTTCATAATAACGGGTAAACTCTTCTGAATATTCGTGCGCGCAGGAAGCGAGCGTACATAATAAACCAATCAAAGAAAAGATACGTTTCACTTTCATGCCTCCGACGCTCCTGTCACTGTAGTAAATCTTGAGTTTAACGAAAATCTTTTTTTTTTGACACGTAGTAAAATGGGAACCGTCCATAAAAATGTTGCATTGAACTTGTCTATAAAAAAGGTAGGAATTCTTTTTCGGTAGAGCTTTGCGCTAAGTGATTTAATCAAACCCGCGAGCTACTTGCGCAGCTACTTAGTAAAAGGCTCTGTCTTCTCATTTGGGGAGTTTTCTTCGGTAAACGCTCTTTCAGGCCCTGAAATACGCAAGTGGATGCGCCGTATTCTAACAAGTAGAAAAGATCGCTAAGGCTTTATTGCTAAAGGAGAATCAGCAGTATTGAAGAAAACAACAATTTTTGCTAAAATACTTATTAGCGAAGGCTTAATTGGTTTAGGGTAAAAGAGTTTCAAAAAAATCTTTCTTAAAATTGTTTTTATGCTAACCTCTTAGACCTGTATGAATTATCCTGCAATGTAAACTAACGATAAATCGATAAGGAGGCTGCATGTCTTACGAAAACGCAAAAGCGAATTTAATCGCTTTTGGCAAGGAACTGAATCTCGAGGGCTTAGATTTTGATGAGAACAACACCTGTATTTTGGGCATTGATAATGTCTTTTCGCTACACATTACTTACGAGCCGAATTCAGATCGACTGTATCTTTACTCACCGATTATTGATGGTCTTCCAAAGGATGATAAAATTCGTCTTTCCCTTTACGAAAAACTTCTCGAAGGATCTATGCTTGGCGGCCAAATGGCAGGAGGCGGCGTAGGCGTTGCCGTTAAAGAAGA
Source organism: Chlamydiota bacterium (assembly GCA_038534095.1). Lineage (GTDB taxonomy): Bacteria > Chlamydiota > Chlamydiia > Chlamydiales > SM23-39 > JBCAXK01. Next base: position 1,033 of record JBCAXK010000046.1, on the reverse strand, counting down.
GCTGATTTTGATGCACTGCTTTATTGAAATGGGACTAGGTGTTGATGAAAATGCCCTCCGAAGATTTGCTCCTCTTTTTGTAGAAACCGTAGAAAAATGGCGTGAAATTGTCAAAAAGATTTGTGATGGTCAAGAGCCTGAGCCATTTGAGCTACCTCTTCCCCCACAAATGAAAGAACAGATGAACAACAAACCAGGAAGCAAACCTGGTGATGAAAAATACATCAAGATTTAAGCAACATTCATCTATAGCGGATCTGCAGGATTCCATTCTTCGGTTTTGGATCTAAGATCCGCTGTCTTAAAAAAACTCTCATCAAACGAACATTGTTCCCTAGGTAAAAAGTCTTTTTCATTTTTTTAGAAAGTGGGTGATCCCAATTGCTACCCGCTTCTTTAGAAGATTTTTCAGAATCAATAGAGGGAAAGTAGTTTCGCCGAGACTCTCTTACTGCTTAGAAAATCAAAAACCTTCGTCTTCCTGAAGGTATGTTTCTACGGTTTTTACAGGCGAAACAACCGGCCATATAGACAAAGGGTTACCTATCCTTAGAGTTTTTTTATCTCTATTTACTCAAGAGCTTTTTGCACGCGAATCAGCGCTTCTGGCAGCTTCTTTTCTACGGTTTTTAAGGCGCTCATGATTGTGGAATGATCCCGATGGAAGATTTTCGCAATATGCATGAAGGGGAGTTTTAGCTCGTGTCTAAGTAAATAAATCGCAATTTTACGCGCTAAACAGGCTTTTGTTTGTTGCGATTTTCCTACGATCTCTTCTTGGGATATCTCCAGTTCTTTTGCCGTTTTTGCTAAGATCATTTCTGGGGTTACTCGATGATCTTTTTCTCTCTCTAACAAGTCTGAAAGCACTTTTTCCAAAGGAGTATCCTTGGAAGGATTTCGTAAAGCAAGAGCGTCGAGCGCAGTATGGAGAGAGGTGAGTGAGTGAAAAGACTGCAGAAACCTTTACAAGCCACGTTGTACGAGCCATACAGCTTGCCAATATGCAAAAATTCCGTCAAATATACCGCTC
>JBCAXK010000045.1:0-12066 GCA_038534095.1 Chlamydiota bacterium | reverse complement strand
AAATTCATTTATCCTCCTTGGGGTTTCCCAAGGAGGATAACAAAATCAATGAAAATTTTGATGCGTCAGTTCTGAGTTCAGATCGCCAGAATTGGGCTTTTATAGGTAGTTTTTGATTATATTGACTAGATGTGTATGAACAAAAGTTTTTTTTCTGTCTTAATAATTTGTTCTCCAACGACAACGCTGCTGAATGGGCATTACTTCTAACAGTTTTGCATGTTGGTATAGTTGATAATCGGATAATTCATAAGAATTTGTCCGCGTTTTTGTTAATTTGTATAGAGGGATCTGAATCGAAAATTCTCCTTGCCAAGATGACCCAAAACTTGTGTCATAACGGTAGTTGATTTCTAAAGAAAAATAATCTGTGTACCCTGTTTGTAGTTTCGCTTCAAAACCTTGAATCGTATCAAAATTCTTTGTTCCAAAAATGTAATAAGGAAGAAGACTAAAATAGAGAAGGTAATTTTCCTGATTTGTGAGATAATAGCCAAATTCTGCGTTAAAACTTTTTGAGACCTCTTGAACCCCGCTATACTCCGCCCAATATTCCCCATCGTAATCATCAAATAGACAATCGAAAAAAATCGTGTTTTTTCCTACAGGTACGTAAGCATTACCCCTTAGTTCCCAACGTTTGGACAAAAACTCTAGACCAACGCTTAGCTGCTGGTTAGCGCCATTTGAGGCTTGCTCGTAGTAGTAAAAGGTATTTATCCCCAGCATATAATCGGTTTCTTGGCTTTGTAAGGGGAATCGCACAAGAGCCCCTCCAGCGCCTCCATATTCTTCATTATTAAATCGATATCCCCTTAGATCGAGTAGTGGTAGAAGTTTTTCTGAAGTATATTCTGGGGAAATGATCGTAGAAATTTTTGTATAATTTCTGCTAAATGGGACAGTATTTTCTCTTGTGAAACTTTCTGCGTAGCTCATTGTAAGTGACTTAGGTAATGGATAAGGCGCGAGGCTTTTTTTACGCTGATCGATTGGCGCAGAAGAAAGATCGTCGACAAAGACAAATTCTGTATCAATGGCCGAAGTTTCTTGCTCTAATTCAGTGTTTTTAAGAATCACCAAGTATGTCAGAACAAGTGGCATAAACGTATATAGTTTCATTGTTTTGTCAATGATTCCCTTTTCCCGTTATAAGTTACTTCATAAATTATGCATTTTTAGTAATCAAGCAAGAAGATATAGTAAATTGCGCTCAAAAGGCTATTGTGCTAGGATAATCATTTTTTAGCGGGTACTTATGAAAAAAATTGTCGGAACAAAAGAAGTGTTAGCAGATGAAAAACGGATTGCTATCACTCCTAAAACAGTTGTGAAATACTGCGCTTTGGGACTCACTGTCTGGATAGAGGCAGGAATGGGACAACACCTAGGATACGCAGATGCAGATTACGAAAAGGCGGGAGCTGTTCTAGTACAAGATCGCAAAAAGCTTTTGCGAGAGGGAGATATTCATCTTCGGGTGCAAAAGTATCCACTGTGTGATCTACCGTTTATTCAAGAGGGCAGCTTCCATGTTAGTTTTTACAATCCGTTTGGATCTGAGGCTGAAGATCATACGGAATTTTTCCTAGAAAAAAAACTCACCTCTTTGAGCATGGAAATGATCCCTAGGACGACGGTTGCCCAAAAGATGGACGCGCTTTCTTCTCAGGCAAGCCTTGCGGGTTACGCAGCAATCATGATTGCTGCAGAACATGCGAAAGTCCTTCCAATGATGACAACTCCTTCGGGTACGATTCCTCCTGCGAAAGTTCTGATTATTGGAGTGGGCGTTGCGGGTTTGCAGGCAGCAGCCACGGCAAGACGCTTAGGTGCTATTGTGCACTGTTATGATACAAGGCCTGCTACGAAAGAGCAGGTACGCTCTTTAGGAGCAAAATTTGTCGAAGTCGACCTAGGCGAAACACGTGAAACGAAGGACGGGTACGCTGCTCCTTTGACTAAAGAGCAGTTAGACAAGCAAAGAGAAGCGATGGCAAAAGAGGCAAGAAAGTCGGACCTCATCATCACAACAGCGGCTCTTTTTGGGAAAAAGGCGCCTTTAATCCTAACGAGTGAAATTCTAAGCTCGATTGAGACTACTCCCGCTCCGATCATCTTGGATATGGCCAAGGAAACGGGAGGTAATGTTGAAGGTAGTGTCTTAGGCGAGCTAGTAGAAGTTTCTGGCGTAAAAATTTTTGCTCCCAAAAATCTTCCTGGGTACTTTGCTTACGATGCGAGCAATATGTACGCAAACAATCTTTATGAGCTGGTTGCTCATTTCACGGATGAGACAGCCTTTACTCCAAATTTTCAAGATCTGATCTTATCTTCTTCGGTTGTTACCCACTCTGGAGAAATTGTTCATGAAAAAATTGCCCAAATGCAAGGAGCGTCCTAATGGAAGTGATGATGTTACTCATGTTTATTTTGATGCTTTCTGGTTTTTTAGGCTTTGAGCTCATTGGAAAGGTTCCCTCTACGTTACACACTCCCTTAATGTCGGGAGCTAATGCGATTTCAGGCATTACCCTTCTAGGAGCCATGATCGGAGCTGGTATGGAGGCAAGCATGCTCTCGAAAATTCTCTCTTTTTTTGCGGTCGTGTTCGCAACGATCAATATCGTAGGAGGGTATCTTGTGACAAATAGAATGCTTGCAATGTTTCAGCAAAAGGAGGATCGCTCATGACTGCTCTCATAGAAATCACCTATTTTTTCTCTGCGATTTTATTCATTGTTGGATTGAAGCTATTGGGATCCCCCTCTTCAGCCTATCGGGGCAACGCTCTTTCTTCTTTCGGTATGGTCCTAGCTGTAGTAGCAACGCTTTTTCATCAGGAAATTGTATCTTGGGATTGGATCATCGCAGGGATCGCTCTTGGATCGGCTTTAGGATTTTATTGCGCTAAATCGGTGAAAATGACCGAAATGCCTGAGATGGTAGCCTTGCTAAATGGGCTTGGAGGATTGTCTAGCTTACTTGTAGGCTGCGCTTTTTATTATGAAAACCCTCAAGTGTCTTTCCTGCCAGCATTATCCATATGCCTATCGATCCTGATTGGCGGAGTCACCTTTACAGGAAGCGTCATTGCTTGGGCAAAGCTTTGTGGTGTGATCATGACAAGGTCGCGAACTTTTCCAGGGCAAAAAACCTTCATGCTGCTTTTGCTCACAGCTGCTCTTGCTTCCTCAGTTCTAGGAAGCTTGTTTCCAGCCGAGTCGAATCTGCTCTACACGTTCCTCATAGCAGGATCACTCATTCTTGGGCTTCTTTTTGTTCTTCCTATTGGAGGAGCCGACATGCCGGTTGTGATTTCCCTTCTAAATAGCTATTCGGGATTAGCTGCCTGCGCTAGCGGCTTTGTGATTCAAAATAATTTACTCATTGTTTCTGGTTCTTTGGTAGGAGCTTCGGGGATTATTCTTACTTCTATTATGTGTAAGGCTATGAATAGGAGCCTCTTCCATGTGCTTTTCCAAGGATTTTTCTCTGTAGAGTCGTTAGAACAAAAGCTAGAGAAAAAAATCGCAAAAAAACTGACGCCACAAGATGCTTATTACCTTTTAGAATCGGCAAGGTCCATCTTGATTGTTCCAGGCTATGGACTCGCTGTTGCTCAGGCCCAACATGCTGTGAAAGAATTGAGCGCCCTTTTTCTCGAGAATGGCGCCGAAGTCCGTTACGCGATTCACCCTGTTGCAGGTCGCATGCCTGGGCATATGAACGTTTTGCTTGCTGAAGCAGGCATTTCTTACGACCATCTTATCGAAATGGACGATATTAATCCTTTGATGAGTACCATCGACGTCTGTATTGTGATTGGAGCGAATGATGTTGTGAATCCTTCAGCGAAGGAAGACCAAAATAGCGCCATTTATGGTATGCCGATTATTGAAGCCCATCAAGCAAAGCAGGTTCTTGTGTTGAAAAGATCTCTCGCTTCAGGGTTTGCCGGTATTGAGAATCCTTTATTTTTCCGAGAAAACACTTCAATGATCTTTGGAGATGCAAAAATGACTTTGCAACTATTAGTGGGCGAGTTGAAGAAAAAATAGAGCTTCTGAATCGCTTCTAAAAACGCTTAGAGATCCCTCTTTGTCTACACGAATGATCTATAAAAACGCTAGTTCTTCATAAATAGAAAGATTCCCCTCAAGGGGGAATCTTTTGATGGTGAGGTTCTTTGGTTAGGCGCTTTTTCTCTAGGGAGAAAAGAGCTTCCCGAAAGAAATCTTTGTTATATAATATTTTCTATTTTCAAACTATCTTCAATAGACAATATATTTTCTTCTGGTAAACCAAAGCATCTATTATACCAATTGTTATGCGGATTTAGTACTTTGTTTATAAAAGAATTAGAAAGCTGGCAATGTTCTAGGGATCTTCTAACCCCATTCAGCGAAGGGTCTGTCAAAAACGTCACCTTTTTTTTCTCTAACCCGTTCATAGAAGGTTTTCTACGAAACCTTGGGAAGAAATATTTGATCGCTTTAAATAGGGTGTTCACGGTCGTTGAGAAAAACTGGTTATTCACCCGAGGCAGTCTCGATATACCGATGGCATTAGAAGCTCTTGTATTCTTGTTTAAAGGATTGAAAATTGAATAATCATAAATAGTTCTCATCAAATTTCGAAGTGCACTCATAGATTTCCTCAATGTTTTTTTATGTGGAAAAGAGTATTTCTGTATAAAAAAATAAAATCAAGAGTTTCTTTTGTAGTATATAGAGGCCTTAACAAGTGGAAGAAATCATTAGAAATCGCACAAGCTACTTTTCCATTTAGGAAAGGAGTTCTTCTAATGCCATGAGCACATGATCAGGAGAAATTTGCTGAAAACAATAGGGGCTCTTTTGATAGGTTCCTTGATAGTAACAACGGTTTTTGTGGCAAGGAAAACAGGGGACGCTTGGGTATAAATGGCGCGTTTTTGGACCTAAAGAACCGATTCTTTTCGGGTCGGTAGGTCCGTGCAAACCAACGGTGGGCACTCCAAGAGCTGCGCTTAAGTGACCAAGCCCTGTGTCTACAGAAATAACGGCTTTTGCTTTGGCCAAAATAAGGGTGATTTGTGATAAAGATCGCTTAGGAAGTATGTAGACATGAGGCAGGTGTTTCCCAATTTTTTCCGCGCGCAATTTCTCTTTTTTCGATCCCCAGAAGAGAAGGACAGGAGCGTCTAACTGTTTAATGAGATCAGAAAACGAACTTTCAGGCCAAAGTTTTGTATCCCAGCTCGCTGCGTGTATACAAACATAATATTCTTCGGGTAGCTGCAGATCTCGATTGAGAGTGGGCGAAGGGATTTGAATGCCAAAATTTGGAGGGGTTTTGGGTTTTTCATAACCCAAAGCTTTTGCAAGGAGCTCCCGTAAGTGTTCAACAGCGTGTTGTTTTTTTGAAACAGAGTGTTTGATCGAATAGGCAAAATGGGCGATGTATTCACGTACTGAAAAGCGATCTAAGCCCACTTTTAACCCTTTTGAAAAGAGGGTAATCAGAGCGCTTTTCCAGTTTCCTTGGGCGTCAATGATGAGATCATAACGTTTTTTCCGGAGTTTGCGAATGAACGTAAAAATTTCTTTGCTCGAAGAAAAAGGTTTTTTTCGCCAGGTTCTATGATTGGTGATGATGACAGAAGAGACTTTTGGATGAAGCAGGGGAATTTCTTGAAAATGCTCATCAACTACCCAGTCAATTTCCAGATCTTCCCGATGCTCTGTTGCATCAGAAATGGCAGCCAAGGCTTGTAAGACATCTCCCATAGAGCTGAGTTTTATGAAAAGAAGGCGCATAGATTCATTCGGTTGCTTGTGGATCCAAGGGACGTTTGTTACTTATGTATTGCTCCTATTGGCAGCAAACCCTTGAGGAGAATGTGCGCAAACAAGGAGACCCATAAAGCGAGGGTAAACCCTTCAAAAAATAGGATCCAAGGGTTGGTGTTTTTTAATAAAGCGGGAAATAGACTCCAGATAATATAGGCACCTAAGACACCAAAGCAGCCTCTTAGAATCGCAGGAATAGCATGTCTTGGATCAGGCAGGTATAAGAAAAACATCCCGGAGGTAAACACGCCGACCGAGCCTCCTAAAAGAACGCCAAAAAGAATCACCGTTTTAAGCGATACAAAAAAACTGAGGAAAAGGCACACAAAGCTACAAATGCCTAACGATAAATAGGGTTTTCTTGTAACAGCTAAAGCAATAGGCCGATGCGCGTAAGAAAAAGCAATGATTAGAGCTAGCCCAACAAAGTAGCCACCAAGAACGTCCGTAGGGTAATGTACTCCAAGTAAAAAGCGGGAAGCTCCCATACAAAGAGCAAAGACAATCGCTACTGTTTTTGCCCAGGGTTTGGGATAGCTCAGCCAAATAAAACCGGCCAATAGAGCTGCTGTTTGAGCGCCGCCGCTAGGGAAGCTGTAACTACGGCAAGGGATTAGCGCAATTTCTGGCGACCAAAAGCAGGGTCTAGGTACGGCAAAAAGCTCTTTCAAAAGGTGGTTTGTAAACCCTGATAAGATGACGAGATAAAATAATCTTGAGCCCCATTTCCACGAAAGGCCAATCCAAATAAAAGGAACAAGGAGCAAAAAAAATATAGGGGTATCGAAGAAATTCCAAAAAAGTAGTATGTGATCAAGAAAGGATCCTCGAGTCTTTGCAATCCACTCTAGGAACGTGAGTTGTTTGTCTAAAAAAGGGTGCATGTAACAAATTCTAGCGAGTCATACGGTTTTTGCGTAGAATTTTCTCCAGATTTTCAACTAGGGTTTTGTTTGCCATGTTTTAAAAGCCTTCTAGGTAGATAGAACATTTTTTCTACTCTGGGCGCGGTGAGACGATTTTTCTCCTTATTAAAGATCTATCTAATGTAGATGAAGTAAGGAGCTCTTCATTGCAACAAAACGCAAGTGGCATATTAAGAAGGTTGTTCCTCTTCGTGATTTATCCGATTCTTCACGCAAAAATCTGCCCATTTGCGCAGCTTCGTACGGTGCCTAATCCTTCTTTCTTTTGGATTCAGCTGCCAAACCATTTGGAGAATTTGTTCCACTTTTCCATACCGAAAAAAAAATGAGGTAGGCATGATATTTCGTTAAAATACATAGGAGACAGTTTTATGAAGTATTTATGCTTGTTTTTATCGATTCCCTTTCTGATTTTTGGATCTACTATATTTGAGTTCGAAAAAGAAACAGATGCCGAATTGCTTGAAGAAATTCATGAAGCCTACTCTTTGCATATTGCAGAGGGACCCTCTAATGAGTATGTCAACTACCGGGATTGGTGTAGCATGTTTATGAATTTGCCTTCCGTGCAGGAGGAGATTGTTTCTGTCGTTAGAAACATCATGAATTTTCACGAGGGGTACATACGATCTCTTGGATCGATCTGCAAAAAAAACCCAGAAGATCCTATTTGCGAGAACACGAAAAATGAACTCAAACAGTTTTTGAAAGATTACGACTGCTCTAAGATTTCTACTTGTTTTACCCTTTTTCTCTTTGGTGTAGGGAGCATGGATGTAACCGAAAATCAAAAGGTTTTACAAAATATTATCCTGGAGTATCACGTCAAAAAGCAGATTGCTAAAGACTTTCTTGCCGAATCTCAGCAAGTGAGGATGCTCCGTTTATTGGATCATGCTTGTTTGGCAGACATACGGGCTTTTTGCCTTGAATCAGAAGATGCTTATCTACAAGAGGTCTTGCTTTTTGAGTTGGAGGAAGTAAATCGCCCTTTAGATTATTGGAATAAATACCGATTTGTCCCTTCGTTTCTACAAGAAGCCTCTACTGACGTAGCAGAGACTACGCCTGCTGTAAAAAAACTTCAGGATGCTTATAACAGTTTTTGTACAAGAGAAACGCAGTACAAAGAAGAGTACCAAGAGGTATTTGGAGAGTAACGAAACATAGTATCTGTTGGTTGTTATTAGGCACTGAAGCTTCCATAGTTAAGGCATCAATAGATGGTTTTGGTACATTAACAATCAAAGAAAGCGCTAGTTGGGGCATTTGCTGGGATTTCTTCGCAAGGGACTCAGCTAGCAAATACTAAGGACCCTTTCTCTTACAAAAATACGCAACCTTGATGTGTTCAACGTGCGCAAGAATTACTCTCCTATCATCAATCACTTTACCACCAAACGGGGCGAGCCTACATTCATTCTAATTTTATGTGGTAAGTGTCAAAATCAGCTCCTTGTCTATCAAAAGGATGGTCTAGGCCTTTTAAAACGCTGTTACCTCGATCGCATCCACGAGTCTACCCTCAAAATCAAAGAAGAAAGCTCTCTTATTACCTGCCCCTATTGTATGAGAAAGCTGGGTTACTTGGATCCATATGAAAAAGAAAAACGGTGGGCTATTTACTGGTTTGTCGATTGCGTTCAAACGCAAGTGTGATTGTAACCCTGGCCTATACCTACTTGATGATGGCCGGTTTGATCCACTAACCCTGCATTAGATTTTCGAGCTGCGTTGATGCGCCAAATCTAGCTAGGAAAAAGGGAGCGCTTACAACGTTGTGCTTCTATTTTTCCCTCTCAATCAAAACGATTATCGAAAGAGCTTAAAGAGGCTATTTTTACTCTACTCATGATATAGACATATCGCAAGGTGTCTTTTACCGTTTTCACTCTTTGAAGAGGATTCTACACACTTTTGTTCAAGGTCTTTAGCGCTTGGTCAATAGAAATATTTGATCTTGTCGTATGAAAATCTTGTGAAGAGATGCCGTTTTAGGGCAGCAAGTTCTCTATTTTTAAAATAAAGATTTTCTAAAAACGATTTCTATTGAATCGAAAATAAAAAATTACTATTTAATATTTTTATCCAATAAAACATGAAGTTTATTTGAAATAAAAGATTAGATTTGTTTTAATTTTATTAAAAAATAGGTTTTTAAATGATGAACGCATTATCTTATCCCAATTCTCTAAGTGCGAAAGCGGCTTCTCATCCTATTTGTTGCGATACGAATAATCAGAATATTTCCAAGGAAAGTAAAGTCAATAACTTTGTACTTTCATTCCTTAAAATGGCCGTGATTACAGCAGGAATTTCAACGGCAGTGGCAGCAACAGGTCTCTCCGCTTGTGGCGTAGCTTTAGCCCTATTCCCGTGGAGGCAAAGCATTGAACCTATTGAAAAGATTCTTTTTGTAGCGAATACAATTGGCGCGGTTCTAACAGGAGCGGCTCTTGCAAAAAACAAAAAACTGCTTGGGGGCCTATTAGGAACGGCAGTGATCACAGGAACTTGCTATCTTGCGAGCCTCCACCGTCATTTTGGTGGAGAGACGCATCCTTTGATTCCCTTAGGCTTAACTGCCATGAGTTTGATTGCTTATGTGACAACTTCCCTAGTAAAAAATAGAGCTCTACCAAGACAGGTACTTGTGGGACATCTCTTAGCAGTAGGCGTTTTGGCGATTGCTTGCATCATGGATTTTGAAGTAACTATGCGCCCCCTGTTCTATTGCGCTATGTTGATTGGAGTTTCAATCATGAATAATCTGATCGCTATGAATGAGAGAAAAAACCAGCGTAACTCAACTCTCGGTAAAGTGGCATCGAGCATCGCTTTGATGACCGCGAGCGTGCCGTTTTTTATAGTAGCAGGAAAGATTTTTGAGAGAGCTTCAGATGCAGTATTCTTGAGTGGGAGGTTTCCTCCAAAAGGGATTGTTCCTCTTGCTAAAAAATTTAGCTATGAAATTATCAAAAATACTTTTCGAGTCATTTCTGCTATGCGGGCCAAAGAACTCATGTTAGCAGGTATGGCTGGGACATCTATAGCATGTGTGCTTAAAAGAGAAGGGAAGATCGGAGATATAGCCAAAGATTTTTTTGCGTCATTGGCAGGGTGCGCTCCCATTTATCTTACAACAGTGTTGATGCTTCAAGGTACGATCGATTTTTTATTCCCATTTACGACTCTTGCTGTGGCAACGGGAGTCGTAGCAGCTCGCATTCTAAAAGTATAATCTAGTCTTTAATTGGGGTGAAGACACCTAAAAGAGTCGCGAGCTCCTTGTCTCCTAAGGCCATTGAATCAATCTTTAAACAGAATTCATCCATGCAAAACAAGAATCCATTTGTTGCTTAGCAATAGCGGAAACAATCGAGCCGTGGCTTTCTCCATGAACAAGGTAATGTTTCTCTCTCATAGTCAGTTTTGGTAAGGTGGAAACGAGATCGGGAATGGTGATATCTTCTGTAGTTGCATAAAACTCATAGCTACGCGGGGCACAACCCTTAGGTAAAGGCGTTTTAATACGCCTGAGTAGTTCTTTTGCTTTGTCGCTATTGTATTTTAGCTCTTCCTTTAATCCGTCTGGATAACGCCAGTTTGCTAAACCACAGCTAAAGCGATCGAAGAGATCTAAAGAACTAGACCCCAAATGGGGGCCTGCAACCGAAGAAACCTTGACGGGAGTACCAGGGGAAATTTCGCGTAGCCGTGTTTCGATCTCCGCAGCTACCCGACTACCATTCGATGTTCCCAACAAACAAACGGGTTTTTTGGGATTTTTTTTGACGTAGTCTTCAATTTTAGGAAGTAAAGGGTTTACAGCTTGATCTAGAGGGCATACCCCTCTTTTGTGAACAACTGGAGCAAAAATATCCATCTTTGTATTTGGTGGCAATAATGATAGCTGAGAAAACCAAGCGGCAGGGTCATTGCGCAAACCATGAATAAATACGATCAGCCCTTGGCTATCTGGGTTCCAAGTAACGCTTTTGGAGCGAAGCTGTGGAATAGATGCCACGTAACGATAATAGGCCACCATCACCAGGTACTTACATTCATTCCAGACGCTTTGTATTGCATGAAGGATTTTTAACACGCAGGAGCGTTTGTCTAGGCTAGATTGAAGATGAGTATCTGTCAAACAATAGCTGTTATAAGGTTTTACTTCCTGGATCATAAAAAATATACTTTTTGCATAAAATTTTACATAAAAACAGAAGTAGAAATCCACGCAAAAACAGTTCAATCCTGAGCTTTACAACCTTTTATATTGTTAACCCATAGAATTTTTTATCGGGCAAGAGATCTATCATAAGTATACAAAAATGAACGAGCTTTTAACGAAAGTATGGATTTAGCGGTTTAAAGTACCTACGGTGCAAAGTCTGTAGGAGCACCAAATGCAAGAGGCTCTACCGTCTAAGAATAGCTGGTCGTAGGGATAATTTTAAAAGCCTCTCGGAGACCAACATCCTTACCCAGCAAATGGTCAAGTAGCTAAAGTCTCAAATCTCTTTGCATGCATCTTAGAATTCTTATTTTCCGTTTTTTCCCATTTCACGATGGCTGGGTGGATTATGCGAAAGAGTTTCTCAAATTTGGTCTGATTCATCTCAAGCTCATTGGAACAAAATGCGTTTGATTTTTCGTTATGTCGGACGGATGAGGAGTAAGAGACAACCTTCTGCAAGAGATTGAGGGCAATATTTAGGGCTTAGATTCCACGTAAGCTCGGTCATTGGAACATTGCCTAGGATAATGGGAAAATCTCAATTCCTCATACACAACTTTTTTATCTTTTCTAGTGCTACAGCTCAGTATAAAAGTCTGTTATTGTGAAGAGGTCTGTTTTGTCATCAAATGAAGCAATGGCCGGTAAATAAAACCCATCTTGCCCAACTACCCCGTAGTTCCATGAGCTAAAACTTTCATGATTACATAAAACATCGAACGAGCTATGGTGTTAATTTTTTATTTGGTTTCACTTCATTTACTCTGATTTTTTGTAGTTTAATGAGTAATTCCGGCTCAAGGAAACATGAGTAGATAATTTTGGAAAAAAGTAGTCGATTCATCATGCGTATCAGAGAATCGAAGTGACTCCAAAAATTTTTTATCTGAGGTGCTGCAATGAGTCGCTATTTTTTAAGGATAACCTGTTTTTTACTAACGCTTTTTTCTCAACATCTCTTCATGCAAATAAAACAAGTTTACAGTTTTTAGGACCTAGAGAGGGTGATCCATCGAGCATCGTAGATGGCGTGAATACCATTACCGGTGATTACTCTATATTAGAA
>JBCAXK010000044.1:0-12562 GCA_038534095.1 Chlamydiota bacterium | reverse complement strand
CCGTTTCCCGGCTGTATGCAGCTCGTTAAACGTATGAAAAAATTCTTCTTGAGTCGCTTTTTTTCCTGCTAAAATATGCACATCATCAAAAATTAGGGCGTCAATTGAGCGGTATATTTGACGGAATTTTTGCATATTGGCAAGCTGTATGGCTCGTACAACGTGGCTTGTAAAGGTTTCTGCTCGTATGTACAAGGTTTTTAAAGAAGCGGCTTTGAAAGCATGGGCTGCGCTCATAAGAAGGTGGGTTTTTCCGCACCCTTTTGGAGCGTAAATAAATACTGGATTGTAAGCTGTTGAAGTAGAAAGAGCCTTTACGATGTTGTAGGTGAGGCGATTTTCTTCGCTTACGTAGAAAGAATCAAAAATATGTGTGTTAACTAGGCAGTCACTTTGAAAACAATCGGTCTTTGGATAACGCGCTTTTTTAGTGGAGCCTTTCTTAGAGGAGTTATGCGCTAGAGAAAGAGCGATATGAAAAGGACGTCCGCTACCATTTTTGAGCGTTTTTGTCTGTTTTCTTACATGCTCCTCAAACCAGTGCATCTGAAATGTATTTTGCGCTTCTAAATGGATGTTTCTTGCGTCAAAGCGGAGAATTTTTAGAGAACGTAGCCACTTGTCTGTATTTTCTTTGCCAAGTAGCTTTTCTTGTTCCTGTAAAAAATTTTCCCAAAATTTCATATCACTTTTTTACTTGTAAGGTCGTTTGACTCTCTTTTTTGACCCCTTTTCTTTTGTGCATGATGTATTGTTGCAATATTCCTAGGCAGGTAGAAAAAATCCAATAAATATTGAGACCTGAAGGAAAGTGGTATACAGCGATGCTAAGAACAATCACCATACCGTTGCCAATAGCTTGCTGCTGCCTTTGCTGCTCTGTTAAAGGTTGCTGGCTTGCTCCCGACCAGCGGAAGGTGAGCTTTTGCTGCGCCAAAGTGACAAAGGCAAAAATAACAGGTAAAAGATGAAAGCTTGTTCCAAAATAAAACAACCGGTATCCCCAGCTAAAGAGGACGTCGGGGGCTGCTAAATTGTCGATCCAACCAGGAATGAATGAAGCGCCTCTTAAATCAAAAGAAGATTTCAAGAGATCAAAAAGACCCAAAAGAAAAGGCATTTGAATAAATGCTGGGAAGCATCCCATAAACGGATTGTAGCCCGTTTCTTTGTACAGCTTCATGGTTTCTAACTGCAGCTTTTCTGGATTCTTTTTGTATTTTTCCTGAATTTTTTTTAGGGCAGGCATCACTTCTTGCGATCTCTGACCGGCTTTAAAAGACCAAGCATTGAGAGGATAGAGCAAAATACGCATCGTTAGCGTTAGCAATAGAATCGACAGTCCCCAAGAGCTCGTTATTGTATGAAAAAACCGCATCAACAAAAATAGAAATTTGGAAAAAGGGGCCGAAATGAATGAAAACCATCCGTGAGAACTTTGCGCCTTTGTGTAATCGGGGCTCACTCCTTTGTTTTTTTGCACAGTTTGATCGATGGTTTGGAGAGTGTCAGACTCAAAAGGACCTGCAAAAATCCGAAATTCTGCAGGAGCATTTTTAGGAAAAGGCAGTTGCATCGAATAACCTGGATATTTTTCTGCCGGATAAAGACCGTACTGCGAACTGATCAAACTGAGCCTTGTAGGGATTTTTTCCCCAGAAATCGCTGTGGCTTTTAATCCTGATGCGGGGCCGTTCAAGGGATCTAAGATCACGCCCAAAAATCCATTGGAATTGACAATCCATTCTGGTTTTTGGTTAGATAGAGAAGAGAGCGGCTCTTCTTGTTGCGCCTTTGGTAGAGAAAGTTGTTGAATATTCGTCGTTCCATTTCTTGTAACGAGGTATTTGAGAGCTGGAGAAAAGTAGCCCGAAATGAGCTCTACATCAGGTACGCCCGATTCTAAAAATAAGCCTGTGGTATCTCCTTCGACTTCCACTGTGAGAAAAAACACGTAGGGAAGTTCTTTGGGGTTTTCGGGGAGACGGTACCGTTTGATGATGGTTCTTCTAGCCCCAAATGCTGTGAATTCAATCAAATTTTTCTCAAAACGGGTTACTTGATAAATTTCTGGATCTCCTCCCTCTTCCCGTAGGGCGCAGCAATAGTATTTTGGATCAAAAGAGCGCTCTACCTCTCCACTTGGAGTCAGTAAATCTCTTCTAAGCAGAGGATAATAAGAACCCACGGTAGGTTGTTTTTCTATGATCGAACCATTTTCTGATACAAAGTAGGGGCGCTCTGGAAACTGCGCGTTTTCGGGGTATTTTTGCTCTATGATCCGATCAAAATAGAGGGGTTTTACGACACTATCTTGGTTCTTATCACTAAAAAACGGTAAATTGATTTCTGCAAGAGAGCCCCCTTTTGAAGAAAACACGAGCATTTGATAGGGGTTTTCTAAGACGTAGTAGGTTTCATTCGTGATGCTAAGAAGATTCACCTGATTCGTGAGCCGGAAGTAGGAAGAAAAAGAGTGGATTTTTTGGCTTTTTCCTTCAAAAATCCCAATAAGATGGTGATCCTCATCAAAGACAAATGCGTTTTGCCTGACTTCCTTGCTTGTGACGATTTCGTTTTTTGTGTTTGTAGCGCAAGCAATTGTCGGGGCCTTGGTTTCTTCATCCTGATAGGCGAGATAAAACAGTTTGTCTTCCTGCAAATTTAATGAGTATACATCCACTTTTTTGTCATTTGTTCTATAAATGACCGGTTCGATGGTTTTGTTAGGGAAGGCGATCGCTCCAAGGGCATTTCCCATCGAAAGAGTCTTTGGCATCGGCTCCTTTGTAGAGATCGTCAGGAAATTCCCTTCTATTTCTACCCCTAAATACTTCCCATTTTCTGGTCCATCTATCTGTAGCAAAGAGAGGTCTTCATGAGAAGGGGAGTGAGCTGCTTGTTTGTCCTGAAGGTGTTTTCTGGTTTTTTCGACATGCGTCTTTTGCTGATGTTCCAAAGAAATTTTTGGAGAAAAATACTGGTTCATGAGTAGGGTAGCGCTTAAGACGAAGAAAAAAAAGATCCAGGATCGTTTGTCCATGAAAAAACCTGCGTAATCGTTGAGAGTATTCACATAATCTAACAGATTCGTAATAAAAATGGAATTGATAGCCTTTGACTGGCAGGGCGATCGTATAGAAAAGTTTGCGTATATAAATATGAGAGACCATGCTTTTTGCTTGATGATGATCTAGTAAGAGAGAAGCGATGACGCTTACTAGAAGAATGGAAGCAAATTTGTGAAAAAACCGAAGATTCAAGATGGGTATATATTGATGAAAAACTTCTTGAGATACCTTTGTTTTGTATATGCAATTGTCTAATACTTGTTGTACAAATACTCGACTTCGACGATGAAGCCTATTCTCTAAGATGTTTGGTACCAGGGCGTGGTGGTGTATTCTATGCCCAATTCCGGTGAAAGACCTATTTTCTGGAGAATGGTTTTTGGAAATCTTTGACGGATCTTCATTTGTCATGGACAAGAAAAAGCCTGAAATCAAAGAATTTTTTTATTACGAGCTATTGTTTTTCTAGAAATGGACTCGGTATTTTCTTGGCGATAAAATCTTTCCCCGGTATGATCATGAATCTTCGATGGGGCAGTAGCTCAGTTGGTTAGAGCAGCAGACTCATAATCCGTTGGTCGGGGGTTCAAGTCCCTCCTGCCCCATTTTCCTAAAGAGGGCATTCTCGAAAGGTTTAGTAGCTATTCTCGTGAAAAAATTTCTTAGTAATCGGCTGCATTTTCAAAATGTTTTTCTAATATATACTTGCTGCCCTGCGAATTTGCAAGACATGCGACAAAGCAAGTTCGTTTTTCAAGAGAAATCTGGTAACATTTTTTCTGTGGTAGACAAAGCGTGAAAAATAGCGCCCCCTTTCTGAGTTTTTAGGGATGATGCTTTGATTTTATGGCTTGTCAAACCCTCATTAGAAAAAGGGTACAGCGCCTATCAATATTCTCCCTTATCTCCAATTACTCGAGCTCGAAGATGTGATTGTTTCAAAGATTGATCACGAAGATGCGATTGTTTCTCTAGTCTATAAATTGAGAGAGGCACATGGGCGAGATTTGATTTTGAAAATTTCTGAGAAAAAACGAGATTATTTCAGGGAGATCTATTTTTTACGGCTTCTTGAGAGAAAACTCCCCATACCCCGGATTGTGAAGGACGTGCCTCCGCAAAAAGAAACACATGGCGCTATTTTGATGGAATGCCTGCCTGGAGCTCTTCTCCAACCAAATGACATGACCCAATCTCTAGCTCATGAACTAGGAAATTCTTTGGCCCTCCTTCATCTCCACCGGTTTCCAGGCTATGGGGATCCGATCCAAGCTCATTTAAGCGACCATCCAACAGAGTATCTTTCCTACAAATTGCGTGAAGGCTTACGTGAATGCAGAGGTCATCTTTCTCCAAGAATCATCGAAGCTTGCAAGAACTACTATCATACTCATAGGCACCTCCTTCAATCGGTAGATGGCCCTATTGCCGTTCACCGCGATTTTCGTCCAGGGAATATCATAGTGCACCGGGGCAAACTACAAGCGATGATCGACTGGGCCGGAGCTCGCGCGAGTTTCGCAGAGGAAGATTTTTGTTCCCTTGGGCACCCAGACTGGCTAGGTCAACACAAGCAGGCATTTTTATCCGCTTACGCAGCGATTCGACCTGTCCCAAATTACAAGCCACTGATTCCATTTGTAGGCCTCAATAGGGCGATTGCGACAATTGGTTTTATAGTAAAGTCGGGAACCTTTGCAACAAGAAACCAAAGGCTGTATCAATTCCATCGACAATACCTCGAAACTCTGCTGAGGAATAGGTAAGATGTGCGCAAAATGCATTTCCCATCGATGAAATGCTCGTCTCCCCACTTCAAAAGAAATGTTCCCGATCGGTGGCCACTCAGCAATCAAGTCTCTTAAGCTAGAAGGGGGATCATTGATATCCAAGCAGTCTCTTTTGGCCAAAAAACGTGTCCATGCCAAAATCGAGATTCTATCCTCCTTTTAAGATGCATTGCAAGGAGGGCGGCAATAGGGATTTCTAAGACAAAATAAAAAACCTTGCAATCGATTTTGTAAATGCAAGAAATAAAAAATTTGTTAGTGTGCATAAGAGAGCAACAATTTATGTTTGAAGAGGATTCATGAAAAAGAAATTTGTATGGATAGGACTGATTGTAGCCCAGTTTTCTCTATTAGACGCAGCAACTTGGATTTTAGATGCTAACGGCAATTGGTCTGTAGGCTCCAATTGGGACTCGGGAGTGGTGCCAGGTACAGGTCTAGATTCTGTAGCGGTCTTTGGCTCTGCCATTACAGCTCCGCGCACGGTGAGCGTCGATGGGAACTTCATCCTGAGCAACTTATCTTTTAATAGCTCGTTTTCTTACACCATTGATGGAGTGGGTAACAACGCACTTAACTTCAATACAGGCACAATTGCTTTACCTAACTTGGTCAATTTGGCACATTTCATCTCTGCGCCCATCAATTTTACAAATCTTTTGACCATCGATACGAATTCTGTTGGCTCTTTCTTAACCATTTCAGGTCAGATCAATAGCACAGCAGATCTGATCAAGCAGGGCCTAGGCACCCTCATTCTTACTAATACGGCCAATTCTTATTTGGGAACCAGTATTAGAGGGGGTACTCTTATGATCAACGATGTGGGACAGTTGGGAACGGGCGATCTGACTATTGAAGGAGGAACTATTCAGACAACCCAAACGCTCACACATACAAGCACGATGGTTGTGGCAACAGGGACTATTGACGTAAACAATGGAATCATTTTCACGCAGGCAGGCAATCTAGCAGGCGCAGGCCCTTTAACGAAGATAGGAGGAGGGACTTTTTCTTCAACACGTAATGGAACATTTTTTACAGGTGCGATCAATGTGGAGGCAGGAACCTTTGCTTCTACAAATCTTGGAGGCACAGATACCATCAACCTGCAAAATGCTACGATTTTTCAGCCTCTAGGTTCGTTCTCTACTACTCGTCCGATTACTTTGCAAGGAGCTGCTACCATTCTTGTAGATGGAACCGATAGCGCTACGCTTACAGGCCCTATTACTGGCTCCTTCTTTCTTACAAAAGAGGGAACAGGCACTTTACTACTCGAAGGACAAAATACGTTTGTGAATATGGCATTGAACCAGGGAACGGTTTCGGTTAGCAATGGCAATCAGCTCGGAAATGGAGAGCTCATATTCAATAACGAAGCCACTCTCATTACAACGCAGAATCTCGAGCGCACGTTAACCTTAAGGATGAATAATGGAGCAAATAACGGAATCATCCAAGTGGCAGATGGTACAACGTTTACCCAGTCGGGAGAGGTTTTAGGTGCAGGTAAGATTGTTAAGGAAATGGGAGGCACGCTCCTTTTTTCTAGAGGAGACAATTCTTACACGGGGATGATCGATGTACGAGGAGGCGTTTTTGCCGTCGCTAGTCTAGGAGGAACAAGTACCATCAATTTAGAAAGTGGCACGCAGTTGCAGCCTACAGGTACATTCTCTACTACTCGTCCGATTACTTTGCAAGGCCCTGCTACCATTCTTGTAGATGGAACCGATAGCGCTACGCTTACAGGCCCGATTACTGGCTCCTTCTTTCTTAAAAAAGAGGGAACAGGTACTTTACTACTCGAAGGGCAAAATACGTTTGCTGATCTGGAACTCAACGGGGGCACGGTTTCGGTTAGCAATAGCAATCAGCTCGGAAATGGAGAGCTCGTATTCAATAACGGAGCCACTCTCATCACGACGCAGAATCTCGAACGTACTTTAACCCTTCGGATGAACAATGGAGCGAATGATGGAATCATTCAGGTGGCAAACGGTACAACGTTTACCCAGTCGGGAGAGGTTTTAGGTGCAGGTAAGATTGTCAAGGAAATGGGAGGCGCGCTCCTTTTTTCTAGAGGAGACAATTCTTATACGGGGATGATTGATGTACGAGACGGCCTCTTTGCCGTCGCTAGTCTAGGAGGGACAGGTATCATCAATTTAGAAAGTGGCACGCAGTTGCAGCCTATAGGCACATTCTCTACAGATCGCCCTTTGAACATTCAGGGAGCAGCAAGTGTTGTTGTCAACGAGAGCGATAGCGCTACTATTGGAGGAGTACTGACGGGTACTCTTCAATTAACAAAAGAGGGAACAGGAACACTATCTATTCCAAATAGTAGCATTTTCACAGGTCCTATCAATATAACAGGTGGAACGTTCATCGTGGATAGCTTGGGAGGCACGGCGCCAGTTACTTTAAGCGGCGGGACAACATTTGGAGCGAGCGGTTCATTCACTACAGATCGTCCTTTTTCTTTGTTAGGAGGCGGAGCCATATCGGTAGCTAGCGGGGCAACATTGACCTTGAACGCAGCCGTTTCTGACGGTGGTTCTAATTTCGACTTTGCGAAGGCGGGTGATGGTACGCTTGTTCTCGCAAGTACGAGCAATGCGTATCTTGCTATGAGCGTCAATGGAGGAACGCTTGTTGTGAGCGATGTCAATCAGTTGGGAAATGGCAATCTTGTTATCCAAAATGGAGCTACTCTATCAAGTACGCAGACCCTCACACATCCCAATACGTTTGAAGCGGAAAATGGGGCGATCGATGTAGCTAGCGGAACAACTTTCACCCAATCAGGCGAGCTATCAGGAGCAGGGCCTTTAACAAAGAAAGGGGGAGGAACGTTCTCTTCCATAGGAAATGCTATCGGCCTAACAGCAGCAATCGATGTTGAGGAAGGAACCTTAGCCTTAGCAAACATCGGAGGCAAGGCGGCCATCAATTTGCAGGTTGGAACAACGTTCCAACCGCTCAACGGATTTTTTTCAAGCCGGCCGATTACTTTAGAAGGTGGTGCGACCATTTTTGTAGACGGAAGCGATAACGTGACTCTTGGGGGGCCGATTACTGGCGCTTTTGATCTTATAAAACAGGGAACAGGTACCTTGGTTCTTCAAGATGAGAACGCTTATACAAATCTAGAGCTCAATCAAGGGATTCTTTCGATCAGCAATGGCAACCAGCTGGGAACGGCAGAGCTTGTATTTAATAATCTAGCGACTCTGATCACAACAAGGGATCTCGAACATCCATTCACGCTCCGAATGGATAATGGAGCAAATGATGGGATCATCCAAGTGAAAAACGGAACAACGTTTACTCAATCGGGAGAGGTTGTGGGTGCAGGGAAAATTGTCAAGCAAACGGGGGGCACACTCTCTTTTTCTGGACAAAACAACTCCCATACTGGGGATATTGATGTGCAAGAAGGAACCTTCATTGTGGGAAGTTTAGGCAGCGGAGGCACCGTTATTTTAGGAGCCAATACGACCTTCCAGCCCTTAAACTCTTTTGGCTCATCAGATCGAAACTTTCTGATTAATGGGGCCTCTACACTTCTTGTTGACGGCGCAGATACCTTCACTGCAGGAGGGACTTTTACAGGAACAGACACTTTACGAAAAACGGGCACAGGATCCTTCGTATTTTCTAATGCGAACGTTGGATATGTAGGCGATCTTATTGTAGATAATGGAACGGTTGAGGTTGCTTCGGGATCTTCGCTGATCAATAACTCCATTACCGTCAATCCTGGAGGGATTCTCACAGGAGATGGGACATTGGGAGCTGCTTTTGCGAGTGGAGGGAGAATCGAAGGGAATGGGAGCTATGCGAGCCTAGAACTCTCCCAAAGTAGCGTCATTGCTCCGGGCAACTCGATCGGTACTATCGAGGTTACAGGGAACTACACACAATTATCGGGATCTGTCTATGAGGTTGAGATTGAAGGATCAATCAGCGATCAAATTCTTGTTACAGGCATAGCTTCTCTTGGAAATGGCTCGATTTTACGAGTTTTTGAACCTCTAGGAACCGTAGCGAAAGGAAGCATGTACGACATTCTTGTAGCGACAGGCGGGATTGATCAGCTCTGGACAGAGCAAGACCTGGTCAATGGTCTCCCTTTTACGGTTACTTTAGAAGGGGGAAATACGATTGCAAGGCTTGCTATCAATGCGACATTCATCTTGAATGGTAGAGATGTGGGCAGCGGTAATCCTAAAAGAGTACGTGACTACATCGATTCTTTCGATCTCGATCAGGATGAAGATCTTCTCGATCTTATGCTCATTGCAGAGACCTTAAATGATGAAGACTTGCGACTTGCACTCGATCAGATGCATCCAGCTCTTTATGGAGCCTTTCCTCTGATGAACCTCGATACAAGCGCAGTTGTATCAGGGGTTTTGCAAAGGCAGCTTCTCAATACTGAGCTGTACCGAGATCCTTGTGATGAATGCCCACATGAGTATTGTGCGAACTATTTCTGGGTTACTCCTTTTGGTTTTTTTGCTCATGTGGATCGACTCAATCAAATGCGAGGCTACCGGGACGCTTCGGCAGGGCTCGTCGTAGGATATGATCACTCCCTTGTTGATGATCACGTTTTGATCGGAACTTTTGTAGGCTACGATTATTCAAATCTCGACTGGAGACAAGATGCGGGCAAAGCCGATATTCATCAGCTTCTTATGGGTTTACGTAGCGGTTTTTCTTGTACAGGATGGGTATTTGATCTTGCGACTTTCGGCGGAGTCAACTTTTATGATAGCACAAGGAATGTCCATTACGCCTCTGTAGATCGAACAGCAAAAGAAGATCATATGGCTGGGCACCTGACTTCTCATGTAGGCTTTCTTTGGCACGATCTGCAGTTTTTTGAATTGTTTGGCTCGGTTGCTTACAACTATCTGCATCAGGGAACGGTGAATGAAGACGGAGCAGACTCATTAGACCTTACCGTTTTTGCGCGCGATGACCACTATTTACGCTCGGAGCTTGGAGGCCGCTTCCGGCAAAACCTATCTCGCTATTGTGGCGAGTGGAATATGTTAGCAGGAGGTAGCTGGGTCTACAAAACGCCCTTACAGAATGGAAAGTATACCAGCAAATTCATCGACTTTTCTAGCCGTAGCCAGGAACTTATTGTCGATACGTTCGATAAAAGCATTGCCTTTTTCTCTCCAGAAATTCGCTTTGAATATGTAAGAGATTCCATCAACTATCATCTCCTTTACAAAGGGGAATTTGGAAAAGACTATTTGACCAATCAAGTTGTTTTTCAAATGGGCTGGAATTTCTAACGCAAATGTTTCTAGAGAAGTATTTTGGGGTGAGTTTTTAGTGAGCTGCCCTATTTCCTAAACATTTCCGCAAGCACGTTCTTAGGAAAATAGATCTTTTGAGCCTTCGTAAGGAGAAGGCTCATGATTGCTTGCGCTCTATCGACAAAAAGCTACAAGGAGCTCCACAGCCCGCTACGCGCATGTTGCGCGCATAAAAAAGTAGTTTTGCATCGACCACCGCAATTTTACAAAGTATGATACAATACACGCGTCTTACTCTAGGGCGAAAAATCTAAAGCAACGGAAATGTAGTGATGAACAATCGCATTGTACCTAGCAAGAAGGTAGATATTCTTGCAATGGAAAAGAATATGAGAGAAAAATTGCGCTACTTACCATCCAAGCTCACAGGGATGCGCGTAGCTAATATCCAAGGGATCTCCCTTGTTGATACTGGCTTACCTTCTGATATGTTCAATACCGCTTTTGGTGGAGACATTACCGATGAAACCGCAAGAGAGGTTTTTTCTTATTACGAAAACAATCATGAGCCGATGGCCTGGTGGATAGGCCCCTCTTCATCTTCTGAACGTACGAGTAAGTTTTTAAAAGATGCAGGCTTTGTTTATGATGAACTAGATATTGGTATGGTTTGTGATCTCACGAAGGTCCCCGATGATCATGAGCCGGCAAAAGGTCTTACGATTCGTCGATGCAAGACACCAAGAGAATATACCGATTTCGGCCAAGTATTGACGGCGCTTTCGAGTCCGCCAGATGGACAAATAGAGCGATTTTACAGAAAAATCGGAACAATTAGCCCTAAAGATAGGGAGGATTTGGTTCTTTTCATTGGTTACGAGGGAAACACTCCTGTTGCTACATCTTGTCTTTTTGTCACAAGCGTTGCTGGGATTTACGATATTGCAACCCAGCCAGAAAAAAGACGTAGGGGTTACGGGTCAGCCATGTTTTACCAAGCTCTCATGGCAGCAAAAAAAATGGGCTTAAGAAAGGGGGTACTACAAGCGTCGCCAGATGGTCTCAATATTTATAAGAGATTTGGATTCCAAGAGACATGCCGTTTTACTGTTTGGAGTAACGCCATCAAGTAAAACCGCCAGCAAGCTCCTGCGACTGGGATTACTTTTCAATCAGATTGATGTTTTTCCAAGAGCCCCTTTGAAAACGGTAAAAATAGAGAGCGCAACAAGCAAAGGAATAGACAGCAAAAATTGTCCAAGCAATACCCACAGAAAGCGCATGCTTCAAAACAATGAAGTAAATAGGAAAAATCAATAATAGCCATACGCTGAGGCTACCTGCAACAAGCAAAAATAAGGTATCACCCGCTGCTGTCAAAACCCCAGCAATCACCCAACGAACTCCTTCAAAAGAGAGGTAAAGAAACGAGCAAAACAGGCAGAACCAAAGAGCTTCCATGCTTTCCTTGCTTTCTACCGAAACAATGTACTCGGTCGCATCGGGAAATAGGTAGGAAACGAGATGGTTTGGCGCTAAAAAACCGGCCGCCATGATAAGAGAAAATAGGCACTGTAAGTACACGCCTGCGCGGAGTACTTGCTTCACCATAGCAGGCTTTTTCCCTCCAATACACTGGCCAGCTATTGCTGTTACCCCCTTAGTGAGACCCTCAATGAAAAAGGAGAGCAAAATTACAAAACTCTGACAAATCCCTGAGATCAGAATGTGATCTTTACTCATTAGGCGCATCAGTTCATAAAAAATGGCAAATCCCATCATTTCTAACATGTAAAAAACTCCTTGAGGAAGCCCTACTCGCAAGGACTTACAAAAAAGAGGAGTATGAATTTTCCAGTGACCTGTTTTAAATGTTGCCCGGTAACGCTTCTGTAAAAAAAGCACAAAGAGAATAATCGCTTGAAAAACGTACCCTAATGAAGTGGCGATTGCTGCCCCTTTGATCCCCATTTCAGGGATGAAACCGGGGACCCCAAAAATGAGCATACTATCTAAATAAATATTGAGCACATTGCCCAAAATGGCTAAGTAGATCAAAATACGCGCTTTTCCTCGACCGATATAAAACCCAGATAATGCTGTCATCAAGGTGTAGAAAGGGCCAAAGAGCATCAGGTAGGAAAAATACTCACTATGAAGAGCTTGCCCAGTTTGTGGAAAGAGTAGAGCTGGGCCAAAAAAGGCCATGGGGAGAAAAAAAAATGTGGAGAAAAAAGCAAACCAGATCATTTGCCAAACAGCTCCTCCAATGGCTTCTAACTTTTTGGCACCAAAGTATTGTGCCACAAAAATTTCGCTCATGGCAGAAACCATCCCAAATCCTCCAAGAAAAGCCCAAGCCCATGGCCTTTTTTGGCCCAGCTCTACTCTTTCCACAAACTGGGCAAGCTCTTCA
>JBCAXK010000043.1:0-12749 GCA_038534095.1 Chlamydiota bacterium | reverse complement strand
TAATTCAATTCTGGACAAAACAGCCTGAAAAATTTAAGATTAATCCATACCACCACACTCTGGGACCAAACACCTAGATCTTTTGCGGAAAAGTTTCGATGGTTGACATGTTTTTATGGAGGGTTTTCTGCTAGAAGGCATAAAATGGTACCTTTTAGTATGAAACTATACATAGGGGAATCATTATGATAAATGTTTGTGGACAGCAATCATCTAACGATCAATCTGTTTTTCGCACCGCTGTGTTGGACTACAACGATACAGTCAAGATAATTGTCCAACTTCTAAAAGTTTTTGGCAGCAAGTGGGAAGCTATACGTGAATTTATAAGATTCCACGAGTATGAAACGCAGGGGGAAGGAGAAAACAAGGCATCTGTACATCGAATGAAGATAAAGTTACTTTCTGAAAAAGGGAAACGACAGGTTGAGAACTATTTGCAAAACTCATTAAAGCTAGCGGAAATCTCAGCAAGGAATATCAGGCATTTGGCGCAGGAATTAATGAATTTACACAAGCATATGAAGTGTCTCGAAAAGAAGATCGATTCTTTGTCCATCGAATGTTCCAATGTAACTCAATCAGAAACGCCTCATGAAGAAGTAACAAAAACGCCCCATGAAGAAGTAACAAAAGCGCCTCATGAAGAAGTAACAAAAGCGCCTCATGAAGAATTAAAAGAGAACCAACTTCGGCAACGTGTGGAAAAGTTAGCCGTGAGTGTAAGCAAGTTGCCCACCTTGAATAATATTGCATTTATGCGTATGGAAAATTCATCACGTGAAACCATCAAATGTGTCAATTTAAAAACAAAAAAAGATTTGTTCTACGTAGAAAACAGGTACGTACCAGAAACAAAAAACTTTTCTGGCCTTGGAAAATATACGATTTTTATTAATAGTAATCAGAAAGTACTCTTGAGTTCTTCTTTTATGGAAGAGTGTGACAAGAATTCTGGAGAAACAAGTTGCGACTGCTGTTTTTAGGAAGAAGCTGCTTCCTAAAAGCTGTTTAGAACGGGTTTCAAGAGACTCTTGGCACCATCTACCATAGATAAAGAGCCTCTTTTTGCCTTGCTTTTAGATAACATCTACGTGGGTATTTCTCGTCTAGCCTGGATTAGAATGTTTACTAGTAAATTATCGAATTCTTTCTTTTTCTCCATCTCCAACTCTTGCTTCAAAACTTGCTGCTGATGAGTATAATAATAACAAATCCCCGCTGAGCTAGATAAGTAGATACCATAAATCATAGAAGTCGCGAAAACGGCAATCGCAATGGCGGTCGTTAACGGTAAAAAGGATGCAGAGCCGAAGGCAGAAAGAGCGCCTAAAGGAGTGAGCACGGTAAAAATGCGACGCAAGTTTTGTTGTGCAGAGCGCTTCTTTTCTTGCAATTCAAGGATTTCAGGACCTCGGTGCTGAGATACATCTCTAGCTTTTTTCCAGATGTCTTGAAGCTTAAGGAACGTTTGCACAAGAGGTTTGCTCATAATCGTTCTCGCCTCATTTTGATAGCGACTTTCGTTATTTTTGAGGAGAGTTCCCATACGGATCATGCCAGCAGACCGCGTAAAGATCTTCCCGATCTTAAGATTGTCAGTATAGGAGGTTTCGCCTTCTCTTCCGCTCAGCTCTACTGCGCTTTTTAGTCTGTCTAAATCTTGCCTAAATGAAGAATTATACCCATTGTTAAAGTATCCATTTACCTCTCTATGAATATTTTGGAAATTCACGTTTCCAGAATGTAAATCGACAGTACTCATAAAAAATTCCCTTTTGAATGATAAATCAATAAAATACTAACATAAAAAATTATTTTCGTAAAATTTTTATTTGTTGATTTGGCTTTTTGTTATTAATAATTCTTAATTATATGGATAATAACTATTTATAAAATTGAAAAACTAGTTTTTAAAACTGTTTTCTTCTTTAAAAAAGCCTCTTGCCATCGATTCTGTGGGATGCTGTACCTGAAAAATTGGGGGAGTTCTTATTGATTTTCTTTTTGAAAACCGGGTAAGAAGAGCGAAAATAGTGAATCAATGGCACCTTGTTTTTTTTAAGCGGAAATATTTTTAAGTTATTGAAAATCAGTAAATTAAAAATATAGGTTGTTGATACCATGTTTAGGAAACAGAAACGTTTTGTGTCAAAGCAATGCCAAAATTCACCATCTGCAGTAGATTTTTTATAAACTTTTTACTGTGAAAGAGTTATGGTTATTTTTCATAGGATTGCATCTAATAAAAAGTTGCCTATTAGAAAAAATCCTGCTTAACTAGGATTTAGGGGTGGTTGTTTTAAAAAGGGGGTATCATGCGCAAGAAGCAGTCAGCAAAAAAAAACGCCAAACACCAAAACAAAGATCAGCTGTATTATGAGCAGTTTACAAAACATATGAAAAATTTGCGAAGCGCTCTTGAGTACTATCGTAAAAACCATAGCCATCCAGAGAAAGTATTGGAGGCTTACCGGTCTATTTGTGAGGACGCTTTAGGAAAAAACCGGCTTACAAGAGACTTAGCGAAAGCGATTGTGGAGACTTTCCAAAATTTTCCGTTAAAAATAGGGCCAAAAGGAAGGCACCATACAGCGCATAGTTTTTTGTTAGATTTTGAAATGGGAAAAATTGAGGATCCAAGGGAATTGGAAAAAGGAATGAATGGGGTTTGTAGCAACCTAGGCCTAACGATTATGCGTATGTATGATCCCGAACAGTTCTCTTCTGAAATAAAAAACAGCCTTCTCTAAAAGAAAAGACTGTTTTTGCTACAAAATAGCGAGTTGCTCTAATGACAGAGAGACTGTCAGAAGGAGGTGCCTACTTTGTCGTTGCAGGCTCCTGTTCTTCTGCTTTTTCTGCAGAAGCAGGGAGCTCCTCTTTTTGGTTTGGCTTAGGTTCCTCGCGAGAATCTGCCTTATCTTTCGTGAGAGATAAGAACTGCGAGTTTAGTGAACGGACAGCCATTAGCCATAAAGAGATGATCGCAATCAAAATGACCGCAACATAGGGGGTCATTGCCGCAATCGATCCAAGGGTGAGGATCAGGCCTTGCTGTAAGAGAGCTCCTCCTGATTTTCCTAATCTTGCACCGACAACATCGATAGCCGCTTTCCCTTTGACCTTCATTTCTGGGTCAAGAGGGATGTAAGACATCTCTTTTGTTGGATCAAAGAGAGAGTACTTACAAGACTTGCTCATGATGTTTTGCACCATTCCAATGATCACAGCCAGCATCAGAGGAGATGTTCCAAGGCTTGCAATAAAAGGGGTAAATCCGTCGCGGAAAATGACGAAAGAAAAGAATACGCTTCCTGTTAGAAGTAAAACAATAGGAGTAACCGCTGCTGTAATACCCCAGCCAAACATCCGCACTACGTTTCCGCCCACAAAGAGCATCATGAGGGAGGTAACAAAACCTGTGTAGTAAGAAAATTGCCCCATGAAAGCGGCGTATTCGTTCGGTGTTGGGTACTGAAGTTTTAGTTGGCTTTTCCAGGTGACTTCAACAATATTGATCGAAATACCGTAACCAATAACAAGCATGGCGACGCAAGCCAAATATTTTGAAGAAAAGAGGTATTTGAAACTCTCTTTCATCGATAGTTTTGGTTTGCTCTTCTTTTTTACGACTTCGCTAGGATTGTAAAATCTTGGATCGGTGAGTACGTTTTTGCCCATCCAGTAATAAATACCAACAACAGTTAGTCCAGAGAGAACGACAAGTCCCATGAGCCAGTTTAGTGAATATTCCCAAGGATCAACGCCTGGAGGTAGAGAGCTTTGTACTCGAGAAAAATAGGTAATCAATGGTCCAGAAACCATAAGAGCGAGGTTCGCTCCAAGGCCGAGCACCGAGTAAAAGCGTTTTGCTTCGGTCACTTTCATGATGTCATTAGCAAATCCCCAAAAAAGTAGAGATAGAGCCACGCTTCCCCAAAGCTCACTCATGACATAGAAAAGGGAAAACGACCAGTTTCTTATGAGAGCAATCAGTCCCATGAAGCCTTGCGGCAATGTGCTTTGCAGAGTATCGGCAAAGGCATGAGGGTGCAAAAACTCTCTATTTGGATAAATGACTAACGCAAACAAACCAAAAAAGATGATGAATGGAACGATTGCAGCGTAAAAAAGACCTTCTTTTGAAAGCTTGTTACTCAATTTTGAGTAGATGAAAAAGAAGAGAATAGCGCAAGGTAAGGTGCCGTAAAGTTTTAAGAAGGGGACGGCTTCTGCGCCAGAACCTTTAGCAGTGACAATGATTGCGTCTTTTGCATCTCGCAAAATGGTGTAATTGAACGAGATTAAAAAAAACATAAAAAACATCGGTAAGAGTTTTTTTAGTTCAAAATTGTGTACTGGCCAAAGTCTTGAGCGCCATTTACCAAATTCAGAGGTAGTTTGTGACATATCTTTGATCCTTTTTAATATGAGTCATTTTTTTCATAGTGAAAAATCACTAGAATATTCTAATTATAATGTTTAAAAAATAAAAATCAATAAAAAAGCGACTGTCCTGTTGTTACAAAAAATTTATAAAAATAAGTAGATAACTTAGAGACAGTGGCTCGGATTATTCTGCGGCGCTTCCTGCAACATCTGTGATGTTTTGCATGGCAGCAACGCACTCTGCATAAGCATTCCAAAGTTCATGATCCACTTTATTTTCTTTGATCGCTCCAATGAGTGTCTTTTTGCAACTAGCTAAAGATTTTTTGGGGCTTAGCACAGAAACGATCTCTTTATCTCCAGCTAATTTTGCAATGCTAAGCATTCTTTCTAATTGGGAGCGTGTAAATACGAGCTGGTCACGTCTTTTACGAGATCCTCGAGCCGCTCTTGGTTTAGGGGGAACGATCGTCGGGCGATCTTTATCGAGGACAAATTTTTCTAGAAGAGTTGCTAGATCTTCGGGTTTTTTTAGCTTCAGTTTTTTTAATGTGAAATGGTGCATATAACCCCCTGAAGCCATCGGTAGATATTTACAAAGTTCATTTTCTTTTTTAGCGCCAATTTTTTTAATAGCCTTGGCGATTGTAGCTTCTACGTCTTTTAGGCTTTTCTTGCCTTTAAGCGGTCTATCAGGAGAATTGCTCATGTAAAACCTTCCTTACATTTTCGTTTGCGATTACATCTATTTATTTCGATAAAATAATTCTAATTATCCAAAGTGGTTAATAAAATGCATTAATTATTTTTTTTCTATTTCTCCTACTTTTCAAGGTGTGTTAAAAAGCAGAAAAACAATCTCAATATTGGTTGATTATAGAAAACGCCCCGCTTTTACGCAAGAAAATGTCTTTTTATTTTTTTATTTTTTTTGGGTTTTCGTTCAATAAATCAAAATAAAAAAATTTTAGTCGATTGCAAAAGGTTAAATTGGTAAATCTAATTACAGATTCTGGAATTTAAAAGAATAGGCTGTTAGGATAGAGAACTTTCTCTTATAGCATTCTTTAGAAGATTTTTATGAAAAAGTGGTCTCTGTTTTTCCTTTTTGCAGCGTTGCTCTGTTATCTTACTTTTGCGCCAGGCCGTTTGGAAAGGACAAGCTCTAAAGAATCCCATGATCAAAAAACTTTGCAAGTACTTTCTACAACAGGAATGATCGGGGATTTGGTCGCTGGGATCGGACAAGAAAAAGTCACAAGCAGCGTCCTCATTCATGGCCAGCTAGACCCTCATAATTACCAGCTCGTGAAAGGTGATGTAGAGAAGTTTTCTCATGCCGATCTCATTTTCTATAATGGGCTTGGACTCGAGCATGCGGGGTCTTTAGTCCACTTGCTCCAAGAAAGCGCAAAAGCGATTGGGGTAGGTGATCAAATAGGGGAGCTAGTTCCAGAAAAAATTTTATGGACAAAAGGGCTGCCCGATCCGCACATTTGGATGGATGTCTCTCTATGGATGGAGGCTAGTTTTGTCGTTGAATCGGCCCTTAGCGCAGCAAGTCCTGAAGAAGCGAACTATTTTCATAAGAACGGGTCTGCCTTGCGGGAACGTTTAGCAAAGCTCGATCAAACGATTTTTCAGACGATTGCTTCCATTCCGGTAGAAAAACGGTTTGTGATCACAAGTCATGACGCCTTTTCCTACTTTGTACGGAGGTACTTTTGTCAGTCGATTGAAGGAACAGATGAGGGGGTTTCTTCGTGGAGAGAACGCTTCAAGGCACCTGCAGGCTTAGCTCCTGACGGGCAGCTCAATTTTCATGATATTGAAAAAATTGTTGACTACCTCGAGAAAAGGGGAGCATCTACCCTCTTCCCTGAGTCCAATGTGGCGCAAGATGCCTTAAAAAAAATTGTGCAGTGCGGAAGGGAAAAAGGGCTAAAGATCAAAATTGCTAAAGAGGTTCTTTATGGAGATGCCATGGGCCCTTATCATTATGAAGAGATGATGGAACATAACGCCAATACGCTGAGGAATCATTTGCAATGAATCCGTTTTTTTGTGAAAGACTCACTGTCCACTACGAAAAGACCCTCTGCCTTTGGAACGTGTCGTTTGCGACCCCTGCAGGGCAGCTCATCGGGATCATTGGTCCTAATGGGGCGGGGAAAAGTTCGTTCATCAAGGCGGTGATGGGGCTTCTTTCTCCCACAGATGGTCAAGTGCTTTTCTGGGGGAAGCCAATCGAAGAGGTTTCAGAAAAGATCGCTTACATTCCACAGAAAGAATCGATCGATGAGAATTTTCCCATCACGGTTGCCGATGTAGTACTCATGGGCAGGTACCATAAGATGGGCTTTTGGAAACGGGCTCGCAAAGCCGACCTCCTATCTGCGGAAGAATCGCTCGAGCAAGTGGGGATGATTGCCTATAAAGATCGGCAGATTGGAGAGCTTTCTGGAGGACAACAAAAAAGGGTATTTCTTGCAAGAGCCCTTGTGCAAGAGGCCGATCTCTACTTTTTAGACGAGCCTTTTCAGGGGGTAGATGCTGAAACAGAAACGACCATTATGTCCATTTTGCAAGATCTTGCTGGACAAGGCAAAACCATTTTTGTTGTCCACCACGACTTGCATACCGTAAAACGGTACTTTCAAAGTTTACTACTTCTCAACACCTCACTTGTTGGATTTGGGCCGTATGAGGAGGTGTTTACAGAGGAAAATCTCAAAAGGTTGTACAAAAAAAACCCCTTTCTTTTTGAGGAAGCGACGGCGCTTTGTCAAAAAAATTATGAGGGGGCCCGTTTGTGAGCTTCCTTCTGTTTGACCCTTTGTACCGCGCCTCTTTTTTAGGATCTTGTTTGATCTGCTTTTGCGCTGGGATCATGGGAGTATTTATTTTCTTACAAAAAAGAGCTCTTCTGAGTGAATTGCTTTCTCACGCAACCTATCCAGGTCTGGCGCTTGGGGGAGTTCTTGCGACCTTTTCAAATACCCCTCTTTGGTTTCGGTTCCCTTTAGGCGCGTTTGTCTCTTGCGCTTTAGCTCTTTGGCTTTTGCAAGTCTTAGAAAAGCAAAAGTTGTCGCAAGACGCTGCGATGTCTACGCTCATGAGCGGGTTTTTTGCCTGTGGTTTATTGCTAACAAGTTATCTGCAAAATAAAGATGCGCGCATCTTTTTAGAAATGCAAAAATGCTTTTTTGGGGAAGTGGCAACGTTGCTCGATGAGCATGTGATTGTGTATGCCATCCTCTGTTTTGGTACGATCTGTTTTTGCTACCTGTTCTATAGAAAGATCCAGTGGCAACTTTTTGATCCTCAGTATATCAAAATCTCTTGTTCTAAGGATCGTTTTGTCGATATTTTCTCCGGGATTTTCTTGATTGCTGCCATCATCATCGGCATCCGCTCGTGTGGAGTGCTCCTCGTTTCGGCGATGCTCATTGCTCCTGTTGCTGCGGCGCGGATGGTGGCTTCCTCCCTAGCCAGCCTCTTTGTTCTGTCTGGCCTTTTTGGACTTTTTTCGGGGTTTCTTGGGAACTACCTTTCGATCATGTGCGTGCTTGGCAGAGAAAATGGGAAAATGTTCCTTCCCCCCGGCCCCATGATTGTGTTAATTGCAGGGCTGCTTGTGGTCCTTTCTTATTTATTTGCTCCTCAGAAGGGACTTCTGGCAAAAAGCATCCGGATTTTTCAATTCCGATTCCGCGCTGCCCAGGAAAATTGTCTTAAGGCTCTTTGTAGCAAAGAAAGGAGCCTTGCCGAGATGCAAAGCATCCTTCGCTTGCATAGACTTTCCTTCTTTTTTTTTCAAAGGCATATGAAACGGGAGGGGCTTGTACAAGGAAAGGGGAGAGATCTTCATCTCACCGAGGAGGGGAAAAAACGGGCGCTTCGGATTGTCCGATTTCACCGTTTATGGGAGGTGTATTTAACAAAGCATATGGACGTTTCTGCCAAAAATGTGCACCCCATTGCTGAGGAAATGGAGCATGTCATCACTCCTGATCTTGAAAAACGGTTGGATCACTTACTCCAAAAACCCGAGTTTGATCCGCATGATCAGCCCATTCCTAAGAGGTTTTCATGAATTTGTATACAGGTGTTCACGGGCTATCCTTTTTAAGGCTCTTTTTCTACAGGCTCTATGAGTGGCTCATGGGCGGCATTGCTCTCAAGGAGCTTGCGATCGATGAGCGGCAAATTGTTTGCCTCGTTCTTTTAAGTATCTCTTGTTCTCTTCTGGGGTCGTTTCTTCTCCTTCGCCGCTCGCTGATGGTCGCAACAGCGCTGTCTCATACAGCGCTTTTAGGAGTTGTCACCGTTTTTGTTGTTCTCCAGTATTTTGGGTGGAGAGGTGCGTTTCTTCATCAAAGTATGGCGCTGCTATTTTTTTCCGCGATCATCGCTTCGGTGTTAACCCTTCTAGTAGAAGATTTTTTTTCTCGGTTTTTACGTCTGCAAAAAGATGTGAGCATTGCGCTTGCTTTTAACATGCTCTTTGCTTTAGGGGTGATTTTTGTTTCTCTATACACGAAAAATGTGCATCTTGGCATGGAGATGATTCAGGGAAATATCGATGGGGTGACCCTTTTTGATGTGCGAGCACTAGGCTTGCTCGCCTTTCTCAACGTAGGCTTGATCACCCTCTTTTATCCTACATTGCAAATCACAAGTTTTGATCCAATTTTAGCCAAAAGTTTGAGGGCTTCTCTGTTTCTTTGCAGGTGGCTTCTCTGTTTTTTAACAGCGGCTACGATCATTGGCGCTTTCCGCTCGGTCGGGATTGTGCTGGTCCTCGCCTTTTTAACGGTTCCCTATTTAACGGCCTTTGCTTGCGTAAAGCAGCTTAGAGCCATTTTGTGGATGGCTCCCTGTTTTGGGGCCAGCGCGTCGTTAGTCGGAACGGCTTTATCCAGGCACCTCTTGTCCGTCTACTCTCTTACGCTCTCCACAGGGGCAATTGTCGTTTTGACCCTATTTTTTCAGTATGGTTTGGTCTTGCTGTTGCAATCGGAAAAGAACAAGCCCAAGGAGGCTGCTTCATGAAAAAGTTATCGATTTTAGGATCGACCGGATCGGTGGGCGCTAACGCCTTGGAAGTGGTTGAAAACTTCCCTGATCAAGTAGCAGTTATCGCTCTAGCTGCGCGGAA
This sequence comes from Chlamydiota bacterium, assembly GCA_038534095.1. GTDB lineage: Bacteria > Chlamydiota > Chlamydiia > Chlamydiales > SM23-39 > JBCAXK01. The sequence goes on along the minus strand of JBCAXK010000043.1, from coordinate 3,196 downwards.
AAATGGGAAACGGCTTTTCGAGCAAGCCCAAAAGTTTCGTCCCAAATTCGTGGCTTTGTACGATGAAAAAGAGGCAGAGCTTTTGCGCAAAAGGCTCTCTTTTTGTCCCGTTGTTTCTGGGAAAGAGGGGCTGTTAGAAGCAGCGACCCACAAAGATTGCGATCAGGTGCTTTTTGCGATGAGCGGCTCGAAGGCGATCGCCCCCTGCCTAGCAGCTATTTTGGAGGGCAAAACGATTTTGTTAGCCAATAAAGAGATTTTGGTGTCGGCAGGGGCGATCATCATGAAAGCGGTGAAAAAAAAGCAGGCTCTTCTATTACCTGTCGATAGTGAGCATAGCGCGATTCATCAGTGCCTCCACTCGGGCTCTTCAAACGAAGTGTTCCGCGTGATTCTAACCGCTTCAGGGGGGCCTTTTTTGCGCTACACAGACGCGCAGCTTGCTCGCGTCAAAGCGCGCGACGCCCTAAAACATCCGAACTGGAAAATGGGCGATAAAATCAGCGTTGACTCTTCTACCCTCATGAATAAAGGGCTGGAGGTGATTGAAGCCTATCACCTTTTTGGTCTTGAAAAAGAGCAAATCTCTGTGGTCGTCCATCCAGAAAGTGTTGTTCATAGCATGGTGGAATACCAAGATGGGAACATCATTGCGCAACTATCAGAGCCTGATATGCAACTGCCTTTGCAGTACGCGCTTTTTTATCCTAAGAGACTTGCTCGAAAGAGAACCACCTGGGATTTTTTGCAAAAACAGTCGCTCACATTTTTACCTCCAGATACGGAGAAATTTCCTTGCTTGGAATTTGCTTGGAGAGCTCTTGGAGAAAAAAGCTCCTTTGCTTGCACATTAAACGCTGCCAATGAAGAGCTGGTCCGCAGATTTCTTCAAGAAGAAATTTCCTGGAGAGAAATTTCCCTCCGTTTGGAAAAAATCCTTTCCTTGCATCGACCAGAAAATATGCTATCCTTGGATCACGTGGACTTTGTAGATAAAGAAGCTAGGATCCTAGCAAATCAGAGGTAGCATGTTCATCTTATACGCACTACTTGCCATTCTTGGTCTAGGGTTTCTTGTGTTCATTCATGAGCTGGGGCACTACATCGTTGCAAGGCGCGTTGGTATGCGCGTAGAGGCGTTTGCGATTGGTTTTGGGAAACCTCTTATTCAATGGACCGGAAAAGATGGCGTTGAGTGGCGCATTTGCATTCTTCCGTTTGGCGGGTACGTAAAAATTGCGGGGATGCAAAAAGAGGGGAAAAAAGAGCCCCACGAGATCAAAGGAGGCTTTTTTGGGAGCTCTCCATGGAGCCGCATCAAAGTTGCGTTCATGGGACCTTTTGTCAACTTTATCTTCGCCTTTCTTGCCTTTACTACTCTCTGGTTTTTAGGAGGGAGAGAAAAACCGTTTACCGAATTTACCAAGCGGATTGGTTGGGTCGATCAAAATTCCCCTCTCTACGCGAAAGGCATTCGTCCAGGAGATGAAATTCTCTGCTTGAATCATCGCCCATTTCGCGGAGCAAAAGATCTCCTTCTTTCTTCGGTGATGAATCAATCATCTACAGAGATTCGCGGACAGAAAATCGATTATCTTGACCAGGAAAAGTCAGACTTTGAGTATACGCTAACTCCGTATCAAGACCCAAGACATCTAGAACAAAACTTACAAACGCTTGGCATTTTTTCTCCAGCAAGCTACCTCATTTATGAACAAACAGGCATAAATATTCCTGGCGCTCCTTTAGAAAAGAGTGGAATACAACCTAAAGACCGCCTTTTTTGGATCGACGGGGAGCTTGTGTTCTCTCTCCCACAGTTAAAAGCAATCCTTGCTGAGAAATCAACCTTTCTTACAGTAGAAAGGCAGGGCGCCATTTTCCATGCAAAAATGCCGAGAGTCCCCATTGCGGAATTGCAACTCGATCAAATGGATCTCGATGCTCTAACCGATCTTCGTTACAACGCTGGGTTAAGGGGAAAGGCATTAGACCATCTCTCCTACCTTCCCTACCGTATTCGGGAAGGAAATGTCATCGAAAAACAGCTCCATTTTCTCGACCAAGAAGAGGAAAAACGGGCGTTTGTTCATTGTACTCGTTGTCCGTTTTTTGCCCCTCTTTTGCCTGGCGATAGAATTCTTGCTATTGACGGGGCTCCTGTAGCGAATTTAGAACAACTTTTTCAAGAAATACAAAAAAAACGCTCCTTGGTCATTGTACAAAGAGATGCTTCACAGTCTAAAGAAATCTCTTGGGAAAAGGCGGATGAAGCGTTTGATCAGGCGTTCCGCCCTGAAGACTTACAAATCATCACCGCTTCGATTGGCACGCCAGAGCTCGTGACCTCTTCAGGCAATTTACATCTATTAGATCCTATTGTGCCTAGAACAATTGCAGGATTTCCCGATTCTCCCCAGAAAGAAGCCCTCTTACAAAGGCTAGAACAGAAAAAAGCAGACATTTTACAAATCGAGTCTCCAGAAAAACAGAGCCGTTATTTAGAAATGCTGAAGGTCGAAGAAAATCAGCCCTATTTAGGCGCGTATCTGCGCGATCGCTTTGTCCGTTACAACCCTTCACCTAGCGCTCTTTTTCAAGATGTTTTTGTGGAAACAGGAGAAACCCTTGGCTCTTTATTTTCTGGCTCCTTAAGTCCTAAGTGGCTTTCTGGTCCAGTGGGCATCATTCATGTTGTCCAAACAAGTTGGGGTTTAGGCGCGAAAGAAGCCCTGTTTTGGATGGGACTCATTAGTTTGAATTTAGCAATTTTGAACCTGCTCCCTATCCCTGTATTAGATGGGGGACATATTCTCTTATCGCTTGTAGAAATGGTGACGAAAAAGCCTCTAAAGGCCAAAACCATGGAATGGCTTGTCGTTCCTTTTGTCGTTTTATTCATAGGCTTTTTCTTTTTTGTGACCTACCACGATCTTGCGCGCATCTTCTCCCGATTTTTTTAAGGAGCGCAAAGTCTTCTTGCAGGAAACCTATGTTCAAAAGCATCTCTCTTCTCTTTCTTTAGAGAATTTTCAATTAGGAGATGCCTTCTTTTAGCAGCGCCAAGTGGCGTGTTGTAAAAGATGCTCTTGTAGGAACCTACTTGCTGCTTTTTCCTTAGAACCTGTTTAAAATCCCTTTAATGTTGTATAAACGCTACCTTTGTAATTTTTTTAGAGGTAGTTATGCGACGCAA
>JBCAXK010000042.1:0-12979 GCA_038534095.1 Chlamydiota bacterium | reverse complement strand
ACATGAAAAGATAACACCTTGAGCTCCATTTTGCTAAGATAAACTTATGGAGCGTTTTTGGAGTTATCGACACTTACCAAAAATCGACCTTCGGGTCGTTTTGACCATCACCTGCTTGATGGTGATCTCTCTTTTGGTGATTTCTTCCATGACCATGGAAAGTGAAGAGATATTTTCGACCCGTTATGTAAAGAATCAAATGTGCTCTTTTCTCCTTGGATGGGCCCTCTTTTTCTTCACCGCAGGGATCAATTACCAAAAGCTCCGAGAATGGACGTGGCCTTTGTACCTCCTATTCCTTCTTCTCCTTGTAGGGCTATACGCAACTTCCCCGATACAGAATGTGCATAGGTGGTATAGGATCCCTTTTCTTCGCATGTCCTTCCAACCCTCCGAATATGCTAAGCTCGTTTTGGTGTTTACCTTAAGCTGGTTCATTGAACGGAAGCTTCCGATCATCCACACAAAAAAGACCTTTGTTGAAATCATGATCATTGTCACAGTTCCGTTTCTTCTCATCGTCAAGCAGCCCGATCTTGGAACAGCTCTTGTGCTCTATCCGATTGCCCTTGTGATGTCGTATGTAGCGGGTGTCCATAAAAAAGCGCTTCTGATGATTGGCGCGATTAGCGTTGCCATTTTACTCCTCTGCGTTGGCATCTTCTCGGGGTTCTTATCGCATAGAGAAATGAAGCCCCTATTCACAAAAGTTCTCAAGGAGTACCAATACGCTCGTCTTAATCCAGATACCTACCACCAAAGAGCGGCCAAAACGGCGGTTGCGATTGGAGGACTTACTGGCAGCGGCTACCGGCAAAGTCTCTTTTCTTCTCAAAAGTGGCTTCCCGCTGCTCATACAGACTCGGTATTTTCTGCCTACGCAGAAGAGTATGGTTTCTTTGGGGTCGCATTTTTGTTCACCCTATTTTATAGCTTGATCTATTTCGGTTTTTCCGTAGCGCTTCATGCAAAAGATGCTTACGGTAAGCTATTAGCTTCAGGTCTTACCATCTATTTAACAGTGCATATTCTCCTCAATATTGGGATGATGCTGGGACTTCTCCCAATTACTGGGGTTCCCTTACTGCTTGTGACTTATGGAGGAAGTTCTGTCATCACCACAATGACTGCTCTAGGTCTTTTACAAAGCATTTATACGCGAAGGTTCATGTTCGCCTAACTGAGATAGCGGATTTTTTCCACAAAAAATTTGGGACGATCCCTAGGTCTTTTTGTAAAGACTATCTACATGAAGAGCTAAGTCGCCACTCTACTTTACCTCATGAAAGATCGTAACAATTTTTACCTAGTTATCGCCTTTTCCTGAAGAGTTTCTTACAGGCTCTAAAAACAACAAAAAAATACAAAGGTAGAGAGGTCACTTCCTCTCTTGCAATCAAGAGTCGCAATAATCATACGACTTTTGGGTGTTTTGCTTTTTACGGCTTCATGCGCCTTCGAAGTATTGTGCAAAAGAAGTTGCAAGCTGACAAGGTATTTTGCGTTTTCGGAAAGTTCAGGCCCGCGTCATGCAAAAAAAGTCTTCTGCGTACGTAATCCCAAGAGCGTTAGATTTTTATAGAAAAAACATCTGGTATTGTTTACTATGAATAGGAATTTTATTGAATGAGGAAAATTTTATGACAGTTGAATATCTTTATAAACAACAACTTGCATCACTTTATGCACACAACAAGGGTGCTTTAGAAAATAATTACAATCGGAGAATTAATACAAGTAATCTCCCCCAGGGGGAAAAAACCCGATTAATCAATGCTGGATTTACCCAAGATGTTTTTAATGAAGCTCAGAGACAGTTTGATGAAATGCATGAATCCTTTAATAAGTATAGTTGCAAGAGTATTCAACAGTTATTAAATGCAGTAAAACGTCAGAAACACTGCAGCGAAAATACAAAAATTTTTTTGAAGACGCTACCTGACTTTTTCCGATCTATTAGCGAAATCGCTACAAATATTCAAAGAAACTCGAGTATTGAAAAAAGTGTTGAAGAAAGATTATTTGCTCCAGTAGAAACTATCGATGCGACTATATGCAAAATTGTTTACTCAACGGACCCCTCAAGCCCTTTTAGAGCAACTGTACAAAAAGTCTATGATGAAATTCATTCCATCAAAACCTGTTTAGAAATTTTATCCAGAGGATATAAAATTGCGACAGTAGCACAAACAGGAGGCTTTCTAATTACGAATAAGATAAACAGAGTTGTGATCGAAATACTGAGTAGCACAGATTACAAAAACCTGGTACAAGTACTAGCCACTTCAGGAACTTTTTCCAATCAGCTTAATAAGATGAGTTTGCCGCAAATAAAAGCGTTTCCTACCTTGAATTGGATAAAACAGTCTCTGTCCAAACTCATAAGAAGCAATGATTATGAGGGCCTTCTAAAAGCGATATTCCTTGATGACGCTCGTCAAGCCTTGAATGAAGTTCTTAAAGCTTTGCAGACATCTCTTAACCCTAGTATAGGGCATTTATCAGAAATGAAAATGAGAAGAGAGACAGATGTCCGTGCAGTCTCCTCGGAACAAGGAAGCATGGATGTCGAAAAGAAAACCAGCTAGAATATCTACATGTTAACCTAGATGCCCTCTTTTCATGGAGGGCTATCCCAGCTTTGTTTCTCAAGATCTTAGTTTTCTCAAAAGCGAGCTGCTGATTTAAGAGTTTCATTCTTTTTTATGAAGGAACTAGAGCAGTCTAATCCAGCAACTTAAGTGTGATCTTGAATCAATCCCTGATTACGGATCCAAGTAGTGATGGAATAATAGACATAGCCTGTTCCTTTTCTTCCTGAAGATAGCTGATCTCAATCTGCTTCCTTTAATGAGCGATTTTGCAAAGGGACTAATAGAACAAGTCACTAACGGAGAATATTTTACTCAGCACGTAAACAGCGATTGAACGAACTTTACGCTGATTGCTTCTAAGTAAGAGTATTAAAAAAACACTCTTGTGCAGCCTTCGATAAGTAGGAGCTTCGCTGAAGCGAAACACAGCTAGAATGTCTACATCCTAGCTGTATTTTAAAACAGAGGAGATCTTTCATCGAGGTGCGGTCCTATTTTTGTTTTTCAAAAGAGAATGCCCGCTTTAGAAATTCCGAGCATGTTTTTTGCAGAAAGTAGGTACAATTTGTATCATCAGTTTAAGCATCATCCCGAATCCACCCTATTTCACGCATCCAAGCGATGTTAGAATGATAGGCACCCTGCTGTTTTTTCCATTCCTGAAAACAACTTTCGAAAATACGTTCGGATCGATATCCAAGGATCATCCACAGCATACGGCTTGATCCTATACACAAGACACCTTGGAGATACATTTTTCGAGTTTGTGCAGCGGAACAATGAAGAATGGGAGAGTATTGCAACGCGCTAATCCCCTTTAACGTGAGCCAGGCTAGTAGGGCTGTTTTACAGTTACTAGTCGATATATACCGGCCGACTTTTTGATCAATTTTTCCATCAAGACGATCGATAGGGTGTATGGACAGTTCTAAAAGAGCGGCAGCCACTCCAATAATGGTACTAGTCATCAGATAGAGATTAGAGTAGTCGCAGGCATTTACTTCGCCCCCTGGATGGAGGTGGCTATCGTAAAGTACTACGATTGCGCTCATTCCAGCTAAAGTAGCCGGCGCTGCGGAAAACGATAGATAATGCGCGAAAAGATGGAGGGATAGATTCCGACAATCATTGATCGATGGCAAGGTTTGATAGAGATGGTTTACAGATGTCCGAGCGCGCTCGCTTAAGGATTCTGGAGGAGAAAAATAATTGGCGTACAAGTCTGATAGTTGACCTGCAAAAATTCTAGAACAATGCCCCAGCATAAGAACTCCTTAAAAAATTAGAGAAAGGCTAAAATCTTTTCTGAATAAAAGCAATAGACGAGAGGTTAATGATCGCGTAATCAAAGAGATAAAACGCGTTTTCGAGAGGCTCTATTTTGTTTGTTGTTTTTCATAACGCCATTTTTTGATTCTGGAACAACGGCGTAATACAGTTGGTTTCTATTCTGCAACCAATAGAGTAGTGTAGTGGGGAGAAGGTACTCTCTAGCTAGAAAAGTTTCTTGAGGCATCCTTTGCAAGAGAATTTTTCTAGAACGCTTTGGGGAAAACAAACTCTCTTGACGACAAAAACCGCATCAGAGATGGTACAAATAAGAGAGGAGAATCTATGTTGCAGCACCGTTTTATTGCTTCACCAGGATCTTGGGTGGGCGAAGGGAAAATCATACTCAATATGGTAGAAGAAGATCTGATTTTCTATACTGTATGGAACGTTTTAGATAAGGATTTTTCTGGGATTGTCACTTCGGTCCAAAATATCCAGATACAAGGCCTTTCAGAAGGAATTCAGAATGAAATGCGCTTTTTTGACTTCAGTAAAGAGAGCTTTGGGATAGAAATGCAAAATCAGAATGTGGGGAAAGTCATCGGTCGGGGCGTTTTTGATGAAAAAATGATCGCTTGGGAATTTCGTGGAAACAATATGAAATTCGAAGGGTATGAATCGTACATACTACAAAATGATGGCACCTACAAACTAAAAGGAGAGTACATCTCCTCAGATCAGTTTAGGACGCAGGTCCAAGGCACAATTTGGAAACAAACAGAAGCTCCCCTAGATGGTGAGGTGGAGCGGGAAGAAGATACGGGGACAGAGTGAAAAGAGCGGTATTCTTACTAATGGTTCTATTACAAGCTTGCGCTACAGGGCAACTGATGACCATGGGAGAATTTTATCATGTGCCTTTAGGGATGAAAGAAGAAGAGATTGTTGAGCAATTTGGATCGCCAGAATCGATCACAAATGAAGAGGGTGGTCAGGTTGCCTACCACTATGTAGAGCGGCTCACAAACGGCTTACGAGTCATTGAAGAGCGGTACTATAGCTTTATTTTTATGAATGGAGCTCTTGTGGGGAAAAGAGTCTCACAAGAAAATACGCCGCCTTACCAAATCAATAGTTATGATCTTCAAACGACGTATGGGGATGAGTCTCCTCCAGAGGAAGATTAACTCGCTTTGATCGTGATATTCACGCCAGCTGCTACAGGAAGCACTTTTAACTTATCAATCGTATCTAAAGTGGGATCCAAAATATCCATGAGACGGATATGAGTACGGATCTCAAACTGCTCTCTCGATTTCCGGTTGACGTGCGGAGAGCGCAAGACCGTATAGATCTCTTTTTTTGTAGGAAGGGGGATCGGGCCGACCACAATGGCTCCAGTTCTTTTTGCAGCTTCTGCAATATCGTCTGTCGATCTATCTAACACTTTCTGGTCGTACGCCTTAAGGCGGATCCGAATCTTCTGTTTTAAATTCTTTTGCTTTTGGCTATCAGCTTGCTTGGCCATGATCTACCTTATTTTAATAATTCTTGTTGGATTTTTGCAGGAACCTTCTCAAAATGACTTGGTTCCATGGTGTACGTGGCTCTACCCGAGCTGAGTGAGCGTAGCTGCGTGGAATAACCAAACATCTCGCTAAGGGGGACTTCAGAAGTGATGAGAACGATCCCTTTGGAAATCTCTTGCCCTTGAATTTTGCCCCTACGACGGTTCACATCACCAATCACATCTCCCATGTACTCTTCAGGAGTTGTCACAACGACTTTCATGATCGGCTCTAAGATCACAGGCTGACATTTATTGGCGGCCTGTTTCACTGACATGGAGGCGCAAATTTTGAAGGCCATCTCGTTCGAGTCGACATCGTGGTAAGATCCAAAGACGATGCGTACCTTTACATCGACTAAGTTAAAACCGGCTAGGACTCCTGTAGCAAGACCCTCTTCCACACCCTTGATGACCGCGGGAATGTACTCTTTAGGGATCGCTCCTCCTACAATTTTACTGACAACCTCGTTACCTTTACCAGGTTCATTTGGCTCGATTTCTAGGACTACGTGAGCATACTGACCTCGGCCACCTGTTTGCTTCACAAATTTTGTATCGGCTTTTCCTGGAGCAGAGATGGTTTCTTTGTAGGAGACCTGGGGCTTACCTACATTTGCTTCCACTTTGAATTCTCGCATCATCCGATCTTTCAAGATTTCTAGGTGGAGTTCTCCCATCCCTGAAATGATCGTTTCACCCGTTTCTTCATGCGTCGAGACCCGGAACGTAGGATCTTCTTCTGAGAGCGCTGAAAGCGCTACAGAGAGCTTTTCCCGGTCTGCTTTTGATTTAGGCTCGATGGCCATAGAAATCACCGGCTCAGGGAACTCCATCTTTTCTAAGAGAAGAGGGGAGTTTTCTGCGCAGAGCGTATCTCCTGTACTTGTGTACTTGAGACCGATACAAGCGGCAATGTCTCCTGTGAAGAACTGGTCCCGATCTTTTCTCTGATTCGCGTGCATTTCGAGGAGGCGAGAAACCCGCTCTTTTTTTCCTTTGGTGGTGTTGATGATGGTGGAACCTTTGGTCAAAACCCCGCTGTAAACACGGACGAAAGTGAGTTTTCCCACATAAGGATCGGTCATCACTTTGAACGCTAAAGCAGATAAAGGGCTCGTGTCCTCAGGAACGAGGTCCATTTCTTCATCGGTTTTGACATTGATTCCTTTGATGATGCCCCGATCTTCAGGTGAAGGCATCCAGCGGATGACCGCATCGAGGATTTGCTGTACACCTTTGTTCTTGAAAGCCGTTCCGCAAAGGGCTGGATTGAATTTGTTTTCACAAACCCCTTTCCGAATCATAGCATGAATCTCATCTTCGGTGAGTGAGTCGGGATCTTCAAGCACTTTCATCATGAAGGTTTCATTGGTTTCATCCAATGTGGCGAGCTCTTCTAAAAGAGTCGATCGCATCGTTTGGCATTGCTCAAGAAGATCTTCGGGGATCTCTTCTACAGAGTATTCGGCTCCCATGGTTTCGTCGAGGAAGAGGTATGCTTTCATGGTGATGAGATCGACCATACCACGGAACTCAGCCTCTGCGCCAATGGGGCAGTGGACAGGAATGGCGTTTGCTCCAAGCTTTTCTTTCATCGACTCGACAGCAGCAAAGAAGTCGGCTCCTGTTCTATCCATTTTGTTGACAAAGACGATTCTTGGAACTCTATATAGGTTGGCTTGTCGCCAAACGGTTTCTGATTGGGGCTGAACGCCAGCAACGGCGCAAATCACAGCAACAGAGCCATCCAAAACCCGAAGAGAGCGCTCCACTTCTACAGTAAAGTCTACGTGACCTGGAGTATCGATGATGTTGATCTTTGAATCTTTCCAGTAGATAGTTGTCGCGGCTGATGTGATGGTGATGCCCCGCTCTTGCTCTTGCACCATGAAGTCCATAGTTGCTGCTCCCTCGTGGACTTCCCCAATACGGTGGCTTTTCCCCGAATAAAACAGCATTCTTTCAGTGGTGGTGGTTTTTCCAGCATCAATGTGGGCCATGATGCCAATGTTACGCACGTTTTTCAGTTCGTCGGTCTTCGGTCTTTTCTGTTCCATGATCCTTTCTACTTATCGGGTCGGTTTATCTGTAGTGAGCGAAAGCTTTGTTCGCTTCGGCCATTCTATGGGTATCATCTTTCTTTTTGATGGTCGTGCCTTGGTTGTTGAAACAATCGTAGAGCTCCGTTTGGAGAGCGTCTACCATCGATTTACCTGGCTTTGCTCGGGAAAACTTGATGATCCAACGCATCGCTAGTGAGGTTTTTCTATCGGGAGCAATTTCGATCGGTACTTGGTAAGTGGCTCCCCCGATTCTCTTCGATTTGACTTCTAAAGAGGGCTTAGCATTTTCAAGAGCTTCCTCAAAAGCGGCTAAAGGCTCCGATTCTTTTTTGACCCGCTTAGCAAATTTTTCAATAGCCTTGTAAACAATATTGCGAGCTTTGGCCTTTTTCCCTTGAGTCATCACTTTGTTGATGAATTTTGCGAGGATAAAGCTGTTCCATACTGGATCTGGCTCTTCCTTTCTTTTTTCCGCTTTTCGTCTTCTGGACATGTAGTTACCTTCTTCTCTTATTTAGCTTTTTTTGCCCCATACTTCGATCGGGACTGTTTCCGGTCCTTGACCGAAGCGCAATCTAAAGCGCCGCGAACAATGTGATAACGGACCCCAGGAAGATCTTTTACCCGGCCTCCTCTGACGAGAACAATGCTGTGCTCTTGGAGGTTGTGCCCCTCACCGGGGATGTAGGCGATGACTTCTTGCCCATTTGATAGACGGACCCAAGCTACTTTTCGTAGAGCTGAGTTCGGTTTTTTGGGTGTTTTAGTTTTCACCTGCAAACAGACACCACGTCTTTGTGGGCATTTAACGAGAGCTGGGGACTTTTTTCGTTTCGTTTTTTTCTGCCGTCCCTTTCGAATGATTTGATTGATGGTGGGCATAGTGCGTGAGGTCTCCTAAACAAATGGTAAAATGATGTTCCTATAGAGAGAAAATATAGCGTGATCAGAGATTTATTTGCAAAAAGATTTCGCGAACAGAAGAAATTTTGGTTTATTTTTTCTTTTTAAAAAAAATCATCTTATTTTATTTAATTTAAACAAAGTGAATTAAATTTAATAATAAGTTTAAAAAACGATTTATTATTAAATAAAATCTTTTCTATAATACAAAAAGAGGGTGGGCAGATAAGACCTTGCTACTGGCGCTTTGAGCTATTTTTTTGCGGTTTTTTTTTGACCTGCCCTCAACTTAGATTATAGAAAGGGAGCGACCATGTTGCAGCGAGTGTTTTCCGCGATTTATCTCATCTTTGGAGTCAGTTTCCTGAGCCAAGGCCTTCTTGAAGCAAGAAAGGCATCTCTGATCAGTACGGAAGAAATCCCTACCGTGATGGAAAAGTTTTTTCGCTATCATGTTGAGAAAAAAGCGCTTGATGGAGAAATCGTTCGCCGCTGCTTTGCGATCTATATTGACCAATTTGATCCAGAGAGGATCTATCTCCTAGAAGAGGAGCGCGCTCTTTACGCTTCGATGAGTCGTCAGAGAGCCGCAAAAATCGCTAAAAATATGGCTCGAGGGAATTTTTCCGTTTTTTACGCTATGGATGATCTGATCAAAACTGCGATCAAACGCTCAAAGAAAATCAGAAAAGGGGCAAGCGGCTGGATGTCTGATCCCACTTTTTACGATGTCGATGTCCGGGAAAAGCAAACCTACGCTCGGAACGAAAGGGAGCTAAAAGAGCGCTTAAAAGGGAAACTCATGCGTTTTTACTTGCATCATCAGAGGCACACCAAGATTGATACCCCCGAAAGAAGAGAGCAACTAGCGCTGTTTTTTCTGATGAAGCTCCAAGAACGGGAAAACCCTTACTATGCCTTGGATCTTCAAGGGAACCTATTAGACCCGAGGATGCACGAACACCAGTTCTCTGTCCGGATTTTAAAAGCCTTTGCGAAAAGTTTGGACGCCCACTCCTCTTATTTTAGCCCAGAGGAGGCTAAAGAGCTCAGATTCCACTTGGAAAAACAATTTGAAGGGTTTGGGATTGTATTGGGAGAAAGCATTGATGGGGTATTCATTGCGAAAATCATCCCAGGATCTCCGGCAGAGCAGCAAGGAATCTTGCAGGAAAAAGATCTCATTATCGAGCTTGATGGGAAGCCGGCAGATGAGCTAACGCTCACAGGAGTGCTTGCCCACCTCAAGCAACGGGATAAGCCTAGTATTGAGCTTGGCATCGAAAGAAGGGAAGAGGGGGCTGACATAGAGACTTTTTATGTCACTTTAGAAAAAGCGCCTATCGTGATGGATCAAGAGCGGATTTCTCTCAAATACTCCCCGTTTGGTAGCGGGATCATCGGTTGCATTACTCTCCGAGCCTTTTACGATAACGGGGGAGATGTAACGAGCGAAATGGACATCAAAAAAGCGCTCTTGACCCTCAGGTCTCAAGGGGAGCTAAAGGGCCTTGTACTCGATCTTCGGGAAAATGGGGGAGGATTTTTAAGTCAGGCAGTGAAGGTAGCGGCTCTTTTCATCAAAAGTGGGGTGGTTGTGATCTCAAAATATGGGCAAAATGAGATCCATTACCTTCGGAGCATCGATCCGAGAGCGAGCTACCACGGGCCTCTCCTTGTCCTTACGTCGAAAATTTCTGCGTCTGCTTCTGAAATTGTGGCCCAAGCGTTGCAAGATTATGGGGTAGCTCTTGTTGTTGGTGACGTGCGCACCTTTGGAAAGGGATCGATACAGTACCAAACCATCACAAGCGATGACCCTGATATCTATTTCAAAGTAACGATTGGGAAATACTACACGGTTTCGGGAAGAACTACACAAATGCGGGGGGTGATTGCAGATATTGTGATTCCAACAAGCTTTGCTCCTTTTCAGCTAGGGGAGGAGTACTTACAGCACCCGTTGAAAGCAGATAAAGTATCACCTGCTTATGAGGACTCTTTAGCCGATGTCGACCCTCATGTCCGGGGCTGGCTAGAAGCCAATTACCTGCCTTACTTGCAGGAAAAAATGGATATGTACCATGCCATGCTTCCCTACCTTCGAAAAAATAGCAAAGCCCGGATTCAAAAGAATCCTAGCTATCAAGCCTTTTTACAAAACCAAGAAAACATCAAAAAGCGGATAGAAGGGGATCCCAACGTTTCTGTAGATCTCCTTAGGAATTTTGGATTAGAAGATCTCCAGATGGAAGAGGCGATCAACGTCCTGAGAGACATCATCTATTTGCAAAGCAAGCAGTCTCTTGACACAAGCGCCGAGCAAGAGCATTTAAAAAATGCTTCTTAAACGCTCTTGTTAGCCATCTGGTCCAACAATTGACTTTGTAGCGCTTGTAGATCGGCACAAGCTCTTGTGTAGGGCGGATAAAAAGGCCTACCTTACCTTCCTTCTAAAAGAAGATCTCCTTTGGCGCACCTTCGCTTTTCCCTAGGGTCATTTGGGCAGTGTCTACAAAACCTTGTCGCTAAGCGTTCAAACAAGCGCTTTTTGGTTCCCGTTTTAAAAAACGGTGCTAGAAAAACTCTTAGGTTCTTATTTCTTCCACACGCATCTCTTAAGTTAGAAGAATTTCCTGTTTTCCTTCTTTACGAAAATCTACTTCTCTCGATATGCTTACTTTGCATGTAAGGCCAGATAGCTCAGTCGGTAGAGCAGAGGACTGAAAATCCTTGTGTCGCCAGTTCGATTCTGGCTCTGGCCAACCTTGCATCTCTTAAGAAAATTCTTTTACTATCCCATTTTATATTTCCTGATGACCTCCGACCTTGGTACTTAGATCATGATAGCAAGCCTTTTTGCGCAGTTTTTCCAAGGAGCTCCCGGTTTGCACAAAAACGGTCTTTTTTTGATCACTCTTTGAAGAGAGTTTCTTTCTCATTTTAGAGATGTGATTGGTGACGTCAATAGGAAAGCAGAGCGTCTAGCTCCTTTCTGAAGGGTTGAAATTTACAAAATGGTACTAAACGGTTTTACTCTTCTTAGCATGCATGGATTTGCGGTAAAGGGCAATAAAGAGGGAGCAGAATATCAGGACAAATGTGGTACAGGGAAATGAAGAGTTGTTTTACTGATTAGGACAAATGTGCTACAGGAAAGTGAAGAGTAGTTTTATTGACTAAGGGATCGCTATGAAACGTTTCTATCTATGGTTCACGCTTGCTTTGTGTAAATTTGCTGTTTTGGATGCCTCTGCCTGGAACGTAGATGGTAACGGGATATGGTCCCTCGCCACAAACTGGAATCCTACAAATGTGCCAGGTTCTATAGGAGAGCCGACAGCAGACCTAGGGAATATCATTACTCAGCCCAGGACAATTACCATCGATCAGAATTTTACCATTACCGGTTTGACCTTTGATAATAGTTTTTCTTACACGCTAGATCCGTCGAATAGTAGCAGTTTAACAATCAACGGCGCAGTGACTGTAAGCGCAGGATCTCATGTGATCAACGCTCCTGTCATCACAGCTACAGGAATGGCAGTCAGTACAGCAGCGAGTACGAGTTTGGACCTAGGAGGGGTTTTTTCTGGAACAGGCACCCTTACCCGCACAGGTCTTGGTCAGCTTTCTTTATTGAATTTGAATAACACCTTCACTGGAGATATTGATTTACAAAGTGGATCGATACTTTCTGTTGCGAGCTTAGGGGGCGTGGGAACAGTTACTCTGGATGTGTCCGCAGTCTTCGAGCCGCTATCTACATTCACCACAACAGATAGAAATTTCACTTTCGCAAATCAAGGGATCATCTCTGTAGGTGCTGGCAATAGTTTTACAGTGAGCGGAGAGGTAACAGGCGGCGTTTTAATCAAAGAAGGCAACGGAACTTTGATTTTTACAAACAATAACAATGGACTTTCATCGACAGGAATCGTGGCGGGGACCTTGTCTGTTGCGAATGCAGATCAGCTAGCATTAAATGGGGGAGTAGTGAGCTGCATAGTAGGCACTACGTTGCAACTTATAGAAGATACAGAGCTGACAGGCTCCCTGTTCATCACACCATCTGGGCCCTTGGGGACTGTAACGATTGATACTGGTTCGAACACCTTTACCCACAGTGGAGCCATTCTTGGAACTTCTGGAGCTGGTTCATTGACAAAAACGGGCGTAGGGACTCTTGTTCTGACGAATACAGGCAATTCTGCGTTAAATTCTCCTTTAATCATTGAAGAGGGAGTGGTATCGGTCGGCTCAGGAGATCAACTGATAGGGGAAGTCACTTTGGACGGGGGCGCTTTGGAAGCGACAAGCTCCTTAACGCAGAATTTTGGGTTAGTCATGGGCGCAAATGGTGGAGAGATCAGTACCCCTTTACCCGGAACAACGTTCACGCAGGCGGGAGCTGTAGAAGGCCCTGGCTCTTACACAAAAACGGGCTCAGGAACGCTTTCCCTAACAAATACGAGCAACGCCGCGCAGACAGACGCCCCTTTAACGATTGCAGAAGGCGTAGTATCGGTCAGCTCAGGAGATCAGCTGACAGGGGAAGTCACTTTGGATGGGGGCGT
>JBCAXK010000041.1:0-12992 GCA_038534095.1 Chlamydiota bacterium | reverse complement strand
CTTGCAATATAAAAAATATAACAATTCCTAGAGTTATTATCTGTAAGATTCTTTTTTATATTGCAAGGTAATCTTTTTATACCATAAAGTTTTTTTATCATAATTAAATAGTGGTCGCGTTATGAATCTTTTAGAAAAAAAATTGCCTGTTACGGTTTTATCCGGGTTTTTAGGCGCAGGGAAAACAACTCTTTTAAACCATATTCTCAATAATCGTGAAGGGCGCAAAGTAGCTGTCATCGTCAACGACATGAGCGAAGTCAATATTGACGCCGATTTGGTAGACAGAGGAGGTAGCAACCTCTCTCGGACCGAAGAAAAGCTTGTTGAAATGAGCAATGGGTGCATTTGCTGCACATTGCGTGAAGACCTTCTTAAGCAGGTGCGTGAACTTGCCGCAGAGGGAAAGTTTGATTATCTTCTTATTGAGAGCACAGGAATTTCTGAGCCCTTGCCTGTTGCTACTACCTTTGATTTTCGTGATGAAGAGGGAAGTAGCCTCTCAGATGTTGCAAAGCTCGATACGATGGTCACCGTTGTAGACGCCGCGAATCTGATGAGGAATTACAGCTCAACAGACTTTCTGAAAGATCAGGGGGAAAGTCTTGGTGAAGGGGATCAGCGCACAGTCGTCGATTTGCTCGTTGAACAGATAGAATTTGCGAATGTCATCATTCTCAATAAAATTGACCTGATTTCTGCAAATGAGCTTGCAACGGTCAAAGGGATGATTCGGAGCCTAAACGCAAAAGCCAACATTCTCGAAACCACCCTATCCCAGGTGCCTCTTGATGAGGTGATGGATACCGGATTATTCAATCTCGAAGAAGCGCAAGACCATCCTCTATGGGCGCAGGAGCTCTACCACTTTAAAGATCATGTCCCAGAAACGGAAGAGTATGGGATCACAAGCTTTGTATATCGAGCGAAAGCTCCCTTTGATCCTCAGAAGATTCATGCATTTTTCCATCAAGAATGGCGAGGTGTGATTAGGGCTAAAGGATTTTTCTGGATTGCTAGCCGCCCCGATTTTGTGGGAGAGGTTTCACAAGCGGGAGCGTTTGTTCGTCACCAAGGGATTGGACGCTGGTGGGCTTCTGTCCCCAAAGAACGTTGGCCATTGGGGGATGATTTTGACCAGCTCATCAAACAACATTGGAGCAAAGATTTTGGGGACCGTAGGCAAGAGATGGTGTTCATAGGGTTTTCCGCAGAAATGGATGAGCAAAACATGCGTGAGAAACTCGATGCCTGTTTGATTCAGGACTACCTTGCAAAACCTGATGCGTACGAGAACGCAGAAGATCCTTTTCCCACCTGGTTTGCAGAGCAAGCTTCAGGTTGATGGCGCAAAGCTGTGATGCTTTATTGGGGAAAAATAGGCTTAACGTAAGGACTAGAATTGCTCTGTTTCTTACGCCTTGGAAGCTCTCGCAAGGTAGATAGAGCAGGGGAGAATCGTCGTGATTTTTCCCTGCTCCCCTGTAGTGTATGCCTTCTGTTTCTCAGTCGTAAATTGCCTTCTGCTTGTGCTAAATTCCTTAAGCCTAGAAAACCAATCTGAGGAAACTGATAGGAGCTATTGATGGACGCTTGCAACATCACTCCAGAGCTCGCAAAACACCTGATTCAGGCGCAGTTTCCAGAATATGGAGCGCTAGCAGTTTCTTCAGTAGAAACGCAAGGGCATGATAATAGAACGTATAGACTAGGCGATGATCTACTGATCCGTATGCCCATAGACGCAAACTACGCTCTTAAGGTCCCTCAAGAGCAAAAGTTTTTGCCGAGGTTAGCCAAAAAGGTCCGTATGCCCATTCCTCAGCCAATCAAAATGGGGGGCCCTTCTGAGCAGTATCCTTATCCCTTTTCCATTTACAAGTGGTTAGAGGGGAGAAGCGCGGATCAAGAAACTGTGGATGATCGAGCGTTAGAAACAATCGCTGTTTCATTAGCCAATTTTTTGCAAGAACTGCAAGGAATCACAGACATTGAGGGTCCATGTCCAGGCCAGCACAACTGGTGGCGAGGAGACCCTGTTAGGGTCTATGATCAAGAGGCTAGAACGCAGATTGCACATTTATCAGGGAAGATAGATAGCAGAAGAGCTCTTCAGCTCTGGGAGAGAGCTTGTTCTACGCAGCGCAAGAAAAAGCCTGTTTGGATCCATGGTGATTTTGCGGCCAGCAATATCCTCATTCAAAATCGTAAAGTATCTGGCATCATCGATTTTGGCGGTATGGCTATGGGAGATCCTGCTTGTGATCTTGTGATTGCTTGGACTTATCTAAAGGGGAATGCTCGAGAGCTTTTTATACGTGAAATGGATTTGGACAAAGATACCTGGCTAAGAGCGCAGGCGTGGGCCCTATGGAAGGCCACATTTACGCTTTTACGGCTCGTTGATGAGGAAAGCTATGAGGCCTCTTTGGAAAAAAAGCTGATTGAGGAGATCCTGGACGCAGCTTTTTTGTAGATACCAGGTCTACAAAAAGTTCCACTATCTTGGGAGTAGTATAGCGGCTCTATCATGGAAGGGTGCTTTGTGCTAAGCGGGGAGTTCTCTTAAGAATATTGCATGTACTTACAAAGTATTTGAAGCTGCGCATCTACAAATTTGACCTCTCTTTCAGAGGGATTGAAGAAGAGCTTTCGTTATGTTAGCTCTTCAAAGTCATGAAGATCGGCAAGCTTTCTCAAGGAAATACCTAGAGAATAGGGAGCATGTGAAGAGGGCGTTTTAAGATCATCACCGCTATAAAAGATCCTATATTGTACAAGACAAGAATGGGCTTAGGGAACTAACATAGTGTTTTGTATATTTTGATCTATTTGGTCGTTTATGAAAAACATCCCCTATTTTTTAAAACCTGTTAGCCCCCTTTTTGTTGCGCTATTATCCGCCGTTAAAGCGTGTCCCCCTTGTCCGATGTGTATGCCAAAATACGCGGCTTTATTAGCATTTTTTGGTTTAGAAGGAGAGCATTATATCCGCTCTCTTGCCCTTTTAACGATCCTATTTATGTGCATCTCCTTGGTATCGATGTATATAAATACAAAAAGGAAACAATCTCCCTGGTATCCGCTTGTTTTGGCCTGCATTTCCTGTGGGATGATTTTATTATCAAAATATTGCATTCCCCAATCGATGATGATCTGGGGAACCTATTTGGGGATTTCTACGCTCTTTATCTCCACCTTCCTGCATCACCAGTCGTGTAAAAAATCTTGTTGTAAAGCCCTTACTCTTTAAGTTGTCTCGTTTAGGTCGTACTGAGGATGTTTGTGGATAGTTTGCGCTGATTTTCAAAAGAGTCGGAACGGTTCCTTGGCGGCAAGATGCTGACGAGTCATAGAGATTTTTCTAATGATTTTGATGAAAAAACCGAACCTTTGATACAGTGCTTTTTCAAATAAAAGACGGAAAGTAGTGATGGGGCCTCGGGTTTTTTGTACGGTTTTTAGTTTGGTTACTTTGCAAAGCTCTTTTCTCATGGGGGAAATTTTCGATGGGGATTTTTCTACAAACAACGGTTCTCACCAAGAGCTCGTCCGTCTGCATAGCTTGGAAGAAAAGCCTTGCTCGATCAATAAAAAAGTTCTTGTCGTTGTTGCAAAAGATGAGACAAGCGGAAATTTTCTTGTGCGCGGCTCTGATCCTGTCGAAGATGGCGCGTTTCAATATGAGAAACTAAAAGAAGGCTTGAGGGAGCTTTTAGCGGGGGAAGGATTTGATCCGGATCATTTCTACTTAATTTGTTACACGTTTTTGAATCCTTTTAGCAATCATAAATACCTGGCTGCGGAAAAAAAATTTTTCTCGAAGAACCCTCAACTAGGAAAATTAAAAAAACATCCTCTTTATGGGAATCCTATTGATCCTACGTCTTCGCTTTTGCCTGTATCGATAAGAAATCATATGTTGCGTACAGGGGAGTTTGATCAGCTCGATAAGCTGCGGGAGTTGATGCAAAGCGTGAAAAGCAATCTTGCGGGGAAATTGGATAGAACAGCGGTGATCTATTGGCATTGCAGAGCGGGCAAAGACCGTACTGGTGAGGCGTCTGCTTGTTTTCAGATGCAATTTCAAGGGATGTCTTATCAGGAGGCCCTAGTAACTGCAACGAAGATTGCAGGAAGGAAGCCTCATGAAGTCTCAATCAATGCGATCAAATGGTACGCTTTTTACTTAAGAGATGTGTTAGGAGTCACTACAATTGGTTTGATTGACAGCAACGAATAGAGTGTCAAAGAGGATGAAAAAGCCCCTAACCTTTCTAAAGTAGGGGCTGTTTTACCGCGATAGCTACGATTAGAAATCAAAGGACAAACCAGTTGTTAGCCCATGAAACACCAAATCGCCCAAAGCAACGGAAGAGTAACTTGGTGAAGAGGTGGCATAAAAATTTTCTAAGGTGGCAGATTTTGCGACATTTTGGGCCATGTAATAGTCGACCTCATAAGCTGCGAAAATACGAGCATGTAGCGCTTTATCTAAAAAATAGGTGCCCCAAGAAAGGCCTAAAGCCATCTGAAGATTAGGACGGAAAAAGCGGTAGGTCCGTTGTAAATCGAGGTTGTTGTCATTGACATTTGTGCTGTTGTAAAAATCTGCGTGGAGTTTTTGCCGCTGATACAGAAGGGAGAGAGAAAACGCAGAGAAGCTTTTGAATCCGCTTCCTAAGATCCACTCGAGATCCATGCCAAGTTTTGGTCCTACAAACCAAGTGTCTGTGTCAAATTGCGCAGGGATGGGCTGCGTTCCTAAAAGATTCAACAGGGTTGCTGTTCGTAGATGTTGATCGATGAACCCAAACTTTGATCCTACGTAGGGGGTGAAGATCAAAAGATGGCTCACATAACTCGGCCTTGTTAAGAGAAGGTCGATGGTATCTAAAGACACTTTGAAGTTCGACGTGACAAATGATGCGGGCCGGTTCACCGCTCCTGGGGACGTAAATCCAGGATTGACGACCATATTGCCATTAGGAGGGGGAGCTGTTTCGGTTGTTGTGTCTCCATGCAGGCGAGTATACTCTGCTTTACCAATCCAATCATCGCCGCTTACATTCGAGGAGAGGGTGACTTTGAACCCTGGTTGAAAGTCTACTTGTTGATAGGTAGTTAGCGCAAGCTGGGGAGAGTCTCCTGTTTGCAAACTCGCAATCCCCATATTCTCTTGCATGATGTTCCAGTAGATGAAACTTCCAGACAGACAAATGTCCCAATCACCGCAGGTGTCGATCCGAGCTGGAGATAGGCCTCCTAAACGCGCGTTATGATGTACATATCCTGGCCCTTCTCCTATAGATTCACAATAATAGGTTTGTTGGGTTTTTGCGGATAAAGAAGAGGAGGTTAGAAGGAGAGTGAAGGAAGTGAGAGTAGCGTAGAATCGTTTCATAAAAACTCCTGAAGTAGATCGTCTGTTTTACAGATCCTAATGAAGTAAGGAGTTTTTCGCAAAAAGATTTTTGAAAGAAAATAAAAAAAAATGGGTTATTTTGAATAACCCATTTCTCTGAAAGATCTTGTTAAAAAGAATCTTAAAAATCAAACTTTGCTGTTACTGTTAGTCCGTGATACATCAGATCTCCAGGAGAGCTAAATTCCCCATAAAAAGCATCGATGTTTGTACGCATCGCGTTCTGTTTTGCCCAGTAATGGAATTCATACCCTGCAGCTAAATCGATATGATAAGCTTCTTGCGCAAGGTAAGTGCCCCATCCAAGAGTTAAACCGAGTTCAGCATTCGGACGAACATGACGATAAGTGTTTTTGAAAAACCCGAAAACGTCTTCATCAGCGCCTACAGGATTGATTTTTGCTTCTGCTTTTTGTCGTTGGTATAACAAGCTACCCGCAATAGATCCTGTAGCTCTCAGACCATATCCTAAGATCCAGTTCATGTCTAAACCAGCTCTTGGTCCAATAAACCAACTTTTGGACTTGTGCATATTGCGTCGAAAGTCTGTTTCTGAATCGTACATCACGCTCAAATCAAAGTTCTGATCGAGCCAGCCACCGCGAGCTCCTAAGAAAGGACCCATAGTGAGCATTTGACCAGAGTAGAACCAGCGAGCTGTTTCTAAATCAAGCACATCCAACTTGCATTCCCAACGCGTTTTTGCTTGTGAAATGAGTGCAGGAAGGGGAACGACATTGATACTGACTTGCGTAGCATAATTGTTTGGAAACAGAATGCCATTTGGCGTATTTGGCGCAAATGTTTTTGTATCTTCTGAAGAATGGAGTCTTGTGTACTCAATTCTACCTGTCCAATGATCGGTGCCAAGGGCACTTCCTGCAGCCAGCTTAAATCCGGGAACAAAATTGAATTCTTGAAATATTAAACCAGCATTATTGACAGGGGTTTCACCATCATCATAGAGAGCAAAGTCCAAACCTTCTTCGCTTGTGTTCCAGTAAATGAAACTTGCTTCAAAGGCAATATCCCAACCACAACTAGGATTGATTCTAGCTGGCGCTGAAAAAGCGGGCTTCAAATCCATATTAGCGTAACCCGGGCCCTTGCCAATTCTATCTTCACAAGGATCAATGACCCTAGGAGAACATTTTGGAGCGCACTTCGGTTTCGGAGGGCACTTGGGTTTTGGGGGACACTTGGGTTTAGTAGGATTGCAATTTTTAGTTGTCGCTGTTTTCGATTGTATGCTTTTATCTTTGCGGGAACGCGTCGCTGCATACATATTTGATGAAGAAAGTAAGTAACCTCCTAACATCAAAAGCGTTCCTAGAAATCTATATCTCATCTTTCAGAGCTCCTGTTGTACAGATTTTTTTATCTAAACTTGATGGTAAAAAAATGACTTCTTTAGAGCAAATCATTTTTCAAAAGAGGGGGCGTTATCTGCCTCTTGAAAGAGATGTTTCGATAGAAGTAATGATCTTAAGTGTATATCAGTAAATAGGATATAAATTATAAAACAAGCAATAGAAAAGTAGTAAAAATTCCCGATTTTCTTCACGAATTCGCTCGGTTTTTTTAATCAAAACCAAAAAATGAGCCCTTTACGGCCTGCTACCTAATTGTGAGGACAAATAGAAAAAAACGACTTTTTGCTTAATCCTTTCACAAGAGAATGGTTTGTTTTATTTCACCGTTTTATTAGAATTTTAGTTTATAAGTTTAGGTTGTAGTTTGTATGCGCTGTCCATATTGTCAATATGAAGAATCCAAGGTGACCGATTCTAGAAACGCCCCCGATATTCACGGCATTCGCCGCCGAAGAGAGTGTTTGCGTTGTGGTAAACGTTTTACTACGTTTGAAACGGTCGATGTGGTTTTGCAGGTAAAAAAAAGGGATGGCACTTACGAAGACTTTCAGCCCGATAAACTTTTACGGGGCCTCAATATTGCTTGTCGCCATAGCAAAATCTCTCATGAAGGGGTGAGGGCCATTGCTGCTGAGATCACAAAATCCCTTAGTGATACCCAGTGTCGCATTGTGAGCGCTGAGCAGCTAGGAGAAAAGTGTATGGCTGCGCTCCAAGAAAGAGATGTCGTTGCATATATCCGCTTTGCTTGTGTATACAAACGATTAAAGGATGTTGAGCAATTGATCGAAGCGATTCAATCGATCCATGCAAATTAATGAAAAAAAGGGGGGAACAAATGGGGTTAACAAGTGGGGAAATCGAGAAGTATCAAGAGGCTCTTCTGGAAATGAAGAGAGAGATTTTACACAAAATTTCCGAAGCAGACTTGGACGTAAAAACCGCTCAGTCGGGAAAGGGATATTCCCAGCATCAAGCAGATGAGGGGTCTGATGATTTTGATAGGAATATTACCCTCCGCTTATCTGATGAAGATCGGGGTATTTTACGGAAAATTGACCGGGCACTAGAGAAAATCCAAGAAGGGTCTTACGGAATTTGTGAGTTATCGGGGAAAGAAATTTCAAAAAAACGGCTCGATGCGATTCCTTACGCTACGACAACAGTTGAAGCGCAAAGTGCCTTTGAGAAGGGAGAGATGCCTTGAAAAAAGTGATTCTTCTTTTAGGAACGCTCCTTTCTATTGATATGTTCAGCAAGTATTTGACCTATTGGTATGTTCCAAAAATGCTATGGATGCACTCGACCTATCCGTACGGAGGTTTTGGCATTTTCGAAGATTTTTTGGGAGGCATTAGCCTGTCGATCAACCATGTACAAAATAAGGGAGCTGCTTGGGGACTGTTTGCGCAGTATACCCAGCAACTATTTTGGCTAAGAGCGTTTGTGGTGCTCGCGCTTTTGCTCTACACCTGTTTATTTGTACGTGCCTCTACGCAAAAATTCTTTTTTCTTCTGATCATCGGGGGCGCCTTAGGGAACATCCTTGATTATTTTTTCTACGGGTTAGTGATCGATATGGTCCATGTGAACCTTTGGGGTTACACCTTTCCTTTGTTCAACTTTGCCGATATTTGTATTACGCTAGGAATTGGATTTCTTTGTCTTTTAGCGGCCCTAGAAAAAAAGCGGTGCCCAGTCACCCAGTAAAAAGGGGATGGTGCAATCCCCTTTGCCCCAAACTCTTGATGGGCACATCCCTGTTTTTCTTCTTTACAGAGGAACAAGATTTGAAGAGGCTTAAAATGTGCAAAAAGGGCCTAGAGCCTTCTTCTTGCGACCGATCGGGCGTTATTGCCCTCTCTTTTTTATGGATTGTTTTGAAACAGCCCCTTTATACTAAGAAGAACCCCAAAGTAGAAGAAATACTATGCAGATAGAGATTGTATCCATTGGTAGTGAACTTCTTCGCGGATCAACAATCAATACAAACGCTGCTGCCATTGGACAATTTTTGCAAAGAGGCGGCTATTTAGTCTCCCGTCAAACGGCTCTTCCAGACGATTTATTCACCTGTAAGGAATTTTTACAAGAAGCGCTTGATCGCTCGGCTCTTTTGATCACAACCGGAGGCCTGGGTCCCACATTGGATGACATCACCTGCGATATTTTATCAAAAGTGTGTAAAACAGAGCCTCAAGAACTGCAGAACAAGGTGGGATGTGCTCCAGGGCTTCTTTACAAAGAAAAGGGGGCGATGTTGATCGCTCTTCCTGGCGTGCCTAAAGAGCTGGATGCTTTTTTGGATAGGGAGCTATTACAAAGAATCAAGCAGCAGCTTCCCCTCGAAGAGAAGATATTTTCCCAAGAGGTCTTCTTGGGGGGGAAAACAGAAAAAGAAGTCGACAGTTTTCTTCGGAAAATGGGGCAGAAATACCCTGAGATCCTTTTAGGCATTTATCCCCGTTTAGGGCTATTACAGCTCACGCTCTCTACCCGAGATTCTGAGGAAATAAGGGCACACAAGAAGCTCACTTCTTGTGTGAATGAAATCAAAGAGGCCTTTCCCTACCACCATTATGAGGCAACTACAGGGCAAATTGGAGAAGCTATTCATAAGATCTGTTTGGAAAATGGCTTTACTTTAGCCTTTGCCGAGTCCTGTACCGGCGGGGCCCTTGCGGAGAAAATTACAAAACTTCCTGGAGCTTCCTCCTATTTTCTTGGGTCGATTGTCGCGTATGCCAATCGGTACAAACAAGGGTTTTTAGAGGTAAACGGGGAGACTTTGCAGAAAAACGGCGCGGTTAGCTTGCCAGTTGTCCAAGAAATGACCGGCTATTTGCGTCAAAGAGGGGGCGCCGATTGTGTGATTAGCGTATCGGGAGTGTCAGGCCCTGGAGGGGGCTCTCCAGAAAAACCTGTCGGTACAGTTGCTTTAGGGATCGCAGTTCCTGGAGAAGATCCTGTATGTGGCTTCATCAAAGCGCCCACTTCCCGAGCTTCTAGCATCGAATACACCTGCAATATCGCACTTTTTTATCTCTGGCAGTGGCTTGCGCATCACCAAAAACCGGTTTTTCATCATGTACCAATTACTTGATTCAGGAGATGGGCAAAAGCTAGAAGCCTTTGGGGAAAAGGTTGTGCAAAGGCCTTCTCCTTACGCATTATGGCGTCCCCAAAAACCCTCCCTTTGGGGGAAGGCAGACCTTGTCTTTACGAGAGAAAAGGGTTGGAAGGGGCCTAAAGAACCATGGGAGATTTGTCTCGATCCCTGTACCTTTCTAGTAGCTCCTACAGATTTCGGTCATCTAGGCCTGTTCCCTGAGCATGCTACGCTGTGGAAAGAGCTCTCTTTTGCAAAGGGGGATGCTATCCTCAACTTATTTGGGTATACAGGGGCGTTTAGTATGTACGCCGCTAAAGAAGGAGCGAGCGTCACCCACGTAGATGCTTCAAAACCGGCGGTTCAGTGGGCGAAAAAAAATGCGGAAAAAAATGGCCTTACTACCCTTCGTTGGATTGTAGAAGATGTGATCAAATTTTTAAAAAAAGAGGTGAGAAGAAACAAGCGTTATCGAGGGATCATTTTAGATCCCCCCTCCTTTGGCCGGGGAGCCAAAGGGGAGGTATTTCAGATTGAGAAGCATCTATCTCCTCTTTTTTCCCTTTGCTTAGAGCTTCTTGTGAAAAAAGAAGGCTTTTTATTAGCCTCTTGTCATACACCTGGGTACACCCCCTTGATTTTTTCTCAAGTATTGAGTCAGTTAAGCGTTCGAGTAGAAAAAACTAGGGAACTCTTTTTAGGTGAGGCTCCGAATTTCCAAATTCCTGCAGGAGTAGCTGTACTTTGCGCAACATAATCACCTCTTCCCAAAATGAGCGGATCAAGAAGCTTGAGCGGCTAAAAAAACCTCGAGAACGGAAGAAAACGGGCCGTTTTCTGATCGAAGGGTACCGGGAAATTTCCCGAGCCTTGATGGGCAATTACGTCTTAGAAGAGCTCTACTTTTCTCCAGAGCTTTTCTTACGGAAAGAAAATGAGGACCTGCTTGCAAAAAAAATTGCGCAACAAAAAGGCGTCTTAACGCAGCTTGCCCCAGCTCTTTTTGCAAAACTTTCCTATAGAGATCGGCCTGATGGTCTTTTAGCGGTAGCTACACAAAAAAAGACCCTTGTAGAACAGATTTCCCTCAGTCAAGAGCCGCTTGTTCTCCTTGCAGAAAGGATTGAAAAACCGGGCAACCTCGGCACAATACTCCGCTCATCGGACGCAGCGGGGGTCGATGCTGTTCTTGTTACCGATCCTGTAACCGATATTTACAACCCGAATGTGGTTCGCTCTAGCGTAGGGTGCCTATTTACGCAAACTGTGGTGCAAATCGAACAAACCAGAGCCCTAAGCTACCTCCAAGAACATAAGATCCGTACGTTAGCAGCAACTCCTTACGGGGAAGATCTATTCACAGAAGTGGATTTATCTGGTCCCATTGCGATTTTGGTGGGATCTGAGCAGTATGGTCTTAAAGAAGAGTCTTTAGCGAGCGCAGATTTACGCGTTCGGATTCCGATGTTTGGAGAAGCAGATTCTCTCAACGTAGCCCAAGCAACCACCCTCCTCCTTTATGAAGCTGTACGACAAAGACATCGTTTATCTTGATCGTCAGATCGTGATTGCCCTCAAACCTTACGGCGTTCTTACCCAGAAAGACCCCAGGGAAAATCTCGAAGATCTTTTACAAGAGTATTTAAGAACCTATCTACAAAAATCTGGCAATGTCTTTTGCAAACCGGCGCATAGGCTAGATAAAAATGTAGGCGGGCTTGTAGTGTTTGCCCGCACTTCCAAAGCTCTTGCTCGCTTACAAAAAGCGTTTCGAGAAAAAAACCATCTCGAAAAAATCTACTACGCTAAGGTGGAAGGAAAGCTCACGAAGGGAGAAAGACTTGTTCATTACTTGGTAAAAACTTCCTACAGGTCTCTTGTCTACACAAAGCCTCGCTTTCAAGGAAAAGAAGCGATTCTCACATTTGATGTAATCAAAACAGGAGAGGAATCAATTGTGAAGATCTCTTTAGAAACGGGGCGTTATCACCAAATTCGTGCCCAAATGGCATTCATCGGGCATCCCATTTGTGGTGATCAAAAGTATGGAGCAAAGCGGCAAAAAAAAGACCTCGATCTTTATCATGCCGAGATCACTCTTCCGCATCCCATCTCTCAAGAAATGATGACCTTTCGGGCGAAGGTGCCTTTTATAGAAACTTGAGGGGTTCCTTATCCCTCCGGAAGGGTTGATGATACCCAACTAAAGAGGGAAACCACCTCAAAAATCAAGTGTATGATCCATTTTTGAGGTGTTTTATGGAGTGCGGAGCTTTTTACCAAGCATATGTGTCTACCCGATTTCTCTTTTCAAAAACTCTCAAAGCTTAAAAAGTCTGTTCAAACGATACAAACTCTTTTTTACTAAGGGGGGCTGAATGCGGGAATTCTGAATGAGAAATGGCTTCGGTGGCACCTGTTTGTATTCCTTATTGTTCACTGGAAATACACAGGGAGGATTCTTCTTCTCATCTTCTGAGTTACCACCTGCTTTGCGTTCATCGATAGGATTTTGCAATAGTGAATTATCCGGTCTATTCAAGCAGTACTGACGGTATCCAAGGGTTCCTAAAATTGTAAAGGCGACTGCTCCAATCAATCCATTTAGTCCAAAAAGGGATGGACTATCGTTAGAGCCACCTGAGTTAAGAACCTGTTTCGGAGCCTCTGCTGGGTAGGTATTTGGTATAATATTGGCAGCTTCAGAAGATATTTTTTCGGTAAGGGGTGTTGGAACCGGTGTTTCTTTTTCTGCAGCATTCGTCAAAGAGTAGATGGTAAGAGCTCCAAGCGCTATAAAGGTTACAGAGTAGGCTACAGTAGAAAGATTAGGATAGTAGATTGGTAACCTATCTTGTTGCGCGATTTCTACTAACGCATAATTTTTTTGAGAAGTGGCTTTGTCCTTAGTGGTTTGTAAAAGAGTTTTCGAAAGAGCAGTCCTATTTTCAGAGGCGCTTGATGGGGTTTCTTGCGTCGCTTGTCTCTGGAGCGGAGATGATTTAGAAGAGGTAACATCTTGTTGTTCTCTGGGCGAATTTTTTGCAAGCGCGCTCCTTTCTTGAGGAGCTACTGTGTTCTGAAC
>JBCAXK010000040.1:0-13040 GCA_038534095.1 Chlamydiota bacterium | reverse complement strand
ATATCCTGGATAGACTTATTTTGTGATTGAACGCTTCTTTCTATGTCCTGGATAGACTTATTTTGTGATTGAACGCTTGCTTCTAGTCTTTGTACAATTCCTTTTTCTACTTGAGGCATTACTTCTATTATTGAGATTAACTTCCCTTCTGCTTGAGTTTTTTCTAGTAGCTTTCTCTCGCAGGTTTTTCTTAATGCATCTATTTCTGCTTGCAGTTGGATAGCCCTCTTTTTTCTGCTGTGGTGCTATCCTGCGTTCGATGGGATTGATCCTGACCTGTCTCGCTAGAAATTTGTTTCTTTGTACCTCCCTCAACTTTTCCTTCGTGAGAGGATTTGGGGAGAAATAGCGCAGCTAATTTAGTCATTTGAACAATCTTCTTTTCTAATTCATGCTCTTCTGCGCGCTTTTTTGCGTATCTTTTTTTTAATTCAGCCCGCTCTTTTCTTGATTCATGCTGTTTTTTTCTTAGCGCAGCTAGTTTTTCTTGCGGTTGGATATCCGTCCTTTCTTCTGGATTAGTGCTATGCTGCGTTCGATGGGATTTATCCCCACCTGTCTTGCTAGAAATTTGTTTCTTTTTACCTCCCTTAAAGGATATGGAAAGTCGTAAAGCTTGAGTTATTCGGTCAATCCTCTTGTCTAATTTAGCCTCTTGTTGTGCCAGCTTCCTTTCGTATCTTTCTTCTAATGCAGCTATTTTTGCTTTCCATGCGATACGCCCCTCTTCTTGAGCGTTAGTAGTATCCTGAGTTCGAAGAAATGCTGCGCTATTATCATCTGCAACTATACGGCCATGGAATTTATCGCTACGTGTCTCGTTGGAAAATGATTTCTTTCCACCTTCGTGAACTTTTCCTTCGTTAGGGGATCTAGAAAATAATTCAGCTAGATTAGCAAGAGGTTTCTTTGTAATAGGTTGGGATGCTCGTTCAGGCTGCACAGCAGAACGACAGTGCGAAGAGAGCTCTCTTGACACGCCACTATAAGATTCTGGAGCCTCATCTACAGCACGTTTTTTGCAACATCTAAAGCAGTTATATATTAGATTCATAAATCACCTCAAATTGAGGGAATTTAAAAAAATAACTATAAATATCAAGATATTTTTTAAACCAAGAAAAAATGCTTAACAAAAATTTTTGTTAAGCGTTTTAAAATGAATCGTTTTTTACAAAATACCCACTTGGCATCTGGGCGTTTTTACAGTATTTTTCGACTCTACTAAGACAAGTAGAGCAGCGCACATAGGAGAAAAAAAAGTAGTTTTTTCTCAGCTTGCTTCGCGTACTTGATCATCATGGTTTGTCTACCAAACTACAACATCTTGGCGCTGTTTGGTGAGCGGAATTTTTTGGACATGGCTTGATTCTGAACATAGGTCTTCCTTCCGTTTGGTGAAAGTTCTTTAAAGTTGCGCAACTGTCTTTAGAATCACTTGCGATTTTACAGGCTTTGGTCACATTCCCAAGAGCTTTTACAAACTGCAAAAAACTGCGTATATTTCTTATGTATTTGACATGGGAACTATTCTTTTAAGCCGTTTGTTGAGGCCTTGCCCTACAAGAGACGGCAAGGCTTCGGTCCTTGCGACCTACTTTGTTTGTGTGATGCTTTATGATAACAGTCCGATTATGTCCCGTTCTATCGCAAACGGGACTTTCTATTATTTTCTCGGAATGCCTTTTTTCGTTGTAAAATTTTATTACAATGTTTTTCGATCTGGATTTTTAATGTTCCTAGCTTTGAATGCGTTTATTTCTGCTTCTGATCTGACTAGGTCTGCTTTTAATTCCTGCGTTCTTCTTACTATTTTACGATAAGTCTGCCAGCATTGCTTGAGTTGTGGGTCGAGGCTTTCAACAGACTGTTTTGATTGAACTCGGCGTTTTAGCTCTCCAATGGAAACTCCTGATGAAAATTCCTCTTCTAGGTTTTTGATCATATCTTTTTGTAATTGAGCATTTCCTTCTATTTTTTCGATCTCCTGATTGATTGATGGATGAGCTCCTGTGATCTCGCGGTTTAATTGAGCGGCTTTTTTTACTTTTTCAATCTGCTGAGTTCGTAATGAAGCAGCTCTTTCGAGTAGCTTGAGGTGCTCCTCGAGTGATTCAATGGCCTCTTGTATCAATGGGATAGCACGCTTTAATGCTTCTTGCTTTTGGATCTTCAGCTCCTTTGATTGCTCTTCCAATTCTCTCTTCTCTTTCTCTAACTTAGCTTTTTTAGCCCATAATTGCTCTTTCTTATTTTCTAATACTGTGGTACGTTCCCCGTCTGATGCAACAGGAACATCAGCTTTATTTTGTTGCTCGAGTATTTCTTGGATGGTTTTAGTAAATCGATCAGGATCGAATTCGCGCCGGCGGTTGCTCCCAAAATATTGAAACTTATTCTTAAGATCTATCTCAGGCTCTTTAGCGATAGAAGTTCTATAAAACAGTGAAGCCAATTGAGTGAAAGAATTTCCTATAAACGATTGCCCTGCTGGGGTAGGTATTCGATCAACTCGATGATTGGCAGGGCGATCACCAGGCGCCCCAAGATTGTCTGTTGAAATATGCTCATTTACATGACGTCTTCTACAGCATCTAAAGCAGCTAGGTATTAGATTCATAAATCACCTCGAATTTAAAAATAAAAAAAATTTTTAAATAAATAGCTGTAAATATCAAGGTGTTTTTTAATTCGAACAAACCCTCTAAAAAGACTTTCTTTAAGCGTTTCAAAACAAGTGATTTATCGTAAAACACTTACCTTTAATCCATTTTTTAGACTGTTTCTCACTCGCATCATAGGTCAGCGCAAGTATTGCGTACGTTTTTTCCGCTTAGCTAAAAACAAAAAGACTTTTCCTGCTTAAGAGTTGATGAGGGAGATCTATTCGATGGGAAGGCTTTTGATGAAACAGCTTTTTGTAGGGAAACGCTGAGAGATTTTGAAACGATTATGTTTATTGTAAGACCGATTCCTTACTTGTGGTTTTATCAGTTTCTTAGTAAAACATTTGCTATGGCTTTTGACGTTTTTACCTCTGCTCCCATTTTGTTTTTTTTGCTTGGGGTCTTCTCTCGTCTTGTGAAATCTGACTTGGAAATTCCCTACCCTTTACCCAAGTTTTTTTCCTTATACGTCATGTCTGCTATCGGGGTACAAGGGGGAGTCCATCTTACTAGATCTCCCTTTGAATACCATTACCTGAAAATTTTTCTTGTGGGGATTTTGGGATCGTTTGGCGTAGCCTATCTGGCTTATTATGTATTTAGAAGGTTCACGAGCAAAGCGAACGCTGTTGCGCTTTCTGCTTCGTACGGATCGATCAGCGCGGTCACGTTCATTACAGGGACAGCTCTTTTAAGCCGGTTACAAATTCCATATGGCCCCTATATGATTGCGGTCATGGCTTTCATGGAATCCCCTGCCATTTTGATGGCGATGTTTTTCTACTTAAAGGATTTTCATGAAGAACCCAAATCCCTTTCCACCATCATCAAACATTCGATCACCAATAACTCGATTGTTGTGCTTTTGGGGAGCTTTTTGATTGGAACGCTCCTATCCAATGAGGGGTGGAACAAAATTTCCCCGTTTTATGAGGGGCTATTTCAAGGGCTTCTTACGTTCTTCCTGCTCGATTTAGGACTGGCTGTTGCAAAACGTTTTGAAGATCTAAAAAAAGCGCCATTTAGTCTATTTTGTTCTACGCTAGCGTTTCAAGTGTCTATGGCACTCGTCGCCTTTTTTGTGGGGGTTTTCTTAAAGTTTAGCCAAGGCGATACGTTCCTTTTGATGCTACTTTTTGGAAGCGCTTCTTACATCGCGGCTCCAGCAGCTATGCGAACAGCTGTTCCTGAAGCGAACCCCAGCCTCTATCTTTCCCTTGCGATGGGGATCACTTTTCCGTTTAATATACTTATAGGGATTCCCTTCTACCTTTGGATTGTTCAGCAGTATGGAGGATAAATGACATCGATTCGGTTGGAGATTATAATAGATGGCCTCATGACCAAAAAGCTGCTACGCACTCTTAAAGCCTTTCCTCATGTTGTTTGCATCGCTCATAGAGCCGTTGCATCTAAATACCAAAATCAGGTGATGACGGCTAATGATCTTGCTGACGCTCTCTCTTACCATTTGCTGATTCTCTTTATCCCGAAAGAGGAGTATGAAGAGGTGCAGAAAGTCCTCAAACAAACGCTTAGAGCCCATCGAATCGCGATGTACGAATCGGTGGTAGAAACGCCTAGCTGGTTATAATTCTTAGGAAAAGCTACCGCTCAGAAAATAGAGAGCAAAGTTTCCCTATGATCTTCCTAAAACGCTCTTGCAAAGCCTGCTCTCCCTCTCGGTAGAGAGCTAAAATTCTATAGGGAGAAGGAGCTTGTTGCCATAAAACGGGGTGAAGATCAAAGGTTTTTGCTAAAAAGTCGGGCAAAAACCCCACCTCATCTGTTGCAGAACAAATCTGCGCAATGAGTGACCAGCTTGGGATTCTTGCTTTTACAGGGAGGGTGTACCCCTCCACTTGTAGCCAGTGCTGTTGCAAGAAAAGCACCTCCATCTGATCTTCTGGCAGTAAGACCGGCTTAAGCGGCGTCTCTCGGTTTTTCGCATAGATCTGGAAACGGCCCTTGCCCACTTCTGCCGATACGACCCCTTTCCAAGCAGCATTATCGAGCACAAGCGCTATATCGGCTTCCATCTCTAAAATCGCTTTATAGGCGTGGTCTGGCCGCATGTGTTTGAATGCGATTTTTCCTAAAGATAGAAGTGAGGGAACCGCAACGGCTGCAATAGCGTGGGTCGTGACAAGCCGAATGGAGGGCTGGCTGTTGATAGAAATGAGATCTCTAACCTTGCGAACAACCTCCTCAAACTTGGGCAACAACGAAAGCCCCTCCCTTGTTAGCCGAAACTGCCTCCTTTCATGGGTACACAAGCTGGCATGGAAGGCGGCTTCGACCCGCTGAACAGCCGCGCTAGCGCCGCTTTGACTCAAGTGATGCGCTAAAGCCGCCTTGCTCAAACTACGCATCCGCGCAGCAGAGATAAATAGCTCTAGATCAACAATACGTAGGTTTTTGAGGGAGTTTTCCATGGTTTTTAATGCGCTTGCTTCGATAAGTTCTTGCTCTTGAGAGCTATTTTCTAATGGTTGCATAGGAAAGGTCTCTTTTTCAAATCGATTTTTTTGATAAAACATATCTATTTTATCGTCAATGAAAATAAATCGCTACCAGCTATGCTAGATTTTCTAGATAAAGGAGAATGCAAATGCATAAAAGATTTGATTTACTTCGATTTTTTCAATATTTATTTCGTTTCAACTTTGGGGATTTTGAGCGGGAAGAGTTGAAAAAATTCCTACGCATGGGGCTCATTTTTGCCTTGATCATCGGAGTGTATTGGACTTTGAGACCACTCAAAGATGCCATTTTCATCCAGTTTGTAGGAAAATTTCAGCTACCCTTTGCAAAAACTCTATCGGTGTTAGCCCTGCTCCCCATTGTGCTGTTTTATACCAAGCTCTTAGAGAGAACCTCTCGAGAAAAGATGTTGCTCATCCTCCCCTGCTTTTATGGAACCTCTCTTCTTCTGCTTAGCTTTGTGATGAGTTTGTTACAACAAGACGCAAGCCACTTTGCCGAGCTGTCTTATACAAGTAGAATGGGCCTACAAGCCTTGGGGTATTTTTGGTATTTCTTTGTCGAGAGTTTTGGCTCTTTGGTCATCGCTCTATTTTGGGCATTTTCCGCCGACACTACAAGCTCCATCCACGCAAAGCGGGGATTTCCTCTCGTTGTTGCCATTGGACAGGTCGGAGGGATCATTTTCCCCTACAGTATTGGAGGTCTTCCCCACCGTTTGCATTTGCTGACAGACGCTTTATCGATGAGTCTTCTTGGCTTTTTCACGCTACTCATTATTCCCCTTGTCCGGTATTTTTTAAGAAATACGCCCAAATCTTTGCTCGCTTCTTTCCATGGAAAAAAGCTGGAAGAATCCTCTTCGGAGAAGGAGCCTGGCTTTTTTGAAGGGCTCACTTTGCTCCTAAAAAATCGGTATCTGCTTTGCATTTTTGGAGCCAACTTCATCTATGAGGTTGTGGTCACCATTTTTGATTTCAACTTCAAAATCGCAGCAAGCTCGGTCTATTCTGGGGTAGCCTTGAGTAACTACTTCAGCCTATACGGATCAAGCGTCAACGCCGTCTGTTTACTGTCCCTTCTTCTTGGAATCAGTAACATTACCCGCTTTTTAGGGATTGAGTTTGCTTTAAGCGCGATGCCCATCATTGTAGGTGGGGCTCTTTTAGGCTTTTTGAGCGTAGATACTCTTTCGTTTCTGTTTCTCCTCATGGTAGGATCAAAAGCCATCAATTACGCTCTCAATGGGCCTGCTTTGCGCCAGCTTTACATACCGACGACTCCTGAAGTAAAATTCAAGGCGCAAGCCTGGATTGAAACCTTTGGCTCCCGCTCTTCAAAACAGGCGGGCTCGGTCTTCAACATGTCTTTAGCGCCATTGCAAGGTGCCTTTGGAGCCCAGCTTGGACGGTTCTATTACCTGGCTCTCAGTGGAGCGGTTTGCTTCCCCTTGCTCGCTCTTTGGTTATGCATGGCAATATTTCTCGGAAAATCCTTAAAAGAGGCGGTGAAACAGAATGTAACCATCTGCTAAGAACATCTATTTTTGCGCGCAAAAGCCCTTCCTGCGGGTAGAGACCGGTTTTGGAATGCTTTAAGAAAGCACATTGCGAATGGTAGGAAGGGAGATATGCCCATAATGCACGAAGAATTGCGCAAGGCAATTTCTTCATGCATAAAAAAGGGCTAGGCGCCCTATGAACCTGGCGATGAGCGCTATCCCATTTTTCAGCTGAAATGGATCAATCTACAGCGCAGAGCTCTAAGGAACGCAGGTCCTACTTCCTCTGAAAAATTTTCTCTACAAAAAATGCACCTTGTTTCCCGGGCAAGTTGCCTAGAATGTTTTTTTTGTTTAATAAAGAAAAAAAACTCTAAGGTCCTTATCAATAGTATTTCCCGAGCAAAGGCGCTTTTTTCCATCTATTTCGTTGCAGCGATTGACAATTGCGGTTATGCGATGGTGTTTGTTCTTTTTCCCCCTCTTCTGCTCGACCCGCAGTACGGTTTTTTAACGAGCAATCCCACAGTGGCAGAGAAATTGCTCGCTATGGGGGTTCTCTACGCAGCTTTTCCTATTGCGCAGCTCATCGCTGCTCCTTTCATCGGCAATCTTGCCGATGAACTTGGAAGAAAACGGGTATTTTCCCTCACCATCTTCGGAACGATGGTGGCCTATTTTCTCACAGGATGGGTTTTAGCAAGAAAACAGTTTTTCTTACTATTCATCGCCCGACTTTTAACAGGGCTATTTTCTGGAAACCAAGGACTCTGTAACGCATCGATTGCCGACCTTAGTCCCAACGCAAAACAGCGCGCGAAAAATTATGGGATTTTGACCGTGGTGTGGGGCATCAGTTTTCCGCTCGCACTTCTTTTAGGAGGGTTTTTATCAGACCCTTCCTTGGCAAAATCATTTAGCCCCTCGCTCCCCTTTTATATTGCAGGAGCGATTACCTTTCTCAGCTTGGTGACCATTGCAGTATTTTTCCCAGAGACTTATAAAAAACAGAGAAAAAAACCAGGCAAAAACCAGGGAAAAAAAACTGGCATCGACCTAAAAAAAGGGCTCGCCAAGGTCTATAAAGCCCTAAAAACCCGAGAGACTCGCCCCTTTTTTCTATTGATGCTCATTTGGACATTAGGATGGGGCTTTTCGATCACTTGGTACGGCGCTTATGTGTTAAAAACATTTGGCGTGTCCCAAGAGATGGCTACCATTGGTCTGATGGCGCAAGGGATCGGGTGGACGATCGGAGGATCGATCATCAAGCCTCTTTTATTAAGAATTTTGCCTATCCAAGCAATCGGGCAACTCTCCTACTTTATCACAGCCATCCTCTTGCTTCTTGCAGCCACGATGCCCACATTTTCTTCGTTCATTACTGTATACGCGCTATCGGCGATTTTGGGAGCTGTTTCCTTAAGCTCCACTTTCAACTTCATTTCCCTTTCTGCTCCTCCGAATATGCAAGGAAAAGCGATGGGGATTGCTCAGTCGATGATTTCTCTTGGCTTCTTCCTTGTTCCCCTTTTAGGGTCTCTTGTAGGGGCGCTAAGCGTGAATACATTTTATCCAATCGCTGCTCTATTCCTTTTGGTCGGTCTAGGGATTGTCATCAAAACAAAAAAAGCGCTGACATAGCCTAATTGCTGCGCTCCGTATGTTAGATGATGAGCCCGCTAGCTTGATGCTGCCACAATTTGATAGCTATTTTAAAAATTCATCTGTCCGATTCTTGAAGCAATCAAAACAAGAAATTTTTCAAAAAGACCGAGATTGTGGACTTGCATCATGTTTCGAATATCTCTTTCAAGATACGTCGCCACATAATTTGCGTAGGTTTTTGTAGGACTCAGCCCTTCACTTTGCACGGCAGGGTAGCACCCTTCAAACAGAAGATCCTCCAAATCCTTTACAACCCCAGCAAGCTTAAATTCTTCAAGACTTAACGGAAGGAGATGCAAAATAGCTGTTCTACCTGCTAATGATTGCGAAATGTCTTGAGGTAACGCCATTTGATGACTTCCAGTTAGAATGAACTCTCCTTTTTGCTTTGATTCATCCACCCTAACTTGAATAGCGGATAAAAGGAGAGGCGCTGCCTGAATTTCATCAAGAATCGCGCCTTTAGGGTATCCTTGTAAAAATCCCTCTGGATCGCTTTTTGCTAGCTTTCGCAAGTGCAATCGCTCCAGATTCACATAGGGTTTTTCGGGAAATACTTTTTTGACTAAGGTAGTTTTCCCCGATTGCCTAGGTCCTAAAAGAGTGACAATCGGATAAGATTTAGCAGCTTCAATTAGCTCCAACTCCATTTTTCTATAAAACATCTAACCTTCTCAAAACGTACTATTTTTAAAAAAATTTCTATTTTGCGCATTCGGTAAATTGTGTAAGTCGGGAAATATATTCCAGATTTTCACATACGCAAGAACAGATCTTCTAGGTGATGTTCGGTGGAATCCTTTTCAAATTGCCCAAGGCCATCTGTAAAAAATGCGTACAATCGTCTACTTTTAAGAGCATGAAAGCGACCTCTCAAGAAGAGTAAGAAACCCTAGTTCTAGGCTTTCGCAGCAAAAAAATATTTGGCACAAAGTCTAGGTATAGACCTCCTTCATCCCCAGCACGCCCAAAGACAGCTTTGTCTGCGCAGATAGAAATTGCAGTAAATGCATGACCATAAGAGTTGTAAGTGTTAGAATGCTTGCACCATGTTATAAAAATGAAGTGTATTTCCTACGATCCTTGTAAAGAGCTTGACCGATTTACGGGGAATATGCTGCAAAATAAATCCGCTCATCCAACTATTCATCAGGACAGCTATGACAGAAAGAACACCGCGTGTGATTAGTCTTTTTTTACTAGTTATGATCAATATATCGGCTATTTGTAGTATTCGAAACTGGCCTCTAGCTGCAGCCTACGAATTTTCTTCCCTATTTCTGATGTTCATGGTTTGCCTGTTTTTTTTCTTGCCTATTGCGTTTGTTTCTGCGGAACTCGCGACTGGCTGGCCAGAGTCGGGCGGCGTTTTTGTCTGGATCAAGGAGGCTTTTGGTCATCAAATGGGATTTTTATCCATTTGGTACTTATGGTTAACCAATATCCCTTGGTACCCAACATTGCTGTCTTTTATCGCAGGCACAGCTGCGTTTGCTTTTTATCCTCCGCTTGCCAACGATAAAACCTACATGCTAGTCATGATTTTAACGCTATTTTGGCTTGCTACTTTTTTGAACTTAAAGGGGATGAAACTCTCTAGTCAAATTAGTACCTTTGGCGTGATTTTTGGAACAATCATACCGGGGATGATCATCATTCTTTTGGGAATAACCTGGCTGCTTTGTAACCATCCCCTGCAGATGGAACTCTCTAGGCGCGCTTTTTTCCCAGATCTAAGCAGCCTAAACCAGCTTGTTCTCGCTACAGGTATGCTCACCTCTTTTGCAGGGATAGAAATGTCTGCTGTGCACGCGCAAGAAGTGATCAATCCACAGAAAAACTATCCACGTGCCATCTTTTTATCGGGAGCGCTCATTTTTTTTATCAGCGCTTTAGGATCATTATCGATCGCCATGGTGATTCCCACAGAAAAAATCAGTTTTGTTTCAGGCGTACTAGACACCATTACACTATTTTTAGGAGCCTATAAGCTATCTGCTTTTGTTCCGCTCATTGCAATAGCGATTGCGATCGGTGCTTTTGGACAAATGAGCACTTGGATCATCGGACCCAGCAGAGGACTATTAGCGGCCGCAAAAGAGGGTGATTTACCCATTTATCTACAAGGAACAAATAAAAAAGAGATGCCACTTGCCCTAATGCTTTTACAGGGCATCATCGTTACATTTTTATCGTTAGTCTTTCTTTTGATGCCTAGCGTGAGCAGCTCTTTTTGGCTACTTACCTCTCTAACGACCCAGTTTTACCTTCTTATGTACATGATGATGTTTGCAGCGGCTATTCGCTTGAAATTTTACAAAGCAGATGTCCCTAGAAGTTTTGTGGTACCAGGAGGAAAAGTGGGCATGTGCCTTTGCGCAGGAATCGGTTTTTTTACATCTTTTTGCGCGTTTTTATTAGGCTTTATACCACCTAAGCATGTAGATGTGGGCAGTGATTTCTTCTACACAGGGTTTCTGT
Source organism: Chlamydiota bacterium (assembly GCA_038534095.1). GTDB lineage: Bacteria > Chlamydiota > Chlamydiia > Chlamydiales > SM23-39 > JBCAXK01. The sequence continues at coordinate 2,240 of JBCAXK010000040.1, read as the reverse complement.
TAAGCGGAATTCTCTTAGGATCACTCACTCCAAAACTTTTGGTCTACTCGGCACAAATGCCCTCGACAAAAAATGTTTTTAGCAAATGAATACACAAAGCTCTTAGCTTTGGGCCATTTTTTCTTGTAACGCAGGATATTCTTCGAAAATTTCACGCATAGGATGATCACTTGGAAACTGCGTTGTTTGATAATGTTTCATGGTCTCATGGATAAATTCTGGCCCTTTGATGGGGCGTTTCCCAAGAAGAAACCCCTTTAGCCATGCTATTCCTTGCTGAAGGTCTTCTACAACGGCGTCACTTAAAGATTCCACAAACGGATGGATCCAAGGTTTGATGGTGACACCAAGGACACTGAGTTCTTCCTGGTGATAGTGGCTGTTTTTAGGGGCTAAGGTGAGAACGGGAAGATGATGCATTTTAGCCCACATCATTTCAGCGCCAACCCCTAGGCCTCTTCTCTCACGAGCATCTACAAAGACGACATTAGCGCAAAACACTTGCGTCATGTCTCGGCCAAAGGCTCCCTTTTGATCAGATAGATCATCGGCTCTCAGGGCAGGATTCAAAAAAACCACCTGATTTGGGGCTAAGCCCTTTTGGAGAATCTCTCGATCCTCATTGGTCCAAAATATCTGGCTCTCTTGCTCGTGACCTTTTTGAATATTCCCAGCAAGGTATAACGCGATAGAAGTAAGAGGCTTTGTATTTTTAGCAAGGCGCTTGAAACGGGGCACTTTTTGATCCTCTAAATCCACATGCTCTAAAAACATTTCTAAAGGGCGCACCCAAATATCCCGATCCCCATAAAGAGCTTGATAAACAACCACTTCTTCTAAGCTTTCACTATGACGTCCAACCGATAGCAACTTGTAGAGGAAGCCTTTATAATGCTGGTAAATATTCCCTTTTTTGAGAGATTTTCCTTTTTCTGATATTGGCTGTAAAAGCTCCTGCTTTTGCATGTAGACCTCTAACGTTTTGCCTTTCAGCCTACAAAAAACAAGAATATTTTTCCATCTTGACCCTGCTTAGAAAAGAGAAATTTTCCCTCAAAGAAGCAAAGGGAAACATCGAAAAAAGATACTTTCTAGACTACCTACTAGAGTATCTAGAAGCTGTAAAACCAATAGGCGCTTCAAAGAAACATCTGGGCTAAGCAATCCCAGGCAATCCCAGGCAATCCTAGGCAACTCCATGTAATTCCTAGACGAATCTATCTGATTGACGGCAATAGATTCCATCGAGGTTTTTAAGCGCTTCGAAAGTTGCGCTTTTATGATCTGTATACTACCATCTTCACTTTCCATTTCGAAATCCAGGCTCATTCATGAAACTTCCCCTTTTCCTCTTATGCGTCAGTGTTATCTTAACCCCTCTCTACGGGACAGTGGATTTTCAAGCAGAAAACGTCCAGGAAAGTCGCTTCAAAGAATCCCGCAATATCTTTGAGCTTTGCAAAAAAAATATTCGGTACTATCAATTGAGCCCCGATCAATCTCATCACGATATTACTGAAATGCTTTTAATGAGCCCCGATGTCGCAGAAAAGCATAAATCCATGATCTCTCAGCAAGAGCGCCATATTGTTGTATTTGATTACCCATCAGATGGGCACACTGTGAAGGGCTATATCTCTTATACGCCAGAATACAAGAGAGCCCCTTTATTGGTTTTCCTGCGAGGCGGCAACCGAATTTTGGGGCTGATGAACCCTGCAAATGATTTTTCCCTAGCAAAAGATTATACCGTACTCGCCACCACTTACCGAGGAGGCATGAACGAGGGCCAAGATGAATTTGGGGGAGATGAAGTGGATGACGTAGAAAACCTCGTCCGTTTTATCCCGAAGCTCGAGTCAATGCTCCAGATGGAGTTTACGCCCGAAAAGAAATGTATCCTTGGCGGCAGCCGAGGAGGAATGGAAATGTTTTTAGCGCTTGAACGCTCCCCTTTTCTACAAAAGTATTTTGATAAAGCGATCGCTCTATCAGGACCTATGGACTTAAGCATCACAATCTGCTCGCGGCAAGACATGAAAACTATGTTCATTCGGGATTTTGGCCTAACGCTCGATGAACATGCCGATCAGTGGCTCTCCTATCGAAGCCCTATTCACCACTGCTCTTTGTTAAGAACCTGTTTAAAATCTTTTTAAAAGCAGGGCAGCAAAGGCGAAAACAACCATGTGTAGGCTTGTATTGAGCTTTCTTTCACAATTTTTCCACAATCTCCTGCA
>JBCAXK010000039.1:0-14386 GCA_038534095.1 Chlamydiota bacterium | reverse complement strand
TGTATGTATGACTCAATTCTTGACGAAATATATACAAAAAACTAGCGCTACTAAAACAAAGGATTTATACAGGCACATGCACGCTCTTCTTACGCAGCTCCAAACAGCGCTAAAATTTTCAGGGAATAAAACAACTGAACATGAGACAGCAACAAAATTAGATATAGAATCAAGCTACGTGATCGAAGCGTATCATCAAGCTTTAACGAAGTGGGAAAAGGAGTTGAAAGCGCTCCACGAATCTCTAAAAAAAGAGCTGTCGAGTTGGTCTGCTTGGTATGCTTGGTCTGCATATAGTTGGCTAGCAACACTTAATTGAGAAGGGGTAATGTATCGATGTATTTTGAAAATAGCTCCCTACAGAGCAAGATGCAAGAGCGGTCTTTCCGTTTTTTTAAGTCTACAAGTGCTCACAAAGACAACCACAACAAAAATGCATCGAACTTCCAACAGTCTCAGTAGGTAGGCACGCTTTGTGGATACAGAGAGAACCTCCGCTTGGAGGCTCTCACAAAAAAACTGTTTTACGTATCAGATTCTGCAGTCGAATCTTGAAACCCATTTTCGTTTTCTGAAACGATCGGAAGAGGCTCTGGACTTGCTGCCTCCTTTTCAGGAGTTTTGTTCTCCTCATCTTTTAAGGAGGCGTTTTTTACTTCTAGAGAAGACTCGGTCTCAGCAGAATCTTGAGAAACAGCGTCCTTATTTTCCCCTGCATCTTTTGACTCGTCCCCTTCAAAGGATGCCTCTTCTTCTGGATAGGTATTCGCCGACAAAATTTCCTCTTCTTTCGTTCTAGAGAGCGTCTCTTTGATCAAAATAGGCGGAGGCGGAAGAAGCGTAGATAAATAGGGCTGATTCTCCTCTACCGGAGACTCTGCAGGCTCTGAGACGGGCTCTCCAATCGTCTCTTCTGGAGATACCTCTTTTTTGGGAGAGGTTTTCTCAGAAGATGCTCTTTTGCGACGAGAGCGTCTTTTCTTTGGGAGTTCTTTGGTTTCTGCAGATAAGGGAGCAGGATCTTTTCCTCCTGCAATTTTAATCGATCCTTCCAAATTTGCATTTTTTAAGACCATCCTGGTCTCTTTCAGTTCTAGTACCTCGTAGTCTTGTATGGGTAAAAGAAAGGATTTGGGTTTCTCTAAGGATCGATAAAAAATGGAATGGCCAAAAGAAACGATCTCAACAGCATCGACGTAATAGTCTTCCTGCGAAGATCCTTTGCTGCTTCTAATGACTAATTTACACCCTTCTCTTGGGGTGATGATACTTTCAATAATAGGTTCTCTAGTAAAAAACACGGCTTATTTCTCTTTGGATGCCATGTACAGCAAGAGATCGATGACTCTAGAAGAGTATCCCATTTCATTGTCGTACCATGACACGAGTTTCACAAAATTGTTGTTGAGAGCAATGCCCGCTTTCTGATCAAAAATCGAAGAACGGGGATCACTTAAAAAATCGGACGAGACAACCTCGTCTTCTGTATATCCTAAAATGCCTTTGAGCGGCCCTTCCGCCTCTGCCTTGACTGCCGCGCATATTTCGGCGTAAGTAGCGCTTTTCGTAAGACGAACAGTAAGATCTACCGCGGAAACATCGAGAACAGGGACCCGAAAAGCCATTCCTGTTAGCTTGCCTTGGACTTGGGGCAAACATTTGGCAACGGCTTTAGCCGCGCCTGTCGAAGAAGGGATGATGTTGTAACAAGCAGCTCTACCTCCGCGCCAATCCTTGTGCGAAGGACCATCAACCACAGGTTGCGTGGCTGTAACCGCGTGCACAGTGGTCATTAGCCCCTCTTCAATCCCAAAATAGTCTAACAGTACTTTGGTTAAAGGTGCTAAACAGTTGGTGGTACAAGAAGCGTTACAAACAACATGATCTTCTTTTGGATTGTATGTTTCATGATTGACTCCCATAACAAAGGTGGGCATATCATCTTTACCAGGAGCTGAAACAATCACCTTTTTTGCGCCAGCCGCTCTATGCTGATCAGCAAGTTCCTTTGTCCGAAAAAGACCTGTGGATTCGATGACATAATCAACACTCAAGGACTTCCAAGGGAGCTGTTTGGGATCTTTTTCTGAAAAGATCTTCGTTTCTTTTCCGTCGACAAATAGAGAACTTTCTCTTGATTCAATAGAGCGATTATACCTTCCATGCGCTGTATCGTAGCGTAAAAGGTAGGCAAGATTATCGGCAGGAACTAGGTCGTTAACAGCAACGACTTCGATTTCCGGGTGCAAGGCCGCTAAACGGAAGACGAGTCTTCCTATACGACCAAATCCATTGATAGCAATTTTTATAGGCATGTTTATCTCCAAACTCTTCTCTTTAGCTCACTATATAGAAGAGTTTTTCCTGTGTAAAGGTCGGCGTTTTGAAAAAGCGGAGAGAAATTTCTGCCAAACACTTCGTAAAAAAGACTCTGATAATTACACGAGAAAACTGCTCGGAAAGAGCGGCAGCAAGAGCCGCTTCTAGATGTATTCAACAATCACTTTTTGCGCTGCATCTCCGACGCGGACAGGAGAACGGATGATTCTTGTATATCCTCCTTGTCGGTCTTGATAGCGAAGGTGCAATTGATCGAACAACTTTCCAATCACATGGCGATCATCATTGTATGAGGATGTATCCCCATTTTTCGCCTGCTTTTTCTCTTTGGGAGATAAGGTGTTGTACCGAATCATAAGCTCAGCAATGGCCTTTCTTCTTGCGGCAAGTGTGCCTTTTTTCGCTAGAGTAATGATACGATCACCCCGACGCTTCAGCTCTTTTCCCTTGGCAAGAGTGGTTTCAATCCGATCATGGATGATCAAACTTTTTAACAGGTTGGCAAATAAACAGCGCCTATGTGAGGAATTTCTTCCTAGTTTACAAGTACGTTTCCGGTGTCTCATGCCTCAACTCCTGTTTGTTCTTCCAGATATTCGGTGATCACAGTTTTGATGTTTTCTCTTGTAATGCCATATCTCGCAAGATCCATCCCTAAATGAAGTCCCATTTCTTCTAGCTTTTGCTTGATTTCTGTTAGGGATTTCTTCCCGAAATTGCGGAACTTGAGCATCTCATATTCTGGCATAATCACAAGATCGCCTATTGTTTCGATATCAGCGCTCTGTAGGCAATTTGTTGACCGAACAGAAAGTTCAATTTCACCGATTTTCAAAGATAACTTAGCTAAAAGCTCGTTGCGATCTTTGTTGCTTTCCACTTCTTCTTGATCAAAGGAAATCGCTTGCGGCTTTACATGATCAAAGACACTAAGATGCTGGACAGCAATTTGGGAGGCAAAAGAGAGGGCTTCTTCGGGCGTCACCCGACCATCTGTTGTCACTTCAAAAATGAGCCGATCGAAATCGGTATCTTGTCCAACGCGGGTATTTTCCACGTAGTAATTCACAAGGCGTACTGGAGAAAAAGCAGAATCGATCACGATCTCATCGATCAAACGATCCACCTTATGACGATCAGCAGGAATGTATCCCCGTCCGATCGCAATTTTTAGATCGATTTGACGGCTGCACTCTTTTGTCACAGTAAACAGGTGAAGATCTGGATTGATCATTTCAAAAGGAGATACGCCAACGACATCTTCAAGTCGCACCTTGTACTGTCCTCCGTTTTCTTGAATCATATCCGAGGTGATATTGAGCGTTTTTGACACAATATGCATTTTTCTTCGTTCTCTTTCCTCTTCTGGTAGATAACGTAAAAGCGCCCCTTTGAAATTCAAAACTACGCGGGTCATATCTTCGATGATCCCATCAACAGCTGCGTATTCGTGAGATACTCCTTCGATGCGCACAGAAACAATCGCAGGCGCTTCTAAAGATGTATGCATAATTCTGCGAAGAGGATTGCCAATGCTGTGAGCAAATCCCTTTTCGAAAGCTTCGATAATGAAACGGGAAAAAGTAGAAGACCTGGTAGATTCGTCTACTTTAATCGCTTCTGGCATTTCAAATTTACCATATTTTAAAGACATTTTGTTCCTCTATGTAAGTTTATACTCGTCTTCTTTTCCGAGGACGACAGCCGTTATGTGGCACAGGAGTTTTATCGCGAACAGTCGTAATATTAAGACCAGCCATTAAGATACCACGTACAGCAGATTCTCTGCCTAAGCCAGCGCCTTTTAGGTTGACTTCACATTCTTTTAATCCCATCGTTTGCGCTACCTTAGCTGCAGATTGCGCCGCAACGGTTGCAGCAAAAGCGGACGATTTTTTTGATCCTGAAAAGTTATTCTTCCCTGAAGAAGACCAGGCAAGTACGTTGCCAGACGGATCGGTGATGGTGATGATGGTGTTATTAAACGTCGCTTTGACATGGACAGTGCCTGTCGGAACGGTTCTGTAAGCTTTTTTCCTTGTCTTTACAAGCGCTTTATTTGTAATCGTTGATTTTTTTGTTTTTTTTGCTAATTTATCTTTTGACAAAGTAACTCTCCTTACATTTTCTTATTCGCAACGGTCTTTTTCTTACCCTTACGAGTGCGCGCATTTTTTTGTGTCCCTTGACCTCTTGTAGGTAGACCTAATCGGTGACGAAGACCCCGATAGGAGCCGATAGAGATGAGTCGATTGATATTTCCTCTGACTTCCCGTCGCAAATCCCCTTCCACTACATACTCTGATTGGAGGAGCTGATTCAATTTTGCGATATCACTTTCGGTGAGTTTTTCCGCGGGCATGTTGGGATCGAGGGACAATTTTTTGATGGCTTCAGTAGCTAGCGCAGGACCAATGCCATAAATATATTGCAAGCTAATGATCAATCTTTTTTTGTCTGGTATATCTTTTCCTATAATTCTAGGCATTTTAATTCCTTTTCCTCGTAATAAATTTAGCAAATTTCTTGAATAAAAACCACGATTAAAAATCGTCTAAGAAATACTTCTATGACGCAATTTGTTTCTCTTCATAAAACCATCATACCGTTTCATGAGCAAATGGGATTCAATCTGTTTTGTCGTATCTAAAATAACCCCAACAAGAATCAGAAGAGAGGTTCCTCCAAAAAAATGGTAAACCGATGGATCTACAGAAAGAACTTTTCCTACAACGCTGGGTAAAATAGCAATGCCCGCCAAAAATAACGCGCCTACTAAAGTAATCCGGTTCATGGTTTTTTCTAAAAACTCTTGGGTGGGTCTTCCCTGTCTAACGCCAGGAATAAACGCTCCATTTTTTTTCATATCTGACGCAATTTGATCTGGCTTGAATTGGGTCGCTGTCCAGAAATAGGTAAACAGGATGATCAAAAAAGCGGTCACAAACATATAGCTCCAAGTACCTGGAGAAAGCGCTGAAGCGATCGCAGCAAAAAAAGCGCCATCGCCTAAAAATTTTCCAATGGTTGCTATCGAAATCAAAAAGGCAGAGGCAAAAATCACAGGAATCACTCCTGCGTAATTGATTTTTAAAGGGATATAAGCTCCTGAACCTTGTACTTCTCTTCTACCAACAATGCGCCTAGCATGCTGCAAAGGAATTCTCCTTTGACCTTGAATGATCAAAATTGTTCCGATGGTGATCAAAACAAACAAAGCACATAGCAAAAATAGGGAGAAAAAAGAGAGATTCGCCGTTCCTTGAGACTCTAGGTTTAGTTGTTGCAAAATCGCGCCAAGAGTTCTTGGAAAAGAAGAGAGAATTCCCAAAGCAATGATCAAACTCGTCCCATTACCAATCCCCTTTTCTGTAATTTGTTCCCCCATCCACATGAGCAACAGGGTCCCTGTAGTCACGGTTCCCATAAAGGTTAGATAAAAAAGCCAGGGGACTCCAAAAACGGTAGGGAGAAGCAACTGAGGCACAATCATTCCGGGAAAAGAGCTATCCATATTCAAAGCATAACGAGCTAAAATTCCAGATTGAAAAAGAGCTAGAAAAAGGGTAGCTGTTCTTGTCCAGCGGCCAATTTTTCTTCTACCCTGATCACTGCTTTCCCGTATTTCCCTTTGCAAAGAGGGAACGATCGCGACCAAAAGCTGTAAAACAATCGAGGTGGAAATGTAGGGCATGATCCCTAAAGCCAAAATGGTTAGCTGGGCAAAAGCGCCTCCAGAAAACATATCAATGAATTGGAAAAAATTTTGCGCTCCTCCGCTCGCTTGCTGAAAGACTTGCACGGCAAGCTCACCATTGATGCCAGGGACCGGGACAAAAGATCCAATCCGACATAGAGCAAGAAGACCAAACGTAATGAATATTTTCATTCGAAGCTCTGGAATGCTAAAAATACGTTTGATGCCTTCAATCATACAAAACTGTCCTACTTATGATACTTTTTGGTATGGAATCTTTTTCTCTTCAAGTTTTCGAATAGCCTCTTTAGAAAAACGGTGCGCTTCAATACGTACATTTTTCGTCAGTTCTCCTCTAGAAAGAATTTTGAGCCCTCCAGGAATTCGTCTAGGAGAGAGTCCTTTTTGACGCAAAGTGTCTTCTGAGACCACTTCCCCATCATGATAAAACTTTTCAATTAAATCCAGATTAATTGCCAAGCGAGCCTGGTAAAAACGGCCTCTTGTAAATCCGCGAATTGGCAGTCTTCGATGAAGAGGCACTCCTCCCCCCTCATAACCATACCGTCTTTTGTATCCAGATCGGGATCCATCACCTTTTTGACCACGGCAAGAGGTTTTCCCTCTCTTCGATCCAGGGCCTCTTCCGACGCGTTGTACTTTTTTTCTAGCCCGATGCGTATTTTTCAAATCATGTAGTTTCATTTCCTACCTCTTCCATTCCCTCGTCAATCCCTCTTAGGGCGAGACTCTTTTTCCGATTACGCAACATTTTCAAACCTTTGACCGTCGCTCTTACAAGATTGATCGGATTGTTGGATCCTAAGCTTTTTGAAACAATATTTTCAATGCCAGCAAGCTCCAAAACAGGACGCACTTTCGATCCTGCAACAACCCCAGTCCCGTCAGAAGCAGGCCTTAAAAGAAGCTTCACGCCATCCCAGGTAACAAAAATTTCGTGTGGGATGGTCGTCCCTTCCATTTCAAAAGAAAATACGTTCTTACGCGCCGCTTGAGATCCTTTACGAATCGCATCAGATACCTCATTTGCTTTGGCAAAACCAAAACCGACATTCCCTTTACGGTCTCCCACCAAAATAAGAGCAGAAAAACTGAATTTTCTTCCTCCTTTAACTACTTTGGAGCAGCGATTGATGTAGAGGACTTTTTCTTCAAAATCGTCCGACTTGTCTTCTTCTTTTCTTCCCATCCTACTTTACCTAAATAAATACGTTAAAATTTGAGACCATGGTTTCTAGCGGCGTCGGCCATAATCGCGATGACGCCGTGGTATTTATACCGACCACGATCAAAAACGACCTCATCAATATTCTGTGTTTTCGCTTCCTCTGCGATGAGCTGACCGATTTTTTCCGCCGCGTGTTTCGATCTTTTTGCAAATTCTGTACCCTGAAACTGCTTTCCTCTCGTACCAATACCAAACAGAGTTTTGCCTGTTTCATCGTCGATGATTTGCGCAAACAAATGTTTGTTGGTTTTTGAAACGGAAAGGCGGAGCCTATTTGTACACATTTTCAGGTGCCTGCGCACCCGTTTGCTTCGAGATATTCGTTGTCGATTTCTTTTATCCAATCTTTTTTCCATACCTAACCTACTTTGCTTTTGCTCCTTTACCTGCCTTTTTCCGGACGTACTCACCGCGGTAACGGATTCCTTTTCCTTTATAAGGCTCAGGTTTCCGGTAAGAGCGAACCGTTGCAGCAAACTGGCCTACTTGTTGTTTATCGATCCCTGAGACAACGATGACCGTAGGTTTTTCCAGTTTGATTTCGATACCATCAGGGATGTCGACGAGAACAGGGTTGGAATAGCCTACTAAGAGTTTCAGTTTTTTTCCTTGAATTTCTGCTCGAAAACCCACGCCAATCATTTCTAAGTATTTTGAAAATCCAGTAGAGACTCCAATCACCATATTGTTCAAAAGGGCGCGGTAAAGACCGTGAAACTTTTTGTGCACTTTCCCATTTTCTGCTATAGAAACAGAGAGCTCCTCTTCCCCATCTTGGATCACAATTCCTGGCATCAAAAACTGGACAAGCGTTCCTTTAGGGCCCTGTATTTCGACTTCTTTTTCACGCAGAACAACCTTTGTTCCTTTGGGCTTTTTGATGGCAGTTTTTCCTAATCTAGACATAGTTTTTTTCCTTCTACTCTTATTACCAAACGTAACACCAAACTTCGCCACCAACAGAGAGCTTTCTCGCCTCTTCCCCTTCTAAAACACCTTTCGAAGTGGATACAATGGCAATACCAATCCCGTTGAAAACGTAGGGAATATCTTTTGCTCCTACGAACTTACGCCGGCCTGGTTTAGATACGCGCTTAAGGCCGCGAATGATCGATCGTCTTGCGTTGTATTTCAAAAAAACACGCATTCTATTTTTCGACCTATCGACAAGAATATTGTTGATGTATCCTTTGCGTTTGAGAATCTCTAACACTTGAAGGCGCGCTTTACTGAGGAGCATGTCTACAAAACGGTGCTGCGCTCTTGATGCGTTCCGGATTTTGGTCAATGTTTCTGCAATAGGATCGTTAAACGACATAGTAAATATCCTTCTCGTTACTTTTTAAATGGGAACCCAAGGCTTCCTAATAATTCTCTACACTCTTCATCGGTTGTGGCCGACGTAACAAAGGTGATGTTCATCCCTTGCCTTCTTTTCACAAGATCTAAATTGAGCTCGGGGAAAATTTGTTGATCGGGAACCCCGAAAGTGTAATTTCCCTGCTTATCTCCTGCTTTATTGCATCCACGAAAGTCACTGATTCGAGGAGCAATGATGTTTGCAAAACGGTCCAAAAAATCAAACATCCGTTTCCCGCGCAAAGTGACCATCAGGCCGATCGGATTATCTTTACGTAGTTTGAAATTAGAAATCGCTTTTTTCGCTTTGGTGACAACAGGTTTTTGTCCTGCAATGCTCGCTAATTCACTAGCGTGATCTTGGAGAACGTTTTTATCTTTGAGGGCCTCTGCAATGCCCATACTGATGACAATTTTGTGCAGAAAAGGCACCTGCATGATGTTCTTATAGCCCAACTTCTTTTGGAGTTCATGCCGGACTTTTTTGTAGTATTTCTCGCGTAATTGAGACATTCGTTTACCTTGCGTATTTTTTTACTGGTCTATAGATGACTTCTACCGTTTCGCCAGGACGTTCTTCGGAAGCCTTTCTATAAAATAAAACTTTTTCCTGCGTTTTTTCATCAAAACGGACGCGGAGTTTCACAGGCTGGTCATTTTCCCCAACAAGCTGCACGTTGGAAATATGAATCGGCATTTCCATGGGAATGATGCCTCCCCTTTCTTCCTCGCTTCTTGCTTTCATGTGTTTTTTGCGTATGTTGACGCCCTCTACAAGAATCCGGGTTTTCCCTCGGGATAAAACCGTGCCCACTTTTCCTTTATCATTTCCTGCAATCACGCAGACTTTATCGCCTTTTCGAATCCATTTACTCATGTTATATTACCTCCGGAGCAAGAGAGGTGATCTTAATGAAACCTTTTTCCCGAACTTCCCTTGCGACTGGTCCAAAAATCCTTGTACCTTTGGGATTGTTTTTATCATCGATGATGACGCAACTATTGTCGTAAAACATCAATGTGGAATTGTCTTCTCTTTTGATGCGTCTTTTTGTGCGAACAACGACTGCTTTCACAACGTCTCCTTTTTTTATACTCGATTGGGGAGTCACCTGCTTAACAGACACGACAATGACGTGCCCGACTTTTGCATAACGTTTTTTGCTTCCACCCAATACGCGGAAGCATTTTACTTTTTTTGCCCCCGTATTATCAGCTATTTCAAGCTCAGTCTCTTCTTGAATCATGGCGCTTCTACCTTTTTTCCTCGTTCGCGGTTTTTTCAACAACTCTCCAACGCTTTAACTTAGAAATGGGCCTTGTTTCCACAATCGTAACTAGGTCTCCCACTTTGCAAGAGCCGGTTTCTACGTGCGCGTAGTACTTTTTCCTACTTTCTACCAATTTCTGGTAGCGAGGGTGGCGCATTTTTCGGGTAACTTTCACAACAGCTGTTTTTGCCATTTTGTTAGAAATGACCTCACCTTGCAGCGTTTTTCTTTCCTTTCTTTGGTTCACTTTTTTTCTCCTAAAATGGTCAAAATTCTCGCTTTCATCCGTTTTTTCTCTTTCAAAAGATGCGGCTTTTCTAGCTTCCTATGAAGCTTGAGTTCATTTCTCAGAGCAAAAATTTCTCCGTCAAGTTCGAGCGCAAGTTTGGATAGCTCTTCTTCTGTTTTTTCTCGTAGATTCATTAAACCACCTCAACTCGTTCCACAAATTTTGTCCGAAAGGGCAGCTTTGCTGCGGCAAGAGCGAGCGCTTTTTGCGCTTCTTCTCTAGACACATTGCCCACTTCAAATAAGATCAGGCCTGGTCTTACAACAGCAACCCACTGGTCAACAGAACCTTTTCCTTTTCCCATTCTTGTTTCTGCCGGTTTTTTACTCACAGGCTTGTCTGGAAAAAATCGGATCCAAACTTTTCCTTTCCGCGCAAAAGAGCGGGTGATAGCGACCCGACATGCTTCAATTTGCTTGTTGGTGACCCAACCCCTTTCTAGGGCCTGCATCCCATATTCACCAAAATCGATGAGGTAACCCGCTTTGGCAAGGCCGCGAAAACTTCCTTTTTGCTGTTTGCGATATTTCGTTTTTCCTGGTTGTAGTGCCAAGGTTAACCTCCCATCTTTTTGTTGAGGATATCTTCACCCCGGTTGATCCATACCTTGACGCCAATAGCGCCGTAGGTCGTTTCGGCTCTAGCGACTCCATAGTCGATATCGGCTCGAAGAGTATGCAAAGGAATTTTCCCTTCTTTATACCCTTCGGTTCTTGCAATTTCTGCTCCACCAACACGACCTGAAATAGCTACTTTCACACCAAGAGCCCCTGCGTCCATGGTCGTTTGTAAGCTCTTTTTCAAGATACGCCGGAAAGGCACTCTCCTTTCGAGCTGCCTTGCAATTCCGAGCGCTACAAGAGTAGCATCGAGATCAGGTCTTTTGATCTCTTCGACCTCAATCCAAACTTCTTGCCCTGTAAGGATACGTAGCTGTTTTTTTAGTTGCTCAATTTCAGCGCCTTTCTTTCCAATCACTAAACCAGGCCTTGCGGTTCGAATAGTGACTTCAATCTTGCCACTCATCCGCTTGATCAGAATTTTTGAGGTGCCTACGCAAGAGGATTTTTTCGACAAAAATTTCCGAATCATCCGATCTTCTCGGAGCAGATTTCCAAACTCTTGCTTATTGGCATACCAATTAGAAACCCATTTTTTTCTACGAGATAAGCGAAATCCCGTTGGTGATGTTTTTTGTCCCATGCTCTACTCTGCCTTCAATACAATTGTGAAATGACTCGTTCTTTTCATAATGGGGACTCTACTTCCCCGGTTTTTTGATTTTGCTCGCTTCATCGTAGGTCCCGGATCAACGCGAACTTCATGCACTTGCAGAGCATTTTGCTCAAGAGAGTGGTTCTCTTTTGCATTAGCAATGGCGCTGCCAAGCGTTTTTTTCAAAAGCCTTGCCCCTTTCATCGGAGAGACTCCGAGCTGAAGCAAAGCCTCCTCAGCTCTCATCCTAGAGATGAGCTTTGCTGCCAAACGAGCCTTTCTGGGGCTGATTCTTACATATTTTGTTTTCGCTCTAATTAGTAACATACAAGTTCTCTTACTTTCCTGATTTCTTCACGTGCCCTTTAAATGTCCTTGTAGGAGAGAACTCTCCTAATTTGTGACCCACCATATTTTCTGAGACAAACACAGGGATGAATTTCTTTCCGTTGTGTACCTCGAAAGTGTAGCCAACCATTTCAGGAACAATGGTAGAGCGTCTAGAAAAGGTTTTGATCGGTTTTTTACTACCTTTATCGGCGGAATGCTTTGCCATTTTTTTCCAAACATGATGGTCCACAAAAGGCTGTTTTTTTAGTGATCTACCCATTGTCTACTTCCTATTTTTTCTTTTCCGTTTTTTCACGATCCATTTATTGGTTTTTTGTTTGGATCTTGTCTTATGCCCTTTGGTGAATTTTCCCCAAGGGGTTTGTGGAATATTTCCTTTGCTCTTTCCTTCACCACCTCCGTGCGGGTGGTCAACAGGATTCATCGCAGTTCCTCTTACGGTAGGGCGAAAACCCCTCCATCTCGTTCTCCCCGCTTTACCATCGACACGAAGACTGTGCTCAGGGTGAGATACCGCGCCAAAAGTAGCCCTACAATTCTCGTTGATGAGCCGAACTTCGCCAGAAGGCATTTTGATGGTAGCATAGCCGCCGCTTCTCGCTAAGAGCTGGGCAGAAAGACCTGCCGAACGGACGAGCTTAGCGCCCCGATTGGGCTGGAGTTCTATATTGTGGATGACTGAACCTAAAGGCATCGCCTTGATGCGCATACAGATTCCCACTTTGTAGGGAGGCTTGTCCGTTGTTTCCACAAAACTTCCAACTTCTAAACCTTGAGGAGCAATGATGTACCTTTTTTCCCCATCAAGATAATGCAAAAGGGCAATATGCGCTGAGCGGTTTGGATCGTATTCGATAGAAGCAACTTTTGCTTTGATCTCTTCTTTATCTCTTTTGAAGTCGACCATACGGTAGAGCCTTTTATGGCCTCCTCCTCGGTGACGACAGGTAATTCTTCCATGGTTGTTACGACCATGAATTCTTGTTTTTGCTTTCGTGAGTCGCTTTTGTCTCGGCGCTTTTTTGATTGTAGATTCGGGAAGCACCAGTTTTCTCTGACTCGGCGTTGTTGGGTTGTGTTTCTTCATCATAGCTGTCTTCCTGTTTCCTAAAGTTGGTCCTCAATGCGATCTCCGGGCGATACGGTGATGATCGCTTTTTTGAAGGCACTTTTCATGCCTATGCGGCCTCGAACGCGCCTTTTTTTTCTAGGGATCGTAATCGTATTGACTGAGACAACCTTCACATCTTGATAAATAGCTTGAAAAGCGTCTTTGATTTCTTGTTTATTTGCATCGATACGGACTTTAAAAACATATTTAGGAGAATCACACTTCCGAAGAGACGGGTTGCTTTCAGCATCCTGCAACTCCTCTAAGAGCCTAGATTTTTCTGTAACATACCGGTGTTTGATGGTGGAATAGGGAGTTTTATTCTTCATGATTTTTTCCTAATAGGTGCAAAATTTCATCAACAGCGCGATCTAAAATCACAATCTCTGTGGCGATCGAAAGGGCGTAGCCATTCAAGTTTTGTATCCGTAAAAACTCTACCTTGGGTAAATTTCTTGTGCTTTTTATCCAAAGCTCACTATCTCTTTGATCAGAAGCGCCAATAAAAATGATTCTTTTACCACCTAAATGCAAGGCGTCTAAAAAGGAAGCAATCGGCTTTGTTTTTGCTTCTTCCAAAAGGGAGGGCTCGAGCACTTTCACCCCTTCTTGTCCTATTTTTTCTACAAGAAGAGACCTGATAGCAGCGCGCCTTTCTTTTCTATTGATGCGCACATGCTGATCAAACTTTGGCCTTGGCCCAAAGACGACGCCGCCCCCTTTATAGTGAGGCGCTACGAAACTTCCTTGACGAGCTCTTCCAGAACCTTTTTGCGCGTGAGGCTTTTTCTTCGTGGCGCGCACTTCTGAACGGTCTTTTGTATTTGCTGACCATTGACGAAGGTTTTTGCGGATCGCAATAATGTAGTCTTTGATCATCTGAGGATTGGCAAGGCGGCCCAGAAGACTCTCTTGAACCTCAACAGATCCGGTTTGCTCGCCTTTTAGATTGTATTTTTTGAGAGGCACGTTATTCTCCTAATTTAATCGCTTTAGAAATGTAAACGACACTACCTGCGCACCCTGGAACAGCCCCTTTCACTAACAGAAGATTTCTTTCTTCGTCTACGCGAACTACCTGCAAGTTTTGCACTGTTTGACGGCGCCCACCCATACGGCTGGCTCGTGGGCTCCCAGGAAGAGATCGACCAGGTGTTGAACGCATACCTGTAGAACCTGCCGTTCTATGAAATCCCGAACCGTGAGCAGCGGGCCCACCTCGAAATCCATGAAGCTTCATCACTCCCTGAAATCCTTTCCCTTTTGTAATGCCGATGACATCGACGTAATCCACATCTTTGAAATATTCGACAGAAAAGATTTTTCCTACTTCATACTCTTGGGTATCGTCCACCCTCGACTCAATAAGCTCTTCTCTAGGGTCAAGATTTTTTGCGATGTAAAAGCCTTTTTGAGGCTTGCGCAGCTTTTTCGCTTTTTTCTCAGAAAGAGTTCCCGAACACATCTGCACAGCTTTATACCCATCTTTTTCGGGAGACTTAAC